>JABJKT010000203.1 GCA_018660225.1 Kordiimonadaceae bacterium
AATATTACCAAAATTCATTCTGAGCGGCTCTATGGCCTTGGTAAATTCATCTATATTGCTGGCCCGCTGCATATTATACTACTGGTCAAGCCAGCCCGGCTGATCAAAGGTGGCAAAATTGCCGCTGAGGAACTTTTCGTCCCGAAGCGCAACGACAGCACCATGATGGGTTTTACGGTATTTAACGCTGCGCACTTCGCCGCCTTTTATCTTAATCTCACCGTTCCACTGCGTCGCCTCGCGTGTGCCGTCGCCGTAAGTATAGCTTAGCGGGCTTTCAGGATCGTCAAAATGCTCAATCCAGCTGTCTTCTTGATTGGCAAAATTATCTGTGCTCATCCAACCAAGGTTTTCACCAAAACCAATATAAGGAAGCGGATAACCGAAGCGGGCGTATCCTGTGAAATTCCAACCTTCATCCGACATCATATGCGCTTCATAAGTCTGACCGATACCAAATGCGGGAAGATGCGGGTTTATAAATAAATATGACCCTGTCCCATCAATTTTTGTGCCGTTAACCGCCCATGCGTTGGAGCCAAATTCTTTTCGGTCTTCCGGATCATAATAGGGAATTTTCAACTGTGCGAGTTCAAGTGGTGTTTCGTTAATGGCTTCGAAAGCAGCGGTACGCTCCCCCGTTGTGAAACGAAGACGGCTAAGGAAGCCACCAAGATAATACCAGCGGCGAATGAGCGCTAGCGAATACCATGGTTCAATATGATCCAGTAACTTAACCTCAAGCTCAGGATGTGTTTCCATATAATAATTGATGCCAGCGGCATAACCATCAAGCAGTGATTTCACCGCAGGAACAGCGTTTTCATAATCGCGCTTCGAAAGTTCATTATTTTCAAAACTATGGACAACCCAATCAGAAAGAAGTGCGCTTTCCCCCAAATGTTCCGCCGAACGGCCAATGCCCATAATAAAGCCAAGCTCAAGCTGATTAAAATTATCCTCCGCCTGTGCGTATCCCATACCAAATGCTGTATCGCCATCAGTTTTGCCGTGAATATGCGGCACCCCCCATTCGTCACGATAAATTGTAACATTCTGCGATTGGTGCGCTACAGTCACCTCACTACTGGCATTATTATCAGATTCTGAACCACAAGAAGTGATCAAAAGAACAGCCATAAATCCAACAAGAATTTTCCCTACTTTACTCATAAGTCTCTCCCAAAACTTTAAATTACTTTTTTATAGGAAGACTTTATCAGTTCAGGAAAATGAGTCAACTTCACCTTAAGGCCCGCGAATGGGCCGGGCCTCTTATGATGGCGTTCATCAGTAGGGTGTTTAGTCCGTCTACGTAGGCGCGGGTGGTCGGGCTATAGGCGAAGGCGATGACATTTCCTGCCCCGGTGGGTTCAACCATAACGAATGGCTTAAAGGCAAGCTGTGTTTTGGTTTCATCGTAAATATAGCCACTTTGCAGCACCTCGTCCGCTGCCGCCATATAAGCGACATTTGTCCCATCATTCAGTTTTAGCGGCGAATAAATATCGCTGCGGCGCATAACCACATTTATTTCATCCGCAAGTCCGGCTGACATCCAATGGTTTTTATCCACTTTGGCCTTTACGATAAATCCGGCTAGCCTTGAAGGGGCCTGATTTTCCGGTGTTATCGCCTGCTGGTAGCCATCCGCATCAAGTGAGGCTCCTTCGGTCCTTGTTGATGCGTTATCACCACCGGTCGCGTCCTGATCAGGATTATAGGCAAGTTCAAGCTTTGAAGAAAGCAGGCCTATATCTTCTGAAATAAGATAATTAAGCGCCGAACCAAGCGCGATTAAAGTACCGCCACGCTCGACCCAGTTTTTTATATTATCAGCACCAGCTTTACCAAGCACACTCGCATAACCGCCACGGCTCTGCGGCATAATAAGCACTTGAAAGCGGTCAATGGACTGTGATTTTAGCTGATCGGTTCTGATCACTGTCACCGGATAGCCAAGTTGGCGTTCAATGACAAAGCGGGTGTTGCCAGTCGAATAAGGATCGGTCGGCACGTCCCATAATATGCCCACTTTTGGTGGTAAAATGACCGGTGTTTTACTGCTGCCAAAATTTGGCCCTTCCATGATCCAGCTATCATTGACACCCACGACACTCGCGCCTGTTTCCTGCGCCAGCATGGCAAGTTTATCACCAAGACCATCTTCATTGAGGTGTTTTAGAAAAACCAATGTACCCGACGGAAATTCCTGAGCGCCATTTACAAATTTTTCATCACTTGATTTCACATGAAGCCCCATATGAAGCGCGCGGCTAAGCAGGTTTGACGCCGTCGTTTCCCCCCACGGCACAAGATAAGCAAAACTTGCGTCTGCATTCATAACCATACCGGGCCTGATAAGATTTGGCGCAACCACTACGGTTTCTTCGGTCAGGTTTTCAGAGCATTCCGCTACATCAACGCCCCACATAAGCGGTAGCGACCATGAGGTCACGTCATAAATTTTTGATCTTTGGCCTAGGCTATGAAGTCTTTCTTCCTCTGCTATAAATTCGTCACTCATGGGCACGGATTTATCAAGCAGCACCCGAATGAAACGTTTTGTCGGCTGGGCGGTGTTAATAATATAACTTCCCGCCGGATAATTGGCGCGACACGCACTGAACGATGATGTCGCTTCACCGATTTCTACATCCTGCATCGCCATTAATCCAACAAGTTTATTGGCCCCGGCCTGATTTTTCTGAACCGGGATGATGAATGATTTTATGTCGTCATTCTCGGCTTCTTCAATACCGGATTTTCCGTAATCATAAAAATCACCAAGCAGTTTTTCACGGTTATTCGCAACCGTTTCCCCCACAGATATCGAGCCAACAAATTGACGCCGCACTGCGCCCCTATAATGGGCAACTGTTCCGTCCTTGCGGCGGTATGTCATGCCACGCACCGATGGCTGTTCAAACAACATACCAATGGCGCCATAATAAGATGGCGTGGTTGAAACATAACCCGGGAAAAATTCGTCGAACACTTCGCGGGTAAAATAATCAAAACCGAAATTATCAAAATGTCTGGCGTGATTAGCGGCAAACAGCATCACATTGTTATGACGCACTTCCGTATCATGGGGATTAAATGGTGCGGGCTCGGGATCAAAATAAAAATTACCGTCGCCGCCCTGCTCATGAATATCCATCACCACAAGCGGGAAATACTGGCGAAGCGCCATTGCCTGATTGCGGGTTTCCGGCTGGGTAAGCACAAATCCATCACGGTTTAAATCAAACAGATAATGATTGGTACGACCGCCCGGCCAGGGCTGGTCATGTTCTGCGGAAATCCGTTCTTCTTCGTCCATCATCCCTTCAGCGGAAAGAAAACTGTTTACAAAGCGGTCCCGCCCATCAGGGTTTGATGTGGGATTAATAAAAGTCACGACATTTTGGCGGATATTATCAACAATAGGATCATTTTGAGCCGCAAGGATATGATAAGCGGTCATCATTGCCGCATCATTTGATGATGTCTCATCGCCGTGAATACCGTAACCAAGCCAGATGGTGCCGGGCAGGTCTTTTATAAGTTGGTCCGCCTGCGCCTGATCGGTAATGCGGCTGTCATGAAGCTGGTGCATTCCCGTCTTTAAATCTTCGAGCGCGCTTATTCGTTCGGCTGATCCCACAGCAATATAAATAAGCCGTCTGCCCTCCCACGTTTTACCTATATCAAAAAACCTGACCCGGTCTGGAACGGCCGCAGCGAGCGCTTCAAAATATTTGATAATATTCGCGCTTGATGAAATCTGGTCACCAATATCATAACCGAGCACATCCATGGTTGTCGGGATTGAGCTATCATAGCTAACACCGGGCCAAAACTCGAAGCCTTCCTTTTCTTGCGCAAAGGTAAGTGATGCGCTTATAAAAAAGATAAATATTCCAACGATAGTTTTAATGCCGGCCATGATTTCCTCCATATTTTTATATATCAGGAAGATTAACCGTTCTGGTGGATATATCAAGTAGGGAACAAAAATGTGATCGGCTGTTATTAGTATCTGGCTAATTAAGCTGTATTTATACTATTATTCAATTAATTTATTAAAAAAGGCGGCCAATGCTAAGACTTATTATTATATTTTGTTTGAGTTTATTATTTATCCAAACGTCACAAGCGGATGAGTTTGATCATTCTATTTGGGACGATCTGCTTAAAAGTCATGTAGTAAATCTGAATGAAGATCAGCCAAATCAAGCCACCGCAATGGATTATGACGCTTTATCGGTTAATCAGACCGCACTTCAAAATTATCTTGAACAGGTTTCAAAAATTTCCAAATCAGACTTTGATAATTGGCCAGTGGATGAACGGCTGGCCTTCTTGCTTAATGTCTATAATGCAGCAACGGCTCAGCTGGTCCTCACCGCTTACCCGGATATTAAATCAATCCGTGATATCGGCAGTTTCTTTAATTCACCTTTTCGAAAGGATTTTATCTCGCTGTTCGGTGAGACGATATCGCTTGATGATATCGAAAAAGGAATGGTGACCGGCGACGATAATTATAATGACCCGCGCGCTCACTTCGCACTGAATTGCGCCAGCATCAGCTGTCCGGCGCTAAGACGCGAAGCATACTCAGGTGTAGATCTTAATGAGCAGCTTAATGAGCAGATGAGGGCTTTTCTAGTCGATCGGTCCAGAAACCAACTAGAAGGAAATACCCTGCGGGTTTCAAAAATATTTGACTGGTATGATGATGACTTTGAAAGTGGTTGGATGAACATTGAACGTCTGGAAGATTTCCTTGCCCTAAACGCCGATGCGCTTGGCCTTAGCTCTGCACAAAGTGACGCTTTAAAAGCAGGTGATATAAAAATCAGATATTTTGATTACGATTGGAGCCTTAATCGACTAAGGTAAGCTAATTAAAAAATTAGGAAGCCTCACATGCGATATATTTTATTACTACTTTTTATTCTGCCACTACCCGTGCAAGCCCAAGAAAAAGACACGGTTGAGATACTTTTTGCGCTCGACCGGGAATTTGTTCAGTACCGGCTTGAAAACGGAACCTATAAAGCTTTTGCCAAATATCTGGCCCCTGATGCCATAACATTACCGCCCGGTGAAGCACCAAAAATTGGCCTTGAAGCCATATTACGTGACGCTGGTGATAAGCCAAATACCACCGTCACCTGGGAGCCGGAAACCGGTGATATATCCGGTGATCTCGGGTTTACCTGGGGGCTTTTTTCAATAAATACCACCGGTGCTGATGGCGCGGTTAGCAAGCAGCACGGTAAATATGCTACCGTCTGGAAACGTCAAGATGATGAGGAATGGAAAATTGTCATCGATAGCTTTAGTCTAAACCCGCCACCAATGTAATTAAAACGACTACTCAGGGGAAAAGCCTGCATGGCTGATCAAAATAATATAATCCGCGAGCGAATTGATAGCGGCCCGATGACAAGGGCGCAAATCATTATTGTTGCCCTAGGCTTTATTCTTAATTGTGTTGACGGCATTGATGTGGTGTCCATGTCTGTCGCAGCACCAGTTCTTAGTGAAAGCTGGCAAATCTCATCGGTTGAAGTTGGCTATATTTTAAGTGCAGCGCTCGTAGGAATGTGTATTGGCGCCATGTTCCTTGCACCACTGGCCGATCAATACGGCCGTAGGAAGATAGTGCTTTATTCGGCGCTTCTAACTGGCTTTTCAATGATTGCTACTGGGTTTGTTGATAGATCAGTGGAAATGATGATCCTGATCAGGGCCATATCCGGCCTTGGGATTGGGGCTATTTTTGCAAGTGCTGCCACTTTTGGCGGTGAATTTACCCCTGAGCGTTTTAAAAATTTCACCGTGACAATTATTGTATCCGGTTATCCCTTCGGCGCTGCCGTTGTCGGACCAATAGCGGCCTATATCCTTCCAGCCTACGGCTGGCAAACACTGTTTATCTGCGCTGGCATTGCAACGCTTTTCATTTGTTTTTTGGCCTTTTTGTTACTCCCTGAATCAGTGCAGTATCTTGAACGGTCCAAGGGCGAAGCGTCAGAAAAAATTGCCGCTATCAATAAGGTTCTTGTCCGTATCAGCCGTGAACCGATTGATCAATTACCTGAAATTGACAAAACGACAGAAATAAAAGCAGCCGATGTTAAAAGTCTTATTGGGCCAGATCTTATAAAAACGACGCTGAAACTCTGGGCGATTTTCTTTACAGGATATCTTGGTATTTATTTTATTATTTCCTGGGTTCCATCGCTATTTGTGAATAGCGGCTGGACAATGAGCCAGGGTATATATGCCCTTACCTTAAGCAATGTAGGCGCTGTGTTTGGCACCACCTGCATCGGCCTTATTACAACGCGCTTTAAGCAGGCCGTTCCCATTGGCATCTTTTTTGGGCTAACCGCAATGCTGATGATTTATTTCACAGTTTCAGAACCAACCGAACTAATGATGCTTTATATTCTGATCTTCCTGATAGGCGTTTTCTTAAATGGTGCCTTTAGTGCCATGTTTGCCGTCGCCGCGCGCACATACCAGACATCCATCAGATCAACCGGTATAGGATGGTGCGCCGGGCTTGGACGCACAGGGGCAATTGTCGCACCGATCCTCGCCGGTTATCTGGTCGCACAGAATTTTGATATGTATGCACTATTCGCCGTTTTTGCCGTGCCGGTCATCATAGCGGCGGCATTAATTGTCACGATTAAAGTTTAGGGAGCAAATATAGTGAACCGCTTTAAAATAATACTAATCGGAACGTTAAGCGTCACTATGCTCTTTTCGGTTATTATTTATTTACGGGTAAATATGGCTCCAGACGGTAAGAATTTTATACCTATATTTTTATGGCAAATGGTTGTCTGGTCACCGTGGCTTCTCTATGGTCACTTAAACAGCTGGCTCGATCACCGCTACCCGATTGTTGAGCAACCGATATTATATTGGGTGCTGCGACATAGCGCTCTTTGTGCACTGGTTGTAGCCTCTCATGTGGTGTGGTTTTTTATGATCAGTAGTAATTTTAGTCCGTTTTTGGGCGTGGAAAATACTGGCTACGGCGCCTTCTTTTTCTTCTTTATCATGTGGGGCATCTGTGATTTTCTTATTTACTGGACGCTGCTTGGTATTTATGCGCTTCAACAGCTTCTGAGCGTATCACCGTCTGAGGCTGAACAAGCAAAGCCAAAACCTGATTATTTTCTGCTTAAAACCACGGGACAGCAATCTTCCGTTCGCATTTCGGACATTCTTTGGATCGAAGCAGAGGATTATTGCTGCCGGGTTCATACAGAAACAGATAATTATCTGGTGCGTCAGTCCTTAAATTCATTTGAAAAATCATTGCCTGGTGAAAATTTCCTGCGCATTCACCGATCAACCATAGTAAATGTCGCCCAAGTTGAATTGATCGAAAAACAGCAAAACAAACGTCATATTGTCAGATTAAGAAACGGCACTCAGCGCGCTATTAGTCCTAATGGCCGCCAAAAGCTGCTTGAAATTCTTGAAAAATAAATAGATCCCTGCTTGTTTACTGCAACAAATGACCATTTCACTGCATTGGTCTTTAGTTAAGACATCCCGCCAATTAGCTTAATCATATATTCAATTACAGGAATTTTATGATGAAGTCTTTCAAGTGTGTTATTTGTTTTTTTCTATTGATGAGCCAATATGGGTTTGCGCAAACTAGCGCCGGTAGCGTGACCGTTTATGATAAAGTATATCTGGCGGGTATCATCAATGCAGTAAATGCCCTTGATCTGGCAATGAAAGTTCCGGGCGGGCAGGTTATTCTCAGCCGCAGTGAAAATAGCGCGCGCGGATTTGGCAGTAATGATGACGGTATTTTGATCAACGGCAAAAGATTATCAGGCAAAAATAACAATAGTGAAGCCGCTCTTGGCAGAATTGCTGTTTCTCAGGTGCTTCGCATAGAAATTATTCGCGGCTCATCACCGGATGTAAAAGTATCAAGCCAGGAAGCCATGATGAATATCGTGCTGGTGGGGGATAACAGCAGCGGCAGCGGTACTTTTGATGTTGGCGCGCGTATTCTGCCGGGCGGGCGCCTTTTTCCACTTGGGTTATTATCCTATAGCGGCAGTTCCGGTAAGCTCGATTATTTTATGGAAGCATCCCAGTCGGGCTATATTACCGATTATTTCAGAGACGATAATATTATAAACGGTGACGGCATTACCGAAAAATCCCTTATTGACAAAGGTGATCAGTATTTTCATAGCCGTGCCCTATCAGGCAATATAACGTATAGCTTTTCTGATAGCGACCAGCTCCGCCTTAATGCTCGCCTAACCAATGACAGATCACGGGTCAATTGGAACGGTGAGGTGGATAATTTTTCACCGCTCGGTGTTTTAGAGACAAGTGGCGAAGCCCTGCAAAAAATCGCCATGGATAAGCCCGGCTTTGAAGTGGGGGGAGACTATACGGGTAATATTTCTGACAAATGGGGTTATAAATTATTGGGTATCTACACCAGTAGTGACGCTAAAACCAACCAGAAAAGAGATGCGCTAATCACAGAAGAACCAGCCCTTTTTGATAGCGATACGACATTTTTCAGTAATGCCCGTGAAGCCATTTTCCGCCCAAACTTAAGCTATAATATGACAAGCGGTGGCGAGCTGAAAATAGGATCGGAACTGGCCTATAACAGTGTTGAAGCGGGACTAGATGAAAATGACTTAGTTACAGTTAAGGAAACCAGATCAGAAAGTTTTATAAATTATACCGGAAAACTGAGCGATAATTTAAACCTCGACACAGCCTTAAAATATGAATATTCAAAAATTTCTCAAATAAGCGATAGTCGTAACAGATCAGAGAACTTCTCATTTTTAAAACCAAGCATTGATCTTCGTTATGATTTAGGGGCGCAAAATCAGTTCCAATTATCTGCGCGGCGTGAGGTATCCCAACTTAATTTTAATGATTTCGCCGCCTCGGTTGATGAAGACAATATCTTTTTTGGTGGCAATCAAGATCTTGTGCCTGAAAAAAGCTGGGGCATTGAAGGCTCTTTTGAGCGACGTTTTGCAAACGATCAAGGCCATATCAAAATTGGTCTTAAACATGAACGCATTTCTGATCATATTGAACTGATTGAAGTGGCGCCAAATATTGCCGGTGTTGGTAATGTGGGAAATGCCACACAAAACACATTAAACCTGAGCACCAGTCTAAAGTTTGGCTTTATTGGCCTTGAAAATGTGGTGCTTGACGGTAGTATTGAATTTTTTGATACCAACACGGTTGATGCTTTTAGCGGTCAGCAAAGAGATTATAACAGTGATCAGACTTTTGCTTCAACCGGTATATTGCGGCACGATCTTGAAGAGCTCGGCCTCAGTTACAGCTTGCAATTCTGGTACTACGGACCGCAAAAAATATATTCAATAGACCAGTTAACCGACCGAAATCACGACATACTGCATCTAAGTTTCAGCGTCAGTTACAATATATTTAAAAATATGGTCCTGACAGCATCGGTAGATAATCTGGCAAATGCCAACGAAAGCCGCATCAGAACAATTTATGCTCCTAATAGGACAAGTGGTATGATTTCTTTTATCGAGGACAGAGAACAACATTTAGATAAAAGGTTTCGCCTCAGATTGAAAGGGACTTTTTAAGCGTTCTCTTTAGTTTCTTTTTCGCTATTTTTTTAATCAGGTTGCTTGGTACACCGGGGCGGGCCCATGGGCAGGCGGCAAGACACATGCCGCAGCCGGTATGTTCATTAAAAAATGGCAGGCATTTATCAAAATCTACGTACCATTTTTCAACGCCGCGCACCATCTGCTTTTCTGGTGAAATCGCTTCTGGCAGACAGGCGGTTTCGCACGCTCTGCAATTTATGCAAAAATCATCAACACCAAAACTGTCGGCGCTATCAAGGTCAAGTGGCATATTGGTCACCAACGCCCCAAGACGAAGCACAGAACCATGCTCGCGGTTAATAAGCGAGCCATGTTTGCCAAGCTCACCTATACCGCCTTCAAGGGCCGGTGGGACAAGCAAAATAGGGACATTTTTTGAACCGCCGTAACTTTCCGCGTTCCAGCCCTGCTTATGAATCCATGCGGCAATGGCGTTTGAGACAAGATGCGCTTCACCGTACTGCTTGATCACTTCGATGGCGGCAATGACTTCAGGTGCGGTTTTAAGATTTTCAAAATCCATCGCTACACCAATGGAAATCACCGTGTCATAAGGCACATCAAATGTTTCTATCACCCATTCAGGGCGTAATTTTGTAATTCCAACGGCAACTGCACCGTGGTCAAAACCAACTTTTTTTGCAAGCTCTGTCCATTCACCAGACGGTTTTTCAAGCCGGACAGGTGAGGCTGGCGGAATTTCCTGTGACCTTATCACATCCGCTTCCATTTGGGTTTTATAAAGCTCTTCATCGCGCGGCGCGTGATCTTCAAAAAATTGCATCAGTGGGCCAAACGGAGTGAGCGATGCTTCCTGCCAATATATTGGCGTCGAGCGACGTACTTCCGTTTCGCCAAGACCGTTTAGATCATTGCCCGACACACCATCAGGCCAGATATCCATCTGCTCTTTACTGGGTACAAATTTTTCTTTGATCTTTCTCACTTTAATTTCTAATCCGGCTTATTTCTGCTCTTAATATCGGGTCCCATAGCTCATATCCTAGCGGATTTAAATGCATTCCATCGCCAAGGAATATTTCAGCTTTCAGGCTTCCGTCCGCCTTTATCATCGCACTGGTAATATCAATATAATAAAGATTATCGTGTTCGTCGCTATATTCAATTAGTTTTTGATTGGTAAGAAGCTTGTTATTACGCACTTCTTTTCCAAGCAGATCATCAATCAACGTTGGCTTCATAGAGAGCAACAAAATTGGCGTGCCCGGAAAATCCTGATCTACTTTATCAATAAGTTCTTTAAAGGCATTAACCGAAAATTCGGGTGATTTTCCTGCTTCAACATCAATATCGCAGTAGACCACCATCATTGACGGGTTATGCTTTTTAACTACATCATCATAATAGTGGATCACTTCTGGCAGGCTAGCGCCCCCAAATCCACGATTAACAACCGGATATTCAGGAAAAGAATTGGCGGTTGGCCAGTAAACGATGCTTGAGCTTCCCACAAACAATATAGGGTTTTCGGGGGCTGTATTTCTCACATCAAAGCGTCTGAAATTTTCTATGGTGCTTTCAAATCGATCAATTTTTGTGGTTCGTGTGCGAACATATTTGACCTGACCGCGGTGATATAGGGCCATGGCGGCGGCATATTTTTCCGGATTATCGTTATAATCATCTTTACTCCCCATCCAAAAATCGCGGCCTCTACTATAAAACTCTGCTAATGTTTCATCATTTACCGCACTACTTGTTACTGCCTTATTCAGATAGCTTGAATATTGCTCTAAACTCATGGACTGAGCTTGTGCAAAAGTCGGTAAAACAAAGAGAGCCCCAATTAAGATTATTAGTGTTTTTAGCATTATTATTATCCTATTTATTTGGAATATCTTCCAGAGTGACTTTTCCGTCGGCGCAGTCACCTAACGTATATTTTAAGGTTTTACGCTTGGTTAAATCAAATTCCTTTTTTTCAATATCTGAAACAAAATACCAGCTCGCCGTCGTATCTTCTGGCGTAATGGTGAGCGTCATATATCCCCGCCCCAATATACTGACATAGGCCATATGGTCCATATGATCATAATAAGCCTGTTCAACCTGTTTTACTTTTCCGATCCGGTTACCGCGACCGGGTGAGGTTATAGCCCCAGTTCCAAATTCAGCACCATAATGTTTGCCACCCATTTTGTCGGTAAGTGACATGGCCCAGCAAGAATGGGTGTCACCCGTAAGGACGACGGGATTACCGGGATGTTTTTCAAACATGTCAAAAACTCTACGTCTGACCGGCTGATAACCGTCCCAGGCATCGGGATTA
The DNA here is from genome assembly GCA_018660225.1 of Kordiimonadaceae bacterium. Taxonomy (GTDB): domain Bacteria; phylum Pseudomonadota; class Alphaproteobacteria; order Sphingomonadales; family Emcibacteraceae; genus Pseudemcibacter. Next base: position 11,965 of record JABJKT010000203.1, read on the forward strand.
TAAAATCCACCCTGTTCTTCAGCGACGGCCATGCTGAGCTGCTCACCGCCAGAAAACTTTTTCATTTCTTCCGGCGTAAAAACGGATGATAAAGGCGGTTCAGGACGGTAGCTCATAATAATTTGCTGACCGAGAATTTGCCACGGAATACCGTCTGTTACTGATTTTTCCAATGTCTTATCAAGCCATGCTTCCTGCTCAGCGCCAAGCAAAGATCGCTCTTCCTCCTCCAAACGCTTATGAAAGGCGGCATAATCAGGTTTCTGATTTTCATCAAGTTCCACATCAAGGCCATATTCAAGTGGACGTTCGCGCCCGACAATACGCGTATCAAGCATGGCGAGGGTTGCCAGTTTTCCAAAATTAAAAGACCGCACCGTTGGCAGCTCAGCAATTGGCACACGAACCGGTAGCCATTCCATAAAAGCCTTGGTCGCGGCGCGGCGGCGCGTCGCCCAGTCACCTTCCGTTTCATCATGATTTAAGGCGCCCGTAGAATAAGAATTGTTGGTAAATTCGTGATCATCCCATGCACAAATAAAAGGGTATTTCCGGTGGATTGCCTGCAAGTCATCATCAGTCTTGTAGAGTGCATAACGAAGGCGATAATCGGACAGTGAAACTATTTCATGAGGCGGATCAAGCATACGGCCCATGCTCTGCGCATTTGGTGAACCATAACCACCATCACCGCGTTCATAAATATAATCCCCCAGATGAAGCACAACATCAAAAGGACCATTATCAGCGATAGCACGGTAACCATGGAAATAACCAAATGGATAGTTTGAGCACGAAACCACGGCCATCTTAATCGTGTCCATTCCATCCTTATGTAAAGTTTTAGTCTCCCCTACCTGTGAGATTTCATCACCAACCATAAAACGGTAAAAATAATTCTGAGCAGGCTCAAGTCCCATGACATCTTCTTTAACGGTAAAATCTCTGTCAGGGTTCGTGGTGAAGGAACCACTTTTAACAATTTCATTGAAATTGTTATCCATGGCCATTTGCCACGCAACGCTGACAGCGCCGGCATAGGTCGCATCAGTTGGCGTAACGCGTGTCCAGATGATAACCTGGTTATGAAGTGGATCACCACTAGCGACGCCATGGTTAAAGCTTACCGGGATAACTTGCTCGGGTTTTTCTGAATTTCCACAGCCACTCACTGCAAAGGCGGCCCCGGCTGGTAGTGTTTTTAAAATCCCCCGGCGATTGATAGAATATTTATCCTTGGTCATACTTCAGTTACTCACTAAATTTTTTGATGTTTTTTCCAGCATACCACTAAGCGAAATGAGATACAAACTATTGGATATAGGCTTTATTAGTAAAATTCAGAATTCTATTACTTCAATATTAAATAAAATTGCAAATAGTCCTTAATGGTCCTTTAAGTCACATAGACTAATAAAGACCATAGTAAATTCAGCAATCTAGCAGAATTTTTCTTTTTAACGGGGTAAACGTTATCGTTTCATCAGTTGACAGTGCAGCAGGATCTTTTGCAAGTACGGCAGCTTATGCGCTATCGCATAACCCCCGAAATCAGTCCGTTCAAATTGACCATGGCGAAAAAAAGAAAGAAATAAGCCTACGTCAAAGCGATGCTGAATATGCCCGCACAGCCAAAAAACTGGATACCAGACGCAGTCAAGAGCATAAACAATCTGTCAAAGAAGACAGCACTCTAATCAAGCTTGAAATTCCCACTAAACAAAATAATGGCTCGAGCCGTCCATTGGCGGGTAAACCATTGGTTTCACCCGATAATGTGCTTGCGCTATTGCAAAATCGTGACAAAAATACTGTAAAAGTTACTACAGAAGATGCCGTTAAAGACCGTAAAGGAATAAAAGCCAGTGTTGAAATAGAGCAGTTAACGAACAAAAAGAACGTTAAAGATAATCAAAATGAATACGTTGCTGATAGAATACAAAGCAAAAAACATGCATCGTTAAAATTAGAAATTTCAAGAGCGGCAAATGCTGCTCCAGACATTAATATTTCCAAATCCAAGCCTGCACCGGATCTAGAACCAATTAAAATACAAATTCCCCGTAGAGAAGCCGCCCCTAAAGAAGTAGAATCGGCGCCCCCTCCTGTTGTTGCAAAACTAGCTGTCAATTCAGGTGAGAAGCATATTCCTGAAAATAAAAATGATCCCTTAGCGCCAACGGACATTAAAATTCCCAGAAGCACTCCGGAAACAAATGAAGCGCCCGTTAAATTAAAAGCACCCTTTGCTGAAATTGCCGCCAAGGATATAAAGCCAGCTTCCAATTTCAAGCCTGATACAAAAGAAAATGAGAATAATTTCATAGCCCCGCCGGACTTTAAAATCGCAAAAAATGAACCAACAGAAAACAAAGAGCCCCTTAATTTAAAAATTGCCCCAAAAGAGGCCCCAGCCAAGGAAGAAGACACTAAGTCTAATCCAGCTCCTGATGCAGTAGTCGTTGAAAATTCAGAAGAGAAAGCTACCCCTGAGCAAGCCGCGGCCAAGCAAGGAAAGCCTGCCTCTAAATCAACGGCTGAAGAAATAGTCGTTGGAAATGCTGTAGAGACCGAAAACAAAGAAAATCAAAATCAATATGTGTCTGACAGAAAATCATTTAAACATGACACATCACTCGGCGGCGAAAACGCAAGACCTGAAGCGGCGGCTCCTGACATAAAAATTGCCGCTGCAACACCGGCGGCGGGTGACGATACAAATAAACTAAAAATCGCCCGTGAAGAAGAGGCCTCTAAAAAAATAAAAGCGACTTCCGGACCTGAAATTGAGACAATTGCAAATAAAACCCCCGCTAAAAAAGAAACCAATGAGAAAAAAGAACTTAATCTTTCCATTCCAAGCAAGCCACAAGGTCAAAGCACAGAAGCAAGCAGTGAAGGTGGTGAAAATTCTGAAGCGGGCGTAGAAGGTTCACAAGCAGGCGGCGAAAATTCTCAATCCGGTGGTGTTTTAGGTGAAGGTTCAGAATTCAAGCTCGATAGTTTCACAATATAAAATTTTACTCCCCTTACACAAATGATTATGGTTAGTTCATGCGGCTCGTTAAATTAACCATTATTTTTCTACTCCTTCAGGCAAATACCTCATTTGCCTACGATAGTGCTGAGTTAATAGAAAAACTTAAACCTGAAAAGTCAGAATATTTTAAATCGCGTGTTATCCAGATCGTTGATGGCGATACGGTGTTGCTTGAAAATAATATGGAAGTGCGCCTTGTCGGCCTTCAGGCACCTAAAATTGCCCTTAGCCGAAAAAATTTCAAAGAATGGCCGCTTGGTTACGAATCCAAAGATGCTTTAAGTGAAATTACCCTGGGTAAACAGGTTATGCTTTATTACGGTGGCCTAAAAATGGACCGTTATGGCCGCGCGCTTGCGCATCTGTTTCTGGATGACGGCACATGGGTGCAGGGCGAGATGCTAAAACGCGGCATGGCCAGACTATACAGTTTTGCCGATAACCGCAGTATCATCCCTGAAATGAGAGCAGAGGAGAAAACAGCCCGACTTAAAAATATAGGCATTTGGGATCTGGATTTTTATAAAATAAAGCCGCAGGAAATAAGCGGCAAGCATACAAACAGTTTTCAGGTAATATCTGGGCGGATCATTGATGTAGCGACGGTTGGAAGCAATACATATTTAAATTTCGGCGATGACTATAAAACCGACTTCACCATTGTCGTGCCGGGCCGGGTTAACACAATGTTTAAAAAACAGGACATAAATTTGGCTGATTTGGAAGGTAAGATTATATTTGTTCGCGGTTGGCTAAAATATTATAATGGCCCGTCCATTGACCTCACGCATCCCGAACAACTGATTATTCAATGAAGGAGAATAAAATGAAATTTGGAAATTTATTCAAAAAGAGACTTATCTTTATTTTTCCATTGATACTAAGCGCCTGCACCACGGTAAATCCTGCCACTGGTTCGCGGGACTTTACCCCTTTTATGAGCCCTGCCAAAGAGCGTTCTTTAGGGCGCGAAGCCCACCCCGGTATTTTAGAGCAAAATGGCGGCGTTTATAGCGACGCGCGGGTAAATCAGTATGTGAATGATTTGGGCCAGAGGCTTGTAGCAAGCTCTGAACTTAGTGATTATCCCTTTACGTTCACCGTTCTTGATACACCGCTTGTCAATGCATTCGCGCTGCCGGGTGGTTATGTTTATGTTACCCGCGGCATAATGTCGATGGTGGGGAGTGAGTCTGCGCTTGCTTCCGTCATAGGCCATGAAATTGGTCATGTCACGGCGCGCCACTCAGCCAAGAGGTATAATAATCAAATGTTCACCGGTCTTGGCGCCGCTTTGTTCGGCGCGGTCACGGGTAGTAACGGCATTACAAACAGTATTAATCAGGGCGCGCAGCTCTATTTGATGGGCTATTCCCGAAATCAGGAATACCAATCTGATGAGCTTGGTATTCGTTATTCAAGCCGTGCAGGGTATGATCCATACGCTTCTGCTGATATGCTTCGTTCGCTTGATGCAGAGCATAAATTACAGCTCGTGCTGGCCGAACGGGCCGGTGAAGGCGAAAAATCAGATTTTTTCTCTACCCATCCAAATACACAGGATAGAGTTAGCCGCGCCTTTAATGCCGCGACGAAAACACAAATTGCGCAAAGTTCCCGCGACCGCAGGCAAGGTCTTTATTTTAATATTCTCGACGGTATGATGTGGGGCGACGATCCTAAGCAGGGTGTTATTAATGGACGTGATTTTATCCATCCTACTATGAAGCTAAAATTCACCGCCCCTGAAAAATATACGCTGCAAAATACATCTGATACTGTACTAGCGCGCGGAACAGGTGAGGCTGAAGGAAGCATAGTTCTTTTTGCTGGTGCAAGCAAAAAAGACATGACCATCAAACAGTACGGTGAAAAAGTCTGGCAAGCTTATAAAATTGAAAATACCATGGAAGACATTCAGGATATCCAGATCAACAATATGAACGCGACGACCGGTTCGACGACAATGGTCATAAATAAACAAAATTATATTGTCCGTCTGGTGGCCATTGAGCATTCCGGCGAGAGTGCCTACCATTTTCTAATGCTAACACCGCAAAGTAAATTTCAAGCTCTTTCAGAGGGTCTTCAACGTATGTCCTATAGCTTTAACAAAATATCACAGGCCGAAGCCAATAATATAAAAGGGCGTAAAATCCGCATAGCCACAGCACAGCCTGGCGATACGGTAGAGAGCATCGCCAAATATATGGCCTTTGATGATTATAAAGTTGAGCGTTTCATCGCCCTTAATGGCCTATCTCAAGGGCAGACACTTAGTGCAGGTCAGCGCTTGAAACTAATCGTCATGGAGGATTAAATCACGCGGCCTGCTTTTTTTCAGACCAGATAAATTCATTGCCGGGTGAGGGTGCATGGGGGATTAAATTTGACGCGATCAGCGAGAGGACAGCAAAACCAGCCCCGGCATAAAACACCAACGACGGATCATACATCCATACATAACCGAATGTGACCGGAATAATGACCGATGCAATATGGTCAATAGTGAAGCTGACACTAGCGGTAGCGGCCATGTCTTTGCTATCGGCTATTTTCTGAAAATAGGTTTTAATGCCGATGGCCATAGCGAAGAACAGATGATCCAATATGAATAAAGCCGCTGCGATCAAGGCATCATCTACGAGCGCATAACCAATAAAAACAGCGATAAGCCCCGTATATTCAATGGACAAAGCCCTGCGTTCACCAATTTTTTCAATAATTTTACCGATTAGTGGCGCAACGAAAATGTTGGCGGCTTTATTAGCCAGCAGCAACATAACCACTTCATCAAGACTATAACCAAATTTTTCAACCAGCAAAAAGGCGGCGAATACCATGAATATTTGCCGCCGCGCTCCTTTTAAGAATGTAAGAACATAATAAACCCAGTATTTCTTCCGAAGGAACAGATGTTTATGTTGGGGGACCACATTTTCGAACTTGGGAAATATCCACCATAAATGAACGACCATAGCAAGGCCAACCGCACCAAAAATTGTGAACAGCACCACATAATCAAAACCCAGTGTTTTATAAAAAAGCCATATAATGCCGTAGGATACCAGTGCAGCAATTGAGCCATAACCGATCACCTTACCGAGAAACGCCGGAGCTTCAGCCTTTTGAAGCCATTGAAGGCTAAGACTGCTATTGATGGTTTCAAAATAATGAAATCCTATTGACATAAGGACGGTTGTTGCGATTAGGCCATATTTACTTGGAAAATAACCGGTAGCCAGCACGCCAATGCAAAGCAGGACGAGCGCAAGAATAGCAAATGTCTGCTCCCTTAAAAAAAGCAGTACAAACACGGCGGAGAAAGCAAGAAAGCCTGGAATTTCACGAAAAGATTGCAGATCACCCATGTCAGAGCCAGTAAAAAACACTTCTTCGACCGTAAAGTTAGTCAGCATCGCGCTCCAACCGGAAAAGACAAAAGCCATGATCACGGCCATATATATAAGCGCCAGTTTTGATTTTTTGGCGTTAACTTCATCCATAAATATTACCCTGTTCTCTTTTTTCGGACACTAACAGCATTTAATAAAAATAGCTCTTAAAAAGATGGACTGTGTTAATTCTGTTTGATTTCTTGTGAAACCTGATGCCTCATGATAAAAAAACTAAAATTATAATGATAAATTATGGGAAAACAATATGCCGAAATATTTTCATGGTTGGAACATTGTCGCCGCTTCAATTTTCGGCTTTTCAGCAAGCCCCGGACAATTTGCCTTTGCGGCGCTTGGCATATTTACTATTCCGCTAGGTATTGAATTTGGCTGGAGTAGAGAAGAAATAAGTCTGGCAGCGACAATTTTTACCCTAACGCAAGCCTTTGCCACAGCCATCATCGGCAGGGTGGTAGACCGCATCGGCGCAAAAGAAGTTCTCGTGCCGTCGATTATTATCTTTGGCCTTCTGCTTGGCTTAGTCCCGCTTTTAGTATCAGAGCTATGGCATCTTTATTTGTTATTTTTTCTAATCGGCGCGCTTGCTGCCGGTTCTGCTGCCGTGCCGTACCTGCGGATTATAAGTGCCTGGTTTAAGAAAAATCGCGGTCTGGCTTTTGGTATTACCATGGCTGGTGGCGGGCTGGGCTATATGTATGTGCCGCCTATGCTTCAGTATCTTATCAGCAATCACGGATGGCGCTATGGCTACTATGCGCTAGCGGCTATTGTGCTTCTGGCAGCACTGCCGCTGGTCGCCAAGGTTCTAAAAAACACACCGCACGAAGTGGGTCTTGCCCAGGACGGAATAGAGCAGCAAACAACTGAAATTACAGAAGAGGGTGAAGCTCTATTATCCTTAAGCGATCTTATTAAAGACCGGGTGTTCTGGATAATATATGCCACCATTGGTCTGCTTACATTTAGCCTTTTTGGTTTAATGTTTCATTTTGTCCCTATGCTCATTGACAGGGGAACAGAAGAGATGACCGCCGCATTGGCCTTTACATATCTTGGCACAACTGTGGTTATTGCCAGAGTTGGTGTCGGTTACCTGCTTGATAAATTTTTTGCCCCGCGTCTGGCAATGATCTGTATTTTGCTTTCAACGCTGGGCGTTATCATTTTATCGACAGGCGTAAGCGGACCTATGACGTTTGTTGCAGCAGTGTTTCTTGGTTTTAGTATCGGTGCGGAACTTGATCTGCTTGCTTACCTGACGACCCGCTATTTCGGGCTTGGTTCATTTGGCATGGCTTACGGGGTTTTGTTTTCTGCCTTTTTGTTCGGTGTTTCAACCGGACCACTTGCTTATGGCATCGCTTATGAAAGCTATGGCTCCTATATCAACATTCTAGGAGTATGCGTCGCGGTTTTAATCACGGCAGCGTCACTGATGTTTTTAATGCCAAAATACAGGGAATAAAAAAAGCGGGCTAGACTGCCCGCTTTTGATAATTATTCTGCCGTAATATGATCAGGGTTGGTCCCTTTAAAGAGCCCAAGAATATTTTTCCTGAAGTCATTAAAGTATAGATAAACAATCGGTACCAAAAAGAGCGTAGCGATAGTCGAAAAGAGCACCCCAAAAGCAAGAGCGACAACGGTCGGGATTAGGAACTGCGCCTGAAGGCTTGTTTCCATCATCATCGGCGCAAGACCGATGAAGGTGGTGAACGATGTCAGGAAGATAGGCCTGAACCTTTCTTCTGCCGCTATTTCCACCGCCCTTAAGGCCGTCTCCCCTTTGGAGCGAATTCTATTAATATAATCAAGCAGTACCAAATTATCATTAACCACCACGCCAGCCGCTGCAATAATGCCAAGAATGGAATAAAGACTGAAATCCATACCAAGGAAGAAGTGACCGAGCACCGCCCCCATATAAGCAAACGGAAGAGCGGTGAGAATAATCAAAGGCTGGCTATATGAATTAAACGCCACGGCGAGCAGGATATAAATCGCGATTAGTGCAAAGCCAAACCCAGCCATCAGTGAGGTGGTAAACTCCGATTGCATCTTTTGCTGGCCTTCAAAACTTACTTCCACCTCCGGATATTTAAGTTTCCACTGATCAAGATATTTAGCTTTAATATCTTCAACAATTTCTACCGTATTTGCCGTTTCTTTATCTACATTTGCCCTAACGGTTAGTGTGCGCTGTCGGTCGGTACGGGTAATAGAGGTATAGGCGCGCTGATAATTCACATCCGCCACTGATTCGAACGGAACCTGCCCACCAGCACCTGTGCGTATGCGCATTTCATCGAGCGTATCAAAAGAACGCCTGTCTTCCTGCGGCAAGCGAACCATCACTTTTACAGTGTCTTTACCGCGGGCAATTCTTTGCACTTCCTGTCCGTAAAAAGCCTGTCGCACTTGGCGCGCTAGATCGGTAAGAGTAAGGCCCATATTTTCCGCGCTCGGCATTATGGAAAGCACGGCTTCTGTACGGGCGGTATCGGCCGAATCTGTAATACTGTATAGGCCATTATAGTCAGCATAAACTTCTTTAAGTTCTGCCGCCATAACATCAAGCACGTCACTATTTGCCGATTTGAGCATAATATTTATGCTTTCACCAGATCCGCCGGCTGTGGAAAAATTAAATGACATTTCTTTGGCATCCGGGATCACTGGCATAAGCTCGCGCCAGCGCGCGGCGTATCTTTCCACATCGAAGTTTACTTCTTCCATATTCTGGAAAACCAGAAATGCAAACGCCATCGAACCACCACCATCTGACATCACGAGCAGATCTTTAAACAAATCCACATCAGGATATTCAGCTTTTAGTTCCGCTTCAATAATCCGTGCTTTTTCTTCTAATATGTATGATGCTTCATCAACAATGTCGTAGGGAGCACCGGACGGGAACTGCACCCGAGCCTGAATGAAATTCATCGCCACTTCTGGCTGAAATGTCACCTTAATCCAACCCGCCAAATGAATGGAAACAATAACCGCACTAAGGCAAAGAATCGAAATAAGTGAAAAGCCCTTATGATGAACGGCCTTATCAAGAAATGGCCGGTAAAGATCCTGGATTAGATAATTTAAAAAACCTTGGGCTTTATCCTGAAGCATTCCAGTTAACCGAGTGGCGCCGAAAATGACGAAATTTGGCACAAAAATCAGAAAGATGCGCGCGAAGTCATTTGCTTTCTTATCGCTCAGATGGCGCAGATGCGACGGAAGAATAAACAGCGATTCAAGAATTGAAAATGACAGACAAAGAATAATCACAATTGGAATGCCAAGAATGAAACTGCCTATCACCCCTTCAACAAATAACATAGGAGAGAAGAAGATCATCGTGGTAAGGGCCGAGAATATAACCGGACGCGCAACCTTGGTCGCGCCGTCGACAGCACCCTGATCCCCTGTATTTCCATTTTGATTTTCCCGATGGACACTTTCACCAATAATAATCGCGTCATCAACCACAATCCCGAGAATAAGCAGGAAGGCAAAAAGACTGATCATACTGAGTGATACACCGGTATAAGGAAGAAGTGCAAAGCAACCCAAAAATGAAATTGCAATGCCCGCAGATACCCACCCTGCAAGCGCAGGGGAGAGGAAAATAAGCAAACCAAAAAACACAAGTGTGAGACCGGTTATCGCATTCCACATTAACATATCAAGCCGGCTTTCAAATATTTCCGAGGTATCAAACCAGTTGGTAATTTCTATGCCTTCAGGAAGGGTCGGAATAATTTCTTCAGCCAGAACGCGGTTTATTTCCTTGCTCAAAACGACCACATCAGGTGTTGATTCCGAACGGATGAACAGAAACAGTCCCGGCTTACCGTTCATGCGCAGGAGTAAATGATCATCGGTAAAACCATCGACCACATTGGCCACATCCTTAAGCAGAACACGTGTACCATCTTTATTTTGCAGCACGATAATTTCTTCAAAATCTTGCTTATTATAAGCCTGACCACGGGTCACAATCTGAATTTGACCGGCCGTGCTGTCCACTCTACCAGCCGGAAGGTTGGTTGATGATTTTGAAATGGCGTTTGAAATCTGATCAAAAGTCAGATTATATTTCTGTAGCTGAAGCTCGGAAATCTCAACGGAAACCTCATATTGTCTGTCGCCGTTAAGAGCCGTTTTTGCTGCGCCCGGAATGGCGGCCAAGCGGTCACGCACACTGCGTCCGATTTCCTTAAGTTCATATTCCGGTGCATCACCGTAGATAGCCAAATTCATAACATCCATCTGCACGAATGAACGCGAAACAATCGGTCGCTCAGATAGGCCAGGGAAGGTATTAATAGCGTCAACTCGGGCTTTAACTTGGTTAAGCATGCTTTCAACATCTTCGCCTTCGTTAATTTCGATGGTCACCGAACCGACGCCTTCTCTGGCGCGTCCCGTTAAGCGCTTAATACCGCGAATATCAAACACTGCTTCTTCAAGGCGGATCACGATCCGGTCTTCAACTTCCTTTGGTCCAGCGCCAAGATACGGCACACTGACATTAATGATATCCATAGCCGCAGACGGCATAGCGGTTTTACCGACATTGATATAACCAATGACCCCAAGACCTAAAATCACCAACATAATAAGATTGGTCGCAACAGGATTTTTGACGAACCACTTAATATAGTTACTCATCATTTGGCTCCTGTGTAATGGTCTGATTACCATTTACAGATGATGCGGCCAGCATTTCAGCACTGGTTTTCGCGCGCACGGTTGTTGTTTCCACCAGTGTGCCATCAACGCTTATGCCTAACTGCGATAGATTAACCAGATCGCCGTCCTCAATACCACTTGCGACAACAATATATTCATTATTGGCTTCAATTACGTCAACCATGCGTGTGCGAAGTTTATTATCTTTATCGACGATCAGAACCTGATTACCTTGACGCAGGCTCTCTCTGGGTAGCTTTACTACATTATCGAAAGAGCGCCCTTCAATTTGCGCACTGACAAATTGACCGATGGTTATGGGAGTACCGCCGTCCGGTGAGAATAACTCTCCCCCTTTAAGTTCGGCAACCACATATAAAATCCGGCTATTGACATCAATGATACCTTCCGTGCGGACGACGCGACCATTCCAGCTGCTTTCTTTATTGGCAAACTGACCCGTTAGACGAACGGCATACTCTTTATCGCCATTTTGAAGACCAGCCAGATCAAATTGGGCAATATCGCGGTTGGTGAGCGGTAACCTTATTTCCAATGTTTCAGTGGAATAATATTTTCCTACCTTGTTGCCGCGGCTCAAAAATTGGCCCAGATCAACATTCTTCTCCGTTAAAATACCTTCGAAAGGTGCTTTTAGAACGGTACGTTCCAAATCAAGATTTGCACGTTTAAGACTGGCTTCCGCTGATTTAAGGGCGGCCATAGCGCCTTCTCTTTGTGGTTTACGAAGTGTCAAGTCCGAGGCTTCACCTTGGCCAAGCTGTGCCCATTCTGCCTTTGCAAGCTCAGATTCTGCTTCTTCCTGCAACAGCTTTTGATTACGTTCAGCGATGCTGGCCTCTGCGGTAATAACGGCAAGCTCATAATCACGAGGATCAATTTTAATGATCACTTCGCCCTTCTTAAAGCGGCCACCAGCGACAAATTTTGGCGAAACATATTGAATTTCACCTGACACTTGAGGAATTACGTCAATCACTTGTTTGGCAGCTACCGTGCCCTGGCTTTCGACTAAAAGCTTAACATCCGTAGACGTAGCTTCCACCGCGCGGATGGTTCTGGCGAGAATCTCTAGCTTGGCGCTTTCTGGCACAGGTTTAAATATAAAAATCGCTGATGAAACAGATGCGGCAACACCGATTACAATTAATCCCGGTATGATCCTACGAATATTCATGGTGTTAGCGCCTCATTATCAGTGGATATAGTATCATCCGTCTGAACCTCTTCTATCTGTATATTAGCATTTTCTTGCGTATTTGTCGCATTATTAGAGGAAAAGTCACCCCCGAGCGATAAATAAAGCGAAATACGATTATTAATCCGTTGCTTCTTTATATTTAGTAACTGACTTTGCTGTGTCAAGCTTGAGCGCTGTGATTGAAGCAGAGTTGAGATTCTAATCAGCCCCTGAGAATATTGCTCAAGCGCCACTTGCTCAGCGGCAATAGCATTCTCTGCTGCCAGCGCCGTATGTTCTACCCGCTCAGCAAGGGAGCGGTCATTATCAAGTGCATCTTCCACTTCTTTAAAGGCGCGAAGCAGGGTCTGTGCATAATTTTGTTTTTGCGCTTCAAAATTCATTTGTTCTGCTTTGGCACTATAACGTAGCTGTCCGCCCTGGAAAATAGGTTGGGCAATACCGCCAACAAGATTCCAGAAAATATTGTCAAATTTTAAAAGTTGGCCAAATTCTTCGGAAGTATTGCTGCCGCGTGCAGTAATGGAAATGCTCGGCAGCAATGCTTTGTTTGCCGCCTGTGAACGGTAGCCCGCGCCATATAGACGTGATTTTGCTGACTGGAGGTCTGGACGACGTTCGAGTAAATCAAGCGGAACACCCACTGGAATTTCAATTAACTGATCAGGAATTTCACCGGAAACCGCAATTGATGCAGATGGATAACGACCGGCAAACAATTCTATTTTTCTAAGAGCCTGCCGATAAGTAGTTTCACGCTGTTTTTCTCTGGCTTTTTCTGCTTCTAATGTTGTGATGCTAAGCCTTAGATCAAGTCCGCTTGAAAGCCCTCTTTCAAATCTGTTGCGAATGATTGTCGTGGCACGTTCGTAATTTTCCACTGTGCTTGTGGAAAGGTCCAGTTGCTGTTTGGCCTCTATTACATCAAACCAGCTTTGTGCCACTTGTGCGGCTAAGGAAAGTCGTGCGCCGTAAAAATCATATTCTGCCACTTCATAAGTTGACCTTGCTACGGCCGCATTAGCGGATAGCTTCCCCCATACATCCGCTTCCCAACTAGCATCAAGGCCCAAGCTAAAGCTGTTTGAGGTATTTTCTACCGGGCTTTCCACACCAGTGCGCCCTGCGCTACCGGAAGCGCCAATGCGCGGCAGAAGCCTTCCTCGTGCAGCATCGGCATTAAAGCCGGCAGCCTGCATTCTTAAAGCAACTTCATTATAATTTGGATTACTGCGCATTACTTCAGCCACAAATGAGCTGAGTTCTTCCATCGCGAGGTCATCAAGCCAACCATCCTGAACGGCTAACATCTGTTCACCGCTGGCTTGCCACTGACTGTTAATGTCAACGGCGTTAGAAAGTTCACTTTCGTTAATAGGAAGTGTCGCACAGGCGCTCAATGCTAACATCATCGCTGATGAGGCCCACAGTTTAGACGTATTCATATAAATACTCTTTTATTTCGTTGATCCAGTAAGCATTTTGTTTTTGTTATAGCTTCCAAATCTTAATTTTTATTGAAATATCTTCCTAAACCTAAAATAACCGACCTTGAGCGCTGATACTAGGGGGAAAATGCCGCTTTATCTCAAATTTTCGTGATTTCGTCTCAAAAAAGCAATGATTTTGCAATTGAATGATGATTTTAGCTGGTTATTTCATCATGTTTGATGCCGTCCGGGGTAAAACAAATTGCATGTAATTTGCCGCCGCGGCCACATCCGCCATCAATTGTCGCCGTAAATTGGCCATTCAGATCAATCCCACTATTGGAATGATCGTAGCCTCTGATCACTTTTATAAATTCAGAGAATTTTTGATCCAGCTTATCAAACGCCCCATTATCCCACCAAAATTGATCCTTTTGCATGGTAAGTGGTCTTGTTTTATCAATGCTCGCATGAACAAAAAGCAGGTTCCCATCGTCGGTGAAACAGGCACGTTTTAAGTTATTGGTTAAATCAATATGGCCTGGACAGGATTGAATTTTTCGTCGAATACCGTTTGTCCAGCGGCTAAGGGCCATTGTCCCCTGACGAACAATTGCTATGGCCGTTTTTTCATCTTCGCCATATGCCGCAAGAGAACTGGCCATGCCATGTTCAAGAAGCCACTGCATCACCTCAACGGGGTTCGGGGCAAAGTGTAGCTGCAATAATTTGAAAAACATTTCTTCGCGAGCACCGCGCAGATAGCAAAAATCTTCGGGCATAAAAACTTCGGGAAGAGACATAAGGCGGCGGCGTGTGATCAGAATTTCATCAAAAACCAGCTTATTATCTTCACTATCACCAAAATAATTTCCAAGATAAACCAGCTTATCGCCGCGGCGAAACTTGGAGACGAGCGCCTCATGAACTTTGCGCAGTTCGGTAAGCTCCCCGTGAATTGAGCCGATGGCCCAGACACGTTTAGCATTTTTTAAAAGGCCATACCTGTTATCATCAAGGCCAGATAAATCACGAACGTCCATAAAACTAATATTCCCCTGCCTTATTTATCAAAGCAAAAATCTAACAACATTATTATCAATAAGATACAAAAAAAGCCCACTACTGAAGCAGGCTTTTTTAAATTTTGTTATAAATTAAATTTATGCAGCTATTTCTGGCTCCGGCTCCGGCTCCAGCTCAGGCTCTGGCTCTGGCTCTGGCTCTGGCTCTGGCTCGGGTGTCAAGACAGTCTCGAGTTTTATCAACGCCTCTTTTTCACATATATCTTCAACCGCTGCAACTTCGCGGGCGAGACGGCTGATGGCTGCTTCAAATATTTGACGCTCTGAGTATGATTGCTCGGACTGATCACCGCTACGGTATAAATCACGAACAACTTCGGCAAGTAATATTACACTTCCAGAATTGATCTTTGTCTCATATTCCTGAGCACGACGGCTCCACATGGTACGTTTGACCTTGGCTTTACCTTTTAGTGTTTTAAAGGCTTTTTCCATAGTATCTTTACCTGAAATACAGCGCATGCCAACAGCAACCGCCTTTTCAGTCGGCACTCTGAGTGTCATTCTCTCTTTTTCAAAACGAATGACATATAGCTCAATTGTCATTCCAGAAATTTCCTGAACTTGTACACCAGTAATATTACCTACACCATGTTTTGGATAAACAATATTTTGACCGATTGCAAAATCCAATTTTTCAGTCCTAGTCATTAAAAACTCTCCGTATTAACTCAAGTATCAAAGTACAACATTAATTCTTATAAAGAACTTGAGTATTAATCTATAAAATATATTACCCATGATATCCGTAGTGCGAGAGGCCAGATTTACTGCTTTTAAAAAGTCTTTAAATATAAAAATTACAAAAATGCCCGACCAAAGCCTCTTTCCGCTTCGGCAGGAAATATATTAATATGATTAAAAAATTTGCAGAATCAATTAGTTAACATCTATCCCGGTTAAAATACCATGTTCAATAGTATATAGTATAACATAATATTAGGGTAAAATATAGCCTATATCTCACATGTAATATAAATCATTGCATATGCTAGCTGATAATGAATTGAAGCAATTTGGAGCTTAGTTTCCTTCGCCGGGATTTGCACTGAAATATTTGTTAAATTTATCAGCTTCGGAAACAACGTCATCGGCACCCGGAAGAGGATCTTTTTGCTCAGTAATATTAGGCCAGTCACCTTCATATTTTTCAGCAAGCTCGGCCCATTTTTCCATTCCGTCTTCCGTATCGGGCAGAATAGCTTCAGCGGGACATTCAGGTTCACAAACGCCGCAATCTATACATTCGCTCGGGCTAATGATCAGCATGTTTTCACCTTCGTAAAAACAATCAACCGGGCAGACTTCAACACAGTCTGTATATTTACATTTAATACATGCTTCTGTGACCACATATGTCATTGAGCTCTCCTAAAATTTCTTAATTATCGATTTTTATTATCTTACATATAAATTTCATATAGCATTTTTCTTAAAGGCGTCAAATTCTAAATTACAAAAGATTATTTTCCCGCATTACTTTTTTTCTTAATTCGCCGCTTTTTTTATCGGATATATATAATAATCCTGCGATACGGCGCATCAGGTTACTTTCATAGTTATCTTCTTCACCGTCGGCAAAAACCACTTCCCACAACATTTCCATGATGTGTTCGCGGCCCTCTTCTTCAAAATGATTTTTTATTTCTTTTGTGAAAGAAAGAATTTGAATGGACTGGCTTTGTTTATCTTCTGCCTGGCTAAGAAGCTCAGCGGCATCTTCGCTTGATAAGTTAAGTTTTTCCGTAAGCGATTTTTCGATAATATTTCTCTCGGCATCATCAAACTCGCCGTCCTGAACGGCCACTTCAACCATAAGAGCCGCCGCTGCTAATTTCTCAGCATCGATGTTTTTGTTTATCTTGTCGTTAGTGGAAACTTTATCATCATGAAATATGCTTGAAAGCTTTGCAAAAATAGACACCTGAATTATTACCTTTTATTTTTCGAACAATGACCTTGTATAAAAGGATATAACCTCTCTTACAACAGTTCTTTTCTCCGCATCTTTGGGCACGTCATCATTGAGAACTTCATTTAAAATCAGGTTGGCAAGCCCGTGAACCAATGACCAACAGGATAAGCGCACCATTTCTGATGAAAGTTTTGGCGCTCCCGGCAATTTCATACATCTATCAACAACCGACTGAACCAATTCATAATTTTGTTGCTCTGTTGCTATCAGGGAAGTGTATTTATCTTTATTTTCCAGATTACCACCAAACATCAGTCTGAAATGTGCAGGATGGTCCTGGGAGAAATCATAATAAGCAAGACCCATATTTATCATTTGCTCAACAGGGTCATTGTCTATTTCACACGCAAGTTGCATACTTTCATGCAATAGCGCCGACCCTTCCTGAATGAGGACTACAATCAGCGCTTCTTTATCTTCGAAATGTCTGTATGGGGCGGTTTGAGAGACACCAGCTTTACGGGCCAGAGCCCGCAAGCTTAAATCCTGCAATGTGCCCTCTTTTAATATATCGAGCGCAGATGCAATAAGCACCTCACGTAAATTGCCGTGGTGATATGTAGATTTTTTTATATTCATTTTCACTTATAAATTGTTCCCTAGCCCCCATTCTAGAAATAATGTTTACAGTGTCAATATAAATATTACATGTAAGCTATTGTTCAAATATAAGTTTTTGGTCACTAAACTCGAAACGGTTTAGCCTGTTTAGGTAATTCATCCCGAGAAGTGACACTGTAAGCATTCCTTCACGGGCAACAAAGGCTTTCACATTCCTAAGTTCGATTCCACCCACTTTTATCATATCAAGGGTCACTTCCGCCATTGTCGTGCGACCGGCGGCTGTGTTCACGCTAATTTTATAATCATTTTCAAAAAGGTTGAGGCTTAGCTTTTTAGCATCTTCGTGACTGAGTGTTACGAAACTCGCCCCGGTATCAACGATAAAATTAACATCATTATAATTGACATTCATATTGACCCAGTAATGGCCGTCACCTTGGATAGGAATTTGAATAGAGGAAGACGCTGAGGCCGAGCCAATGATAGAAGGGGATTTTGTCCCGCCGTTATCAAGCTGCTGATCACCAACACTATCAACGATATCATTTCCAAAAAACGACACGAAAAGTGCAGCCAATATGCCTAAAAATGCTGTTTTAATAACCAGATTCATCAAGAAATCCTTATTTTCAGTACATAACATACATATCATCATTTAATATGTGCTTAACATTACCTAAAAGTATTTTAGAGTACGACTAATCCCTGTTCATCAATTTATCGATAGCGCGGCGTTCATTTTTTGTTGGCCGTCCTGCCCCCTTATAACGGGGGGCGGTTACATTTTTTTGGGATTTTTTCTGAATTTCCTGTGGCGGCGTTAGGTCTTCATAAAGCATTTGTGCCTCGGGCGCGGGACCGCGCCGAGAAGCGATTGAAATTATTTTTGCGATCAATATCTGATCAGCGCGGCTGAATGTTAAAATATCCGACGGCGAAACAGTTGTGCTAGATTTTTTACAGATATTACCATTAAGTCTTACCTTGCCACCGCGGACCATTTTTGTTGCTAGTGATCTGGTTTTATAAAAACGCGCATGCCATAACCACACATCGATTCGCTGTGTGGCTGGCGTATCTGCCATATTATTTTTTGCCTTTTAATTGCTCTTTTAAGCCGGCGAGGGCGGCAAAAGGCGAATCAGGATCAAGGGGGACAGGTTTTGACTGTGGTTTCTTGCGCCCTTTTGCAGCAGCTTTTTTATGGTGAACTTGCCCTTTGATTGTTGGCTTCTTTTTTCCTTTAACTGGAAATGGCTTTTTATGAACCGTTTTTTTCCTTAATGCTTCCGGCCTGTGAGTAAAGATCAATATTTTTTCCGGCTTTGCTGAAGCTTTAGGTTTTTCTGCCTCAGGCTTTTCCACTTCTGCTTCTTTAGTATCTGCCGCTTTAGAAACTTCTTCTTTAGGGGCTAGTTCTTTGGCATCTGCTTCTTTGGCCTCAACTGGCTTTTCTTCCGGTGCTTTTTCAGCATCACTACGTTTCGCCAGAATTTTTGCCGCCGCTGCTGCGTCATATTCTTTTGTCACATAACCAAGGTGAGCCATGATTTCAATAAAATCACCACCGCTTGTTCCAACCAGACTCATAAGATCCGCATCTAGCGGAAACGGACCCTTCATAGAGACTTCCCGAGCCGCATTGGCAAGACGTTCCAGCATATCAAGGCGCACGGCATTTTCACCGACCACCCGGTAGCCCGATACTTCATAAAATACCTTTGAGGCTTCTTTATCAACTTTTATGGTGCAAAGTCCGGCCGGCGGAATATTCGGCAGCTTATCCTGATCATTAAAAAGCGCCCACAGCAAAAGCCGAAGCCCGGCTGGAGCCGGTTTTAATAGTGCCGGGATATAAAGGCTTGTTGCACCAAGCCATACGCCAAGCTTTTTAATCTGGAAGCGGCCAGCGCTATCGACTTCTTTAAAATCTTTGGCAATAAGACGTCTTGGAATTGTGCCGAGCTTTTCCACCATCTGAAAAGCGATGCCGCGAGCCATACCACCAATCCGCTCGTTTCCTTCTTCGTCTTTTGAACCATTTACCGCTTCTTGAAGTGAAAAAAGTGGCGTCAGGATTTCAGCCACATGGGCTTCGAGCCAGCGGTCCAGTTTTGCCTGCACTATACTAAGCGCGTCGCCCTGAAGCACCGGCGTCGGTTTCACTGCCGCTTTTGGCGATAATATTGAAGGCCCTTTTTGGACACGTCCAACAACGATACCGCGCCAGTTTATGGTGCTGCGTGTGAGCGGGTCGCCGTAAATAAGGCTTATCTCGCCGTCCTCTGCTTCGTTAAAATCGCCTGCGCGTTTTAAAATTTCTTCCGCGAGAACTTTTGTGGCTGCATTTCGAAGCGTTTTACTGTCTTCACCAAATGCGCCTTCGTCTTCCCTGAACTGAAATCCTTCTATGGTGCCGATAAAGTGATCTTCAACATAGACGCTGCCATCCATTTCAATATTTGCCATTAACTTTCCTTTTTGGCGAAGTTCCCGCATTAATACGGTGGTTCTTTTACTTACAAATCGTTTCGTCAACCGTTCATGTAGCGCATCTGATAGCCTGTCTTCAATATCTCTTGTGCGTGACTGCCAATATTTTTGGTTTTCGCACCATCCATTTCGGTTAGAAATATAGGTAAGAGTTCGCATATGAGCAATGCGTGTAGAGAGTGTATCTATGTTACCATCCGTCCGCTCAAGTGGCTTACTCATTTCAGAAAACCAGTCCTCTTTTATAACGCCGTGATCCGCAGAAATCTGCTGATAAATGCTCGTACAAAGTTTTGCATGTTCATCATCAGACACCTGTCTAAAATCAGGAATTTGACACACTTCCCACAGCATTTTCACCGCCGCTGTGCCACCTAATTTACCCTTAACATTAGGGTCAGAGGATAATTTTACAAAAGTATCCATATCAAGCTTTTCCATGGTACGGGTCAGGCCAAATCGGTCCGGAGCGACCCTTAGAGAACGAATCACTGCGCCCGCGCTGCTAAAATCAATGAAACTGTTTCGCCACTGAAGCACTGTGAGCGGGGCAAATTGATGATTTTCAATGGCATATACCATTTCCGCTGAAAGCCCTGCCCGAAAATCCGTCCCTTCGGTCAAGCAGCCGAAGGTTCCGTTATTCATATATCTGCCAGCGCGTCCTGCAATTTGCGAAAGCTCAGGTGGGCTAAGATCGCGCATTTGCCGTCCATCAAATTTTGATGTTGCCGCAAAGGACACATGATCAATATCCATATTTAGCCCCATACCGATTGCATCGGTGGCCACCAGATAATCCACATCACCATTTTGATAAAGCTCCACCTGCGCGTTTCTGGTCCTCGGGCTCAGTGCGCCCATTACCACGGCTACGCCGCCCTTGGCCCGTCTAAGCATTTCTGCGAATGCATAAACATTGGCGGTGCTGAAGGTGATCAGCGCGCTTCGCCTAGGCAAGCGGCTCAGTTTTTTCGGCTCAACATAAATAAGTTCTGAAAAACGAGGACGAGTTATAAATTCAACATCTGGCACCAGTTTGTAAATTAACGGGCGAATAATCTCGGAACCAAGCAGCATCGTTTCCTGCCGCCCTCTGGCGCGAAGCAGTCTGTCAGTAAAAACGTGACCCCTGTCAAAATCTGCCGCGAGCTGAACCTCATCGATCGCCATAAATTCGACGGTTTTTTCGATCGGCATGCTTTCAACGGTACAGACATAATACCGGGCATGCTTTGGGATGATTTTTTCTTCACCGGTAATAAGCGCAACATGAGAAGCACCCTGCCTTGCGACAATACGGTCATATATTTCCCGCGCCAGAAGTCTGAGCGGCAAGCCGATCATACCGGAAGCATGACCAAGCATCCGCTCGACCGCGAGATGGGTTTTACCGGTATTGGTTGGGCCAAGGATAGCTTTTACATGACTTTTGCTATCAATGGCTCTGTTTGAAATATCTTTCATGGGCGCGGATTAGCACATTCGTGCGCTATTATCTAGCGTATTTCTTAAGGATTTCACGGACTTTATCAACAGGAAGCTCATCAATTGTCCTTGTTTCTCCTGTTCTGACATTTTTGCTCGTTACGCTTCTTGCCATCAGGAGCGAATTATAAACGGCTTCTTCTGTTGCTTCTGCCACTGCCTGAAATAACGGTGAAATACTATTATTGGGAACTTCTTCAAATTCTGCATTATTATTACGGCGCACCGCTGTGCGCCTCACGCTATCAGCCGTTGAAAAGCTGATTACATAATCCCCACTGCCATTGGTCATCGCGGAGCCTGTCCGCGCCAAGCCGGTAAGCGCGCGTTTGGCTAGTCGTTCAAGATTTCTGTCTGAAAGCGGTGCATCTGTTGCGACAACCATCATAATAGAACCGTCGGCAATATCGCTGTCCACATATCCTTTCAGATAATATTGGTTAAGTTCTTCGCCGACCGGGACCCCGTCCATCATCAATGTACCGCCGTAGTTACTTTGAACCAACACACCAACCGTATAACCGCCAAGGGTACCCGGAAGAACGCGCGACGATGTTCCGATACCGCCTTTCCATCCAAAAGCTGATGTTCCTTTACCGGCGCCAATATCGCCTTCTGCTACTGGGCCTCTTTTTGCGTCCTCTATAGACCTCATTATAATTTCAGGTGTCAGATGACGACCACGAATATCATTTAAGCCCGCATCATTGGTTTCACCAACCACGGTATTTACAGAGCGGACCGCTTCATTTCCGTCCTGACGCAACGTCCAGTCAAGAATAGCATCAGCCGCGCGGGGCACACTAAGCGTATTGGTAAGCACGATCGGCGTTTCAATTTCGCCGAGTTCGTGAATTTGCGAATAACCCATCATTTTACCAAAGCCGTTTCCGATAACGACGGCTGCGGGAACTTTATCCTGATAAATATTTCCGCCGTGGGGCAGGATCGCCGTTGCGCCTGTGCGGATGCTATCACCTTTCATCAAAGTAACGTGCCCAACCAGAACACCTTCCACATCGGTAATCGCGTTATGAGTTCCGGTATTAAGTATGCCCGGCTTTATACCAAGATCCCGAGCACGAACCTGTTCGGCAGAAACAGAGCTGTTAAAAACAAAAATAAATAAACAGGTTGAGAGGATAGTTTTATACATAGGGTAAGGACTCCATTAATTTTCAGCAGACTATAATATATACTGTCACTTTATAAAAATGATATTATTTAACACCATTAAACACTATTAAATGCTTTTTTATTCCTTAAAATGTCCAATTTACTATGTACAAATGTATTTTTACTGCGTATATTGTTCATTCATATCACAAATAGGTAAGAAATATGGATTTACAGAAAAGTGAGAAAAAACTGCTTGATTTGCTTAAAATCAATAGCAGAATGAGCGCTGCGGAGCTTGGCCGTAAGCTAAACTTGGCCCGTTCGACCATTCATACGATGCTCAGTCGCCTTGAAGAGAAAGTCATTGATTGCTATACGGTGAAGCTTAAATCCGATACCATAGATCATGATGCGCGCTGTTATGTTACAATAACCCGTGACCCTAAGAAATCCGCGCAAATTGAGGGTTCCCTTTATAATATGGCAGAGGTAGATTGCCTAGCCACTGTCGCCGGATCCATTGACTTTATGATATTGGTTAGAACCGATAATAACCAGCAAATGGATGAGGTACTCACCAACATCGCCATGCTCGACGGGGTGATAAATACTGAAAGCCATATAATATTATCATCAAAGTTCAACAGAATGCCACAATAATCACACATAATGAATGATATATTATATATTTGTTCATTATGATTTGACATATGTTCATATTTTATAATATATCGTTCATATATTCAATTTTTAATAAGAAAATAAATTTAACTCAATAATAATTTAGCATTAGACGATAATTTTATCGAAACAATAAACATTCGTCACATTTTAAAGAATTTTATACAGACTCAACAATTAAGTAAGGAATATCGAAATGATGAACACTCAAGAAATATACGCAGCACTCGGACTTAGCGATGCTGATGTTAAAGGCGGCGACCTTAAAGTTTATAGCCCAATTGATGGCGCAGAAATTGCAGCCGTTAAAATGGACACCGTTGCTGGAACTGAAGCAAAGATCGCTAAATCAGTAGAAGCCTTTAAAGCATGGCGCAATGTCACAGCCCCTCGCCGCGGTGAACTGGTTCGCATCCTTGGAAACATTCTTCGTGATAAGAAAGAAGCCCTTGGCTCCCTTGTATCGCTTGAAGCTGGTAAAATTTATCAAGAAGGTCTTGGCGAAGTTCAGGAAATGATTGATATCTGTGATTACGCCGTTGGCCAAAGCCGTATGCTTCATGGCCTAACCATCGTTTCAGAACGCCCTCTTCATAAAATGCGTGAAATTTGGCAGCCGCTTGGCCCTGTTGGCATTATCAGTGCCTTTAACTTCCCAGTAGCCGTTTGGTCATGGAATGCTGCCCTTGCTCTTGTGTGTGGTAATTCAACGATTTGGAAATCATCTGAAAAATCACCGGTTACTGCCCTTGCCTGTCAAAAACTTTTCGATATGGCTTGTGCTGAATTTGGTGATGATGCGCCGGAAAACCTTTCAATTATTCTTACAGGTGAACGTGACATTGGTGAAATTCTTGTATCTGATGAGCGCGTGCCGCTTATTTCCGCAACAGGAAGCAGTGCAATGGGTAAAATCGTTGGACAAAATGTAGCCGCTCGTTTCGGTAAATCAATTCTTGAACTTGGTGGAAACAA
>JABJKT010000204.1 GCA_018660225.1 Kordiimonadaceae bacterium
GGGGGTAAGTCGTGATTTTAATCGGGCGATTGATTTTTATAAACAAGCTGCTAACGCCAATAATGGTGCGGCTCAATATTATCTTTCTGAACTATACAGAAATGGTCAAGGGATTAATCAAAACCTTCGTGAGGCGGATATATTATTGGCTCGTTCTGCACAAAATGGATACGGAGAAGCGCAATATGCTTTAGCCATTAATCCGGATAATCAAAATATCAGCGCTGAGCAAAATATTATTTGGATGAAAAGTGCTGCCGATCAGGGAGTTATGCAAGCCCAATATAATATGGGAAATGCTTACCTTGATGGAAATGGAGCGGAGGCTGATATAGAACAGGCCTTTAAATATTATTCGCTGGCTGCCGAACAGGGGCTTAGTAATGCTCAATATAAACTTGGCAATTTATATCGTCAGGATCAAGGGATTGAGCGTGATTACGATCAGGCCTTAAAATGGTATAGAAATGCTTCGGATCAAAATCACCGCGACGCACAATATGATCTGGCTGCCATGTATTATATCGGTGTTGGTGTTAGCGCCAATATCAAAGAAGCCATAAAATGGTATACACTGTCTGCAGAAAAGGGCCATCCAATTGCTCAATATATCCTTGGTAATATTCACCGTACGGGGCAAGGCGTAGTTGTTGATGAGGCAGAGGCGCTTAAATGGTACAAACTTTCAGCGGAACAAAATGTACCCGAAGCACAAACTAATCTCGGTTATATGTATTCAAACGGGCAGGGCGTGACAAAAAATTACCCGCTTGCCCATATGTGGTTTTCTATTTCTGTTGCCAATGATAATTTAAGTGCTCAAAATTCCAAACTTTTTATCGAAACTGAGATGACTAAAGAGCAAATTGCACAGGCCATAAGCATGGCTGATGAGTGGCTCGCAGATCATGGACTTTAAATGAATTTCTTGCCTAAAACTATATTCTTGATCACGCTTCTTTATGGACCATTTTCCTATGCTGATATTGATGGCGGTAAAGAAGCCTATTTTATAGGTGATTATGAAAAGGCACATAATGAACTTCTGCCGGATGCTAATGATGGCAATAGTTATGCCCAGATAAAAATCGGTTTTATGTATGAGAATGGTTGGGGCGTAGCCAAGGATTATACGGCCGCCAGAAACTGGTACCAAAAAGCCGCAAAATTAAATGATCCCGAAGGTCACGTGGCACTTGCCAAACTTTATGCATACGCCAAAGGAACAAGCAGAGATAAAGCACTCGCAGAAAGGCATTTGTTGAAGGCTGCAGAACTTGGTCTAAATCATGCTTATTACGTGCTTGGTGATATAAATAACGACGATTTTGCATTTGGTCATAACGATAAAGACGCGCTGAAATACTATTTGATGGCATCATCTCACAATGCCGCTGCAAGGTCGAGAAATGGCCATTATAGTAAGGGAAGTGGAATTTGGTTCAGACTTATTACAGGACAAGGCGTTACCCTTACCCGTGAAGCCGCAGATAACGGTAATACTCATGCCCAGTTTAATGTGGCCCTGCGTTATCATTTCGGGGAAGGAGTTCCAAGGAACTTTGATTTGGCAGAAAATTACTTTCTTCTGGCGGCAAAATCTGGAATAATTGAAGCTCAGAATTTCGTAGGCCAGAACCGCGCCGTTAAGGACGGAAACAACATCGACAAAATATTTGTCGACAAATGGTTCACAATCGCTGCGCAGGGTGGAAATAAAGACGCAATGAGAAATAAACAAAAAATTGAAACAAGCATGACGGCAGATGAAATATTAACTGCAGAAATGCAAGCCACTAATTGGGGAAAAGAACGTCTGCCATGAGTTTTGATGATAAATTATTCGACTATACCTTAAAGGCTGCAAAAGAATTTGAAGATGGTTTGGCGAGCAATCCGGTTGTGCCAACTTCAGAAGCACTTGATAACATAAAATTATTTGATCAACCGATGCCAATTGCAAAGACAAAAGCGATCGATGTGATCAAAATGCTCAATGAAATAGGCTCGCCAGCGACCACATTAACCCGTAGCGGACGCTTTTTTGGTTTTGTGGTTGGCGGCACTCTTCCTGTGTCTGTTGCTTCGAGCTGGCTAACGTCAACATGGGACCAAAATTCATCACTTACGGTTTTGGGTTATGTGAATGCCAAATTGGAGCAGGTCGCTCAAAAATGGATCGTTGAAATGCTTGAACTGCCAACGGGAACTGCCGTGGGTTTTGTGACCGGGGCCACCATGGCTGGTTTTACGTCGCTTTGTGCTGCGCGCACCAGGATTTATAATAATTTAGGCTATGATTTAAAAACGGGTGGTTTAAGAAATGCACCAAAAATACGCTTTATTTTAAGTGAAGATATTCATTCTACCAATATTCGTGCCCTTAATTATATGGGCTACGGAACGGATGAGTTTGAATATGTTCCGGTTGATGAAGACGGGCGTATTATTGTCGATCAAATTCCTAAACTTGATAATAATTGTATTATGCTGATACAGGCGGGCAATATTAATAGTGGGGCGTTCGATGATTTTAAAACGATTTGTGCACTGGCTAAAAAGGCCGGGGCGTGGGTTCATGTGGACGGTGCATTTGGTGGCTGGATAAAAGTATCGCCGACACGAAAACATCTTGCTGATGGGATGGAGCTCGCCGATAGTTGGTCGATAGATTGTCATAAATGGCTAAATGTTCCTTATGATAGCGCTATCGCCATATGCCGTGACCGTGAAGCGATGATGGAGGCGTTTACCATTACGGCAAGCTATCTGACCACGGACGGTGAGCGTATCCCTAATAACTTTACACCGGAACTATCACGCCGGGCGAGGGGGATTGACGTCTGGGCGGCGCTTAAACATCTTGGTAAAGAAGGTTTCGGTGAGCTAATTGACCGCTGCTGTGACCATGCTAGTAATTTTTCAAAAGAACTTGAAAAAATGGGTTTCACCATAATGAATGATGTGGTGATCAATCAGGCGGTTTTCTGTCTGAATGATAATGATGATCAACGGTTAAAAGAAATTATGGATAAAGTGGCCGAAAGCGGCAAAGCCTGGTTCGGCCCAACCCATTGGCAGGGGCGTGACGTCTACCGCATAAGCGTATCATCCCATGAAACAACAAGCGCGGACATTGACGTAGCGCTAGAGGCTATAAAAGAAGCTATGGCTTAATATAACTTTTGGAAATTA
>JABJKT010000205.1 GCA_018660225.1 Kordiimonadaceae bacterium
CTCATCACAGCCAAAATCTTAACAGTTCCACCTTCAACTTGACCACGGACTTCCGCAGGGCTCACTGAAACGGCTTGGATATGTTTTCCGACAAGCGCGGTAACCGCAGGGGCGGCACCATTATAAGGAACGTATGCTAGGTCGATGCCCACTTTTTCTGCAAAGATACTTCCAGCCAGATGCCAAGCGGTGCCGGGGCCAGCGTGACCTACTTTAATTTTACCGGGGTTTGCCTTCGAATAAGCAACGAATTCTTCGATGGTATTATAAGGCGCGTCAATTGGAACAGTGATCGCTGCAGGGTCCATATTAACCCGCATCAGTAAATCATAATCTTTATAGGTAAACGGGACAAAGCCTTGTGGCGGTAAGGTAAGAATATCAAACGTTACCATCGTCACGGTATAACCATCAGGACGCGCTCTAACACCTGCTGCATGGCCTATCGCGCCACTACCACCGGTCTTATTTATAATCGTTATGGTCTCTCCTAGAAATGGTTCTGTATTTCTGGCTAGTCCGCGTAAAATTGTATCCGTTCCACCACCCGCTGCCCATGGACAGATTAACGTCAATCGTTTCGAAGGAAAGTCCGCCGCCTGCACGTGACTAAATGCTGCAGACATCATGATCAAAATCAAAGACATTGAGGTTAATTTTTTAAAAGATTTAATCATGTTTAATTCCCGCATACATTTAATTACTATAATACCGTGCTCTCAAGTTAACATTCACATTCGTTATGTCAAACACTTGGAAATGGTCCAAGATCACGAGCCCAGCGAGAAACGATTTCTCGACCAAAATCTGTTACAGGTACCGACGGTTGGCGTGCGTTACCATTATCTAGCCCTAATCGCTGTGCCATCAAATCTTTTCCGTAAGCAACAAAATTCTCTACCGAACTCATCATGAAAACGAGTAAAGGTAATAATTCTTTGTGAAGTCTTTCGGCTTCGGCAACGGAAGCAGGATCACCTTTTTTCATAAGTTCATAAATTTTAAGTTGTGGATCAAATATATCTGCTGCTGGGATCATGCCAACGCAACCCGCACGCAAACTATCCGGGAGTTGAATTCCGGCAAAGCCGCCAAATATATCGAACGCACCTTCCGTATCTTGCATCAGTTGATGGATATAAGTTGCGGGTCCTTCTGCTTTTAATAAACAAACATTTGGATGCTGTTTATTAAGCGTTTTTAAGCCGCCATTAGAAAGGCTCGTCGCCATCACGCCCGGCGCATTTTGAACAGCTATGGGAAGATCTGTTGTATCAGCAACATTACCTAAAAATCTGACATATTCAATTTCAGGAACACCAAGAATAGCAGGCGGTTGCAAAATCGCCCAATCGGCTCCTGCTGCTATTGCTGCTTTAACAAACTCAATTTGTCCCGGCACACTACCTTCACCAACGGTTACGGCGTAAGGTACTCTACCCGCGATATCTTCACCAACCCAATCGATTACTTTACGACGCTCGTTTACATCTAACTTACCGACTTCCGTCGCCAGCCCCATAATCGTAATGCCGTGCGCACCAGCTGCGATACAGCCTTCGACTTGGCGTTTCATCGCATTTCTATCAAGCTGACCTTGATCATCAAAGAAGCTATAAAGAATTGGGTAAACGCCGTGAAAATCTGTATTTCTATTCATAATTATCCTTAAATTTTAAAATCAATTTAATACGTTTTTAAGCGCGGCCAAACTTATCTGTCGCGGCACGTATTGAGCCTTTTTCTTTTATATATTCAACCATTTCGGCTTCAGTGTTTTCTGCTTCTTCCGCAAATTCAATGATCGATTCCACATGATCCGCAGGAATGGAAACAATGCCATCACCATCGCCGACAATGTAATCACCGGGGCTTACAAGGACGCCGCCTATCATAACCGGGATATCGCGTTCTAATGTTTTTAGACGACCAACCGAACTTGCCGGAACAATAGAACGTGCATAAACGGGGAAATCTGTATCCTTCTCAATTAGTTCTACATCGCGTGTGCCGCCGTCAACAACAACTCCTTCATGACCAGCTGTGTTTGCCCCAGCGTTCATAATTTCGCCCCAAACGGCTATATTTTTGTCGCCGCCACAAGCAATGACAATCACACTGCCTTTAGGAGATTCGTCAATCACATCAAACGCCAGCTCTGGCAAATGAGATTCAGTTGTCGGCACTTCTAAAACGGTCGCTGCAGTACCAACAATCTTTCTCGCATTAACGCGTGCCTTGATATTAAAATCCATAAAACCACGGTGACCCGCAATTTGGTCGCAACCATCCGAAAGTGTTGCCACCGCTAATTTACGCA
>JABJKT010000206.1 GCA_018660225.1 Kordiimonadaceae bacterium
GCACCTCTGGTCAGAAAATTATGACCGGGAGCTAAATGATATTTTTGCTATTCAGGATGATATTAGCCAGCAAATAGCGAATGCTTTAAAAGTTGAGCTTATAGGGGGAACTGTAGGACGAGCAGCACCAACCAATAATATGGAATCGTACGCGCTTTATCTGCAAGGGCACCAATTATTCTTAAATCGCGGTACAAGTGACATAAGTCAGAATGTGAGCAACCTTGAGCAGGCCATAGATTTTTTGGAACAAGCCGTGAGATTGGACAAATCATTTGCAATTGCCTGGGCCGACCTTGCCACTAGTTACATCGTACTCCCGAGCTATTTTACCAGTGAATACCCAATCGACAGGGTCGTCCTGCCTGCGACAGAGGCCTCTAATCGCGCTATTAGCCTTGATTCAAACCTGTCACAGGCCTGGGCGGTAAAAAGTTTAACCCACCTTAGCCAGTTTCAATTTCAGGATTCCGAAACGGCAATCCTTCGTGCCACTGAATTAAACCCTGATAATGCAAAGGGAGAAATTGATAAAGCAATCCCCTATCAGGACAAGGCCATTAATGAAATGGGTTTCGAGTTTGGAAGATATGACCGGGCACTGATTGCAATCTGGAGAAACGATCCAGCAAACGCCCGCGATGAAATGATCCGCTTTTTCAGAAGTAGTGATCAGGGTACAGGTGACAATCTTGAAGAAAAACTGGATATTTATGCTAAATCATATTTTGATCCTTCATTAAGGGATCAGGCAATAACTTTGATAGAAAAAGACATGGAAGAAGGCACAGATGTAACATTTGGACTTTATATGTTGCAGGATGCCGAAAAAATTGTTCATGATTTTGAAAATACAGGCGCCAATAAAGGCTTTATTCTATCCCGCATATATTTCCCGCTTGCCAGGCCATTATTTAAACAAAAAATCTTTAGAGATTATTTGATCAATATCGGCCTGCTAGCCTATTGGAAAAATAATCAATTCCCTGATTTTTGCCGTCCCGCCGGAACAGATGATTTTGAATGTGATATTACTCAAGCAGAATAAAGAGCAAAATATATAATTTTGTTGGATGATTGCAGTTCCTAGGGTCAGGACCCATTAATTTCATCCATTCTGCTCGTGCATAATTTTATCTGCTATTGGGAAAAGGTCCGCAGGGCATAGCGGGGCTGCGTTCAAGGGCCTTTTCCCAATAGCAGATAAAATTTGCCGAGCCCGTCGCGGGTCACATCATAAGACAAAATATGTGCGAAGAACAAGCTTGCCAATGGAATAACCATTGTCTGTACTTGTTTTCTACCTATTTTGTCTTATGATGTGACAGAATTGCATGAACTTAATGGGTCCTGACCCTAACTATAATTGATAAAAAAACAGGTACTTATAGCTCAAGAGGGAATATGCTATACCGATTTGACAACATTGAATTTGATGTCGACAAGTTTGAACTGCGCCGTGAAGGCGAAATTCAGCATGTAGAACCCCTTGTTTTTGATTTTCTCATTTTTCTAATGAAAAACCCAAGTCGGATTATTAGCCGAGAAGAAATAATCGAAGAAATCTGGAATGGGCGTATCGTTTCCGATGCCACTATATCCAGCTGCATAAAATCAGCAAGAAAAGCCATTGGTGATGATGGTGAAAACCAAAAATATATAAAAACCATCCGTGGTCGAGGCATTCAATTTTTGGCGCAAATAAATACGGCTTCGCAAAATAGTGACACAGCCCCTAGCATAAAAAATGACAATGCTAAAACATCTGCCTCTATTAAAGGTTCAATCAACAGGCTGAATCTCAAAATTGTCTCTATTGGCGCATTGCTTTTAATAATTGTTATTCTTCTTATCAATCAATACTCTACAACGACCATTGATATAAATAATGATCAGGGGAGGCAAATTGCAAACGCCAATGCACCATATACAATTGCCGTAATGCCATTCGTAGATTTAAGTGCTGACGGTGATCAGGAATATTTTGGCGATGGCATATCAGAAGAAGTCCTAAATGTTCTCACGGCAGTAGATGAGCTAGATGTAACTTCAAGAACAACCTCTTTTTCCTTGAAAGATCAAAATCTTTCCGTTCCGGAAATAGCCGACAGATTAAATGTCAATTATATTGTTGAAGGTTCGGTAAGAAGTTCCGGCAACCGAATAAGAATTACCGCCCAGTTAATAGATACGACAAGTGATACTCATCTTTGGTCAGAAAACTACGACCGGGAACTTAATGATATATTTGCCATTCAGGATGATATCAGCCAGCAAATTACCAGCGCTCTAAAAGTTGAGCTTATGGGCGATATCATAAGAGGAGAAGTTCCGACAAATAATATGGAATCATATGCGCTTTACCTGCGGGGACACCAATCATTCCTGAACAGGGGAATGGGTAATATAAACAGTAATATCAATAATTTGGAAAATGCTGTCTCATTGTTAGAGAGATCAGTAAAACTTGATCCCGATTTCGCGGAAGCGTGGGCGGACCTTGCGACAATAAACCTTGTGTTGCCTACTTATTTTGAGGATAGATACTCATTTGAGGATATTGTCCCAGCAGCTTCTGCAGCAGCCGACCGGGCGATAAGTCTTAAACCTAACCTTTCCGAAGCGTGGAGCGTGAAGGGATTTATTCTTTCAAACCAATTCCGCTTTCAAGAAGCAGAAACCGCGCTTAATCGTGCTACTGAAATAAACCCGAATAATGAAACAGCCTGGTTATGGCTTGCGTTACATTTCTCCTCAGTAGCGGACCATGAGCGGGCCATAAAGGCCGTGGAGCGAGCAATAGAATTAGAACCGGAATCAGCAATTGATTATAATGTTCTCGGGCTAATTTACCATGCAATGGGAGATTTGGAAAAGGCCTCTCCGCTTCAG
The DNA here is from genome assembly GCA_018660225.1 of Kordiimonadaceae bacterium. Classification (GTDB taxonomy): domain Bacteria; phylum Pseudomonadota; class Alphaproteobacteria; order Sphingomonadales; family Emcibacteraceae; genus Pseudemcibacter. Next base: position 2,893 of record JABJKT010000206.1, read on the forward strand.
GAAAAGTCCGTAAAGGAAATGGGCTTTAAATTAGGCTGGATTGACCGTTCATTACTGGCATTAGAAAACAACAACCCGGAACTAGCCCTCAGTGAAATAATCACTTTTTTCAGAGAAGATGAAGAGACATCTGATCCGGAACTTGAGGATAAACTAGCAATTTATGTCAAAGCATATTTTGATACGTCAGCGCGCGAAGAAGCGCTTAGCTTATTGGAAAAAGATATTGCAGCAGGCAAGCCAAAAACAAACTTTTTTGCTTCATATATGCTGGCTGACGGCGAAAAAATGGCTAATTATTTTGAAACAACTCAAATGAATAAAATATTCAATTTCCGGCGAATATATTATCCATCAGTCAGATCAATATTTGCTCAACAAGCCTTCAAAGATTATATCATCGATATCGGACTTCACAGCTATTGGAAAAACAATCAGTTTCCCACTTTCTGCCGTGCGGTAGGCGATGATGATTTTGAGTGTAATTAAAGCACGGTTCCACCATCAATTTTTTGCACAGTCTTAAGAAGCACTTCTGCACCCGATTTTAAATAATGCTCATCGGTGTGTTCTTTTGGATTATGGCTAATACCGTCCCTTGACGGTACGAATATCATAGCAGTAGGGCAAATTCGGGCCATCATTTGTGCGTCATGCCCTGCCCCAGAATTCATTCTTTTATTGGAAAGACCAAGCTCATTTGCTGCTTGCGTAATTACGCAAGCAACCCGGTCATCAAATTTAACCGGCTCAAACCTTGCCAGAGTTTCCGTGCTTATTTCCACCCCTTCAAGTTCGGCTATATCGCTTAATGCATCCTCAAACAGTTTTTCAGATTGTTTGAGTTTTTCTTCATCAACATTGCGCAGGTCCACTGTTAACTTTACGTCACCCGCCACAACATTAATCAAATTTGGTTTCGGATTTATAACGCCGACAGTTCCCACATGAACACCGCCTATTTCTTCAGCAATTTGACGCACCCTGACCGTGAGCAAAGCCGCCGCATATCCCGCGTCACAGCGCATGCTCATCGGCGTCGTGCCGGCGTGGTTGGCTTGGCCTTTTATGGTAACCGACGTCCAGGAAATGCCCTGGACATTTTCAACGGCGCCTATTTTTATATTTTCTTTTTCCAGTATTGGCCCCTGCTCAATATGAAGCTCGATAAAGGCATGGGGTATAATAGTGCCGCACTCCATATCACCGAGATAACCAATTCTCTCCAGCTCCTCTTTCAGTTTCTTGCCATCATTGGATATAGTCTGGTAAGCATCTTCAAGTGAAAGGCCATGCGCATGAATGAGCGAGCCCATCATATCGGGCTGGAAGCGTGCGCCTTCTTCATTGGTAAAAATTGCCACAGCGAGATCATGTTCGGGAATTTTCCCGTTTTCAATATAAGTCTCAATCACTTCAAGCCCGCCGAGCACACCAAGACATCCGTCAAGATGACCACCATTACCGACCGTATCAATATGAGAGCCCATCATGATCGGTTTTTTATTTGCCGAACCTTTAAGGACGGCAAAAATATTACCAATTTTATCAATGGAAACCTCAAGCCCAAGATCAATCATCCAGCGCTGCACAAGATCACGGCCCGCTTTATCAGCATCCGTGAGCGCGAGCCGTCTTGAACCCCCTTCTGAAGTGCGACCGACTTCAGATAATTCCTGCAGCCGGCCGTTAAGTCTTTTAAAATTTATATTCAACATGTCTACCTTGCATGAAGCCAACCGGGAAGAAAACTATAAGGATCTTTTCCGGTCGTTTCATCATAATCAATTTGAAGTCCGCCAAGTCTTTTTTGTAGACTGCCGTCTTTCCATTCATCAAATACATCCGTGCATCCGCCAGCAAATTCGCCACCAATAAATATCTGCGGGAAAGTATCCCAGGTGGTTTTGCCTCGAAGCGCTGCGCGAAGTTTACTACCGCGATTATTTTCCTGATATTCAAGAGCGTCAATATCAACAGATTTAAATTCAATACCGTATGCGGCACACATTTTTTTCACTGACCAACAGAACTCGCACCACTCTAGGGCAAACATGACAACGGGATTACCCGTATCGCCGACCAGTGCGGCTATTTCTTTTACCGCATCCTCGTCAAGAACTGGCGCTTCTTCATTTTCCGGGGCCACTTCCGGCGTTACATCAAAGCGGTAATTAGCCGTTGATTTTGATATTTCTATTTCCTCGTCGTTCATTTCTGTCCCCACCCAGTCAAACATTGGCGTGCTAAGATATCTTTCACCAGTATCAGGGAACATGACGAGAATGTTTGAACCGTCCGGAGCTGTTTTTGCTATTTCAAGCGCTGCAGCTAGTCCTGCGCCAGAAGTCACGCCAACAAATATACCTTCCTGCTGGGCCAGGTTTTTCGAACATTCAATGGCAAAGTTGCCATCGACCGGTATTAGATCATCAATGGTGCCGTTATGAACGGCCTGTTCCATTAATCTAGGGATAAAATCAGGCGTCCAGCCCTGCATTAAATGTGGTCTAAAATTGGGATGACTTGCCGCATTTGAGCCATCAGCATTATGGGCCTGCGGAATACCACTGCCGAGTAACTGCGCGTTATCAGGCTCGGTGGCAATAATTTTTGTGTTTGGGCTTTTTTCCTTAAGAGCTTTCGAGACACCGTTGACCGTACCGCCAGAGCCAAAACCACTGACCCAATAATCAAGCCCAATTTCAGAAAAATCATCGAGAATTTCCACGGCGGTCGTTTTTTCATGAATGTCTGCGTTTGCAGAATTTTCAAATTGTTTTGATTGCCACCAGCCATGCTTTATTGCAAGTTCTTCGGCCTTAGCCACCATACCTGATCCTTTTTGCGAAGCGGGCGTAAGAACAACCTTAGCGCCGAGATAACGCATCAAGCGACGACGTTCCACGCTGAAACTTTCAGCCATTGTGATAACAAGTGGATAGCCGCGCTGAGCACAAACCATAGCAAGGCCGATCCCGGTATTGCCGCTGGTTGCTTCGACTATGGTCTGGCCTGGTTTTAAGTCACCGCGTTCTTCCGCATCAGTGATAACACCAAGCGCAAGGCGGTCTTTAACAGAACCAAGTGGATTAAAATATTCCAGTTTGCCATAAATATTGACATTTTTAGGCCCAACCTTGTTCAAGCGAACAACGGGAGTGTTGCCAATTGTTTCCACAATATTATTATAAAGTTTACCCATTTTTTTATCCTTATTATATTTTTATGCAAGTAGCTTAGCACCGCTGGCTAAAAACGCCATAGTTTTTGGCGCGCCTGCGATTTCAGCATTTTCAAGTAAATCTTCCTCAATAATACCCTTGGATTTTGCGCAAATCGGGCATAACCATATTTTGCCACCATTTGCGGCAAATTGTTTGATCAGATCTGAAATTGGCTCATATCCTTCATGCACCAAACCATCTGCACCGCCTTTAGTACATAGACGCGAAGCATCAGCCATTAAAAAAATTGCTGTTTCACAAGTTTTGGATGCTGTAGTTGCCAGAATGAATGAAATAGTAGCGCGCTCAACATTATTTGCACCTTCTAAACAATTTACGAGATATTTTTCTGTAGACATAGTATTTTCCTTTAAAGTTTTTGTTGTTAAATTAAATTCACGGTCAGATTAATAACCATTGCCAAAATCCTTTGCTTGAAGTCTTTCTGAATTTAATGTGGAGAAAACATGGAGATTGCTATAAATTAGCTATAAATATAGTCTTATGGTCTAAATTTGAGGGATTAATCAGTTTATGCGTTACAGCTTCAACAACTATATTCTGGATACTGACCGCTTTGAGTTAAGCCAAGATCAGCAAGCCATCCATGTTGAACCCCAGGTCATTGAGCTTATTGTTTTGCTACTTGAAAACCGGGACAGGATGGTATCAAAGGATGAAATTAATGAAAAGATATGGGGCGGTCGTATCGTTTCTGAAGCGGCGTTAAGTAGCCGTATCAAAACAGCCCGTCAGGTGTTAGGCGATGATGGAGCATCGCAAAAAGTTATCAGGACTATTCATAAAAAAGGCTACCGGTTTGTTGCCTCTATTGAGGATAACGAAGCCAAGCAGTCCACTGAGCATAATAAAAGAAAAACCGACAAACCGCAAAAGCCGGCGATTGCCGTGCTGCCTTTTATAAATATGTCCAGCGATTCTGAGCAGGAATATCTGGTCGACGGAATAACCGCTGATATAATTTCTCATCTTTCAAAACATCGCTGGCTTGATGTAACGGCACGAAATACGACATTTGGTTTTAAAGGCAAGCAGGTCGATATAAGCGAAATAGCTAATAAACTTGATGTCAGTTATGTGATTGAAGGGAGCATCAGGCGCGCCGGAAATCGCATCCGAATTACGGCAAATCTTATCGATGCCACGACTGGCCATCATAAATGGTCGGAAAAGTATGACCGTGAAATTAATGATATTTTTGCTCTTCAAGATGAAATTACTGAAAAAATAGTAGCCCGACTTGAGCCAGAGGTCGGATTTTCCGAACGCCATAAGGTTTTAAAGTCGCATCCTGCTAACCTTAGGGCCTGGGACTGTTTTCATCTTGCAATGTATCATTTCTATAAATTTACCGCTGAAGATAACCTGCAAGCGCAGAAACTATTTTCCCAGTGTCAAAGACGTGATGAAAAATTCGGTGAAGCATATGCCTGGTGGGCTTATGCCCTTATCCTGGGCATGGTATATTGGGATATTGAACCAAAGCAGGAGGCATTGGATGAAGCCTTAAAAGCCTGCCAAAAAGCCCTTTCGTTGGATGATAAAAATGCAACTTTTTATGCCTTAGAGGCCCGAGTGCTTCTTGCACGCAAGGAATATAAGCTTGCCATAAAAGCCAATGAAAAAGCCATCGCCCTTAATCCAACACTGGCGGTTGCCCATTGCAGCCTTGGTGACAGTCTGGCTTATGAAGGCCGTTATGATGAGGCTATGATTTTTTTCGGTCAGGCCATTGACCTTAGTCCTAATGATCCCCAGCTGTGGGCATTTCTCACTTATGGTGCACTGGTGCACATATTTAAGCAGGATTTTGAAAGTGCGCTCGACTGGACAACACGTGCCAGCAGCATTCCTAACTACCAATATTGGGCAACAGCACATTCGCTCGTCGCTCATGCTTATCTTGGAAATGAGCAAGACGTTATAACAACCCGCCTAAAGCTAATGCAGGAATGTCCCCATTTTTCCTGCGGCTTTGCCAGAGAAAAACTATTTTTCTTAAAAAAACAATCCCAAATTGATCTCTATATTAAGGGCCTTCAAATAGCTGGTATTAATTAGGCCTCGCCGCGCGCGTCATGACCATACATTTTCATGGCCATTCGGATCACAAAAAACTGTACGACTATGATGCCTAAAATAATGGTTGGGGATTGGTAAAAGATGCTCAGGTTGATAAGGGATTAAAGAGGTCAATTGTTAGGGTCTTTGATACTAAATTTAACAAATTACTTGAAACCCAAGTTACTGATAACAAGGGACGTTATGCGTTTTTGGTAGGGAATCAGGAGTATTATATGACTGCCGAGAAGATTGGTTATGAGAAAAAACAAACAGAAGTAA
>JABJKT010000207.1 GCA_018660225.1 Kordiimonadaceae bacterium
AAACACTTGATAAAATTAATGGCGATGAACTTTATGTTGCGGGCTTCTCGCACGGTGCACTAACCATTTGGGCATCGCTAGTCTATGCTTCAACTGAAACACCGCCTGTTGGCCTTTTAAACTGGCCTAAGGACGCCCTTGACGGCGTAAAGGGAGCTTTCATGTTTTATGGCTCATGCCTCGCGCCGTGGACAGTTGATATTGATGCAACCATGTTTCTTGGTGACGCGGATATTTATATTGATGAAAAAGTATGCCAGCTGTATCAGCCCAACCATCCGAAGGATGCAGGCTCATTAACGCTCGAAATTTATAAGGATGCGACCCACACCTTTGATCACGCAAAACCAAATGCTTCTAATGTTGAGGCAGGATCTGTGTATGATGCTACCGCTACACAAGCATCATGGGAGCGTATTAAACAAGTGATGAAAATAAAATAACTCATCTTCTCATTGCGCTAATTCCGATGAAATAAGTCTTTTTTTATCTGAAAAAACACCGAACATGCAAAATGGTCAAAAGGCATGACTTTGCGGTGAGACTTGTTTATAAAAAGATTAGTTATTTAAAAAAACCTGTTGAGGAATAATAAATGAAAACCGTTATAAAAATCACACTCCTATTACTTGTCTGCGTACTCTCGTTTCAAACCAACGTGATGGCGCAAGAATACTGGGATAAATCGACCATCGATGCCGCTTTTAAAAAGGAACTTATCGCGCTTGGTTTTGAAGACGGAAAATATCTCGACAGGGACGAATATACTTCCGCTCATCAACCTTATATCGTTTCCGGTAATATTATTCATACGGCTAGTATTTCGGCCTTTGGCCCTGACGGCACGGCGCTGCAAGGAAAAATACCAACGGATGTCAGTCAGGAAGAACTTTATGTCGCGTCCAGACTTGCTTGCGTTGGCGCCATTCACCATATCAGAAATGCCGCTGGCGGTGATCTCAGCAAGGTACGTAAAATTGCCAATATCAGGTATCTGACATTGAGCGAACCTGAATATATTGATTATGCCCTCGTTTCAAATGAATGCTCAACCTTGATGGTGCGGGTGTTCGGTCAAACGGTCGGAAGCCATACCAGATTTGCGGTCGGGGTAGTTGCCTCACCAAATAATGAGAGCTTCAAAATTAACGTAATCGCTTATCTTAAATAAAGGGAAAATCATGAAAAAATTATTTTCTATCGCGCTGATAAGCTTTGTAACGCTCATAGCCAGCCTTTCATTTGCACAGGCCGCCGATACTCTTGAAGACAGGCTTGCAAAAGAACTGGTCAGACTTGGATTTGAAGACGGCAAACTGCCACCACTCTCGAAGGCCTTCGGCCCTTATCAAGGCTATATTGTTGTTGATAAAGATATTTACTTGACCTCAACCGCGGCCCAAAGGCCGGACGGTACATGGATGGTAGGGCTGGTCACCGATGAAACGGACTTGGATGAACTTCTTTATGCCGTTGATCTTTGTGTTATTTCCGCCATCAACCGGCTTAAATATGCTGCGGACGGTGATCTTAATAGAATTGGTAAAATCATTCATGTTAATACCATGTCCCCCGCGCCTGCTGATTACCCGCATTTGGAGCTTCTCGCCGATAGGTCTTCTGAAATGCTGATCCGGATTTTTGGCGAAGAAATTGGCATCCATGCCCGATCAATCATGGCCATAACCTCACTACCAATAAATATGCACCATGAAATAGAAGTCAGAGCGACAATGAAATAGCCCAGAGCTAATCACACTCAAAATCATCTTCCCCTTTGGCGCGGCAGAAAGGTGGAAATTGGTTTATTTTCCAATAATCTAGATAACCCAATTCGATAATACGTTCCCTAACGGCCTTTTGATTTAACATTGTCCGCGCGTAAGGTAAAAAGAGTTGACGGGTACGGACTGCTCTATTATTGGCGGTGTAGAGTTCCCCGTCCTGCACCGCCACATATGGGAAAACGTCAGAACCTAAGTCAATACCATTATGAATATCCTGTTCTAATATTGTCCTAGCCTCAGCACGGAAGCTCGGATCAAAATATGCATTCACATATAAATCCGCCCTGATCAAAATTTGTTGCTCTGTTAATTGAGTCCGGTTGCTCAAGGCTCTTGCCACTATTTCACGAGCAGTTTCCAGATCATTATTTATAATAGCTACTGAAAGAATCGATGTACTCGTTCTTTCTCCTATGTCAAATTTGTCCTCTATCAATTGCGTCACGATTTCCGCCTTTTCATAATCTCCATTAGAGATCATACTCCCCCTCAAAAACCAATAATTTAATATGGTGGTGGGTTCTAACTCAATTGCGCGCTCGTAAGCCTCTATGGATTTGACGAAATTGCCGACTTGCCTGTAATGTCCTCCCAGCCACGACCACGCCGTTTCATTATTAGGGTCAAGCTCTATTGCCCGTAAAAACGATAATTCCGAATATAAAAGGTCATTGTTCTGCGCTTCAGTAACACCTCTTGCCGCCCATGCCTGCGACTGATTAGGATCAATACTTATGGCTCGGTAAACAGCTTCCCGCGACCGTTTTCTACTAAGTTCTTCATTTTCACTGACGCCTGAAACTAATGCATTTACCGCCGCAAGATTTGCCCAGCCCTCCGCAAACGCGGGGTCAAGCGCCACCGCCCTCTCGAACAGTTCAATGGTGGCAATTGAATCCCTTCGGTTATTCCGACTTAAAAATATTTTCCTGCCTTGAAGGTAATAATCATAGGCTTCCATGTTTTCAGTTGGTGCTTCTCGGGTGATTTCACCACCAACCAATTCAATCCTGAGCGCTTCCGTAATCGCGAGGCTGATCTCGCTCTGTATCGCAAAAATATCGGTCAGCTCACGGTCATATATATCTGACCAGAGGTGATTATCGCTATCAACTTCAATCAACTGCGCGGTGACACGGACATTATTGCCCGCCGTTCTGATCGAACCTTCGACGATATAATTAACATTTAGCTCCGCCGCTATATCAGGGACAAGAAGGTTTTTATCCCTTAGCGCGAATGAAGATGTACGTGATGTCACATCAAGCTCATCAATTTTCACCAGCACATTAAGTATTTCCTCCGCAATCCCGTCACCAAAATATTCTTGGCTCCCGTCTGGGCTCATATCCGCAAAGGGCATTACGGCGATGGTTCTTTCGCGGTCGCTATCGGGTTCAGCACTATTTTGCCAGAACTGAAAACCGATCACGAGAACCAGAAATCCGATGATGGCATAGTTGATTTTTTGCCCCGAGTTCGCGCGAATACTTTCATCCGCGTCCACGTCTTCGGTTTTTTTTGACACCGTCGGCGGTTAGCTCAAACGCCCATGTCATAATCAGCGTCACCGGAAATAAAGCAACAAGCACAAGCAATATTCCCCGTCCTATCCAATCGGGCAAAAACAGCAGCGGCGAAACCACATCAACCAACTGCAAAACAAGCCAGCTCAGCATCAAAAAGGCGATGGCGACTTTGAACACGTTGCGGCGTTTTAGTTCAGAAAACAGACTCATCGGACCCCTTACCCACAAAGCTAATTATTAATGTTATAACTTTTCAGGAACTCTACCATAGGGATCAATGTTTCGCTAGTGGATTGTATCTAGGGCCAATTAGGGGTTTACCTCATATTCAGTATATACTGATTGATCAGGTTTTCGTACCATTCCTGTTTGGCGCTGGTGCGGGCTGGTTCGCCGTATTCTACTGCCAGATCACGAAGACCAGAAAGTGAGAGGTTGCCCGCTTCAAATTCTGCGCCTTTGCCGGCATCAAAGCTTGAATATCTTGCCGCTTTTGCTCCCGGCAGGGCGCTTTCGCTTAGGATGCGGTGGGCAATCTCAAGCCCGCGTGCGAAACTGTCCATACCGCCAATATGACCGATGAAAATATCTTCCATGTCGGTGCTTTCGCGCCTTGTTTTGGCATCAAAATTAAGCCCGCCGGACCCTAGCCCGCCACCTTCAAGCACGACCATCATAGCGTGGACCGTATCATACATATCGGTCGGGAACTGGTCGGTATCCCAGCCATTTTGCGGATCGCCGCGGTTGGCATCGATAGAGCCGAGCATGCCGGCATCCGTGCACATTTGCAAATCATGGGCGAATGTATGGCCGGCGAGTGTCGCGTGGTTGGCTTCAATATTCAGTTTGAAATCGCCCTCAAGGCCGTGATTGCGCAGAAAACCTATAACGGTCTGCGCGTCAAAATCATATTGGTGCTTGGTTGGTTCCATCGGTTTTGGCTCAATTAGAAACGTACCGGTAAAACCATTCGCGCGGCCATAATCACGGGCGGTTTCTAAAAACTGGCCTAAATGGTCCAGCTCGCGCTTTGTGTTGGTGTTAAGTAGGCTCATATAACCTTCACGGCCACCCCAGAAGACATAATTCTCGCCGCCAAGTTCTATTGTCGCATCAATCGCCGCTTTAACTTGCGCGGCGGCGTGGGTCAGCACTTTAAAATCAGGATTGGTTGAGGCCCCGTTCATATAGCGCGGGTTACTAAATACATTGGCCGTGCCCCACAGAAGCTTCATTCCCGTCTCGTTTTGACGTTCTTTGGCAAGGGCCGTCATCGCGGCAAGGTTTTTTTCACGCACCGCTATATTGCTATCGTCCGGCGCCATGTCGATATCATGAAAGCAGTAATAAGGCACACCAAGCTTGGTAAATAGCTCAAAGGCGGCGTCCATTTTCTGTCGTGCGGCGCTCATGGCGTCGTCCGCGTCATTCCACTGAAATATTTGAGTTCCCGGGCCGAATGGGTCACCACCAGTGCCGCAGAAAGTATGCCAGTAACAAACGGCAAAGCGTAAATGTTCGGCCATAGTTTTATCGCCGATTTTTTTGTCTGCGTCATAAAACTTGAAGGCGAGCGGGTTATCGGATCCGGGGCCTTCGTAAGCTATTTTTGAAATACCGCTGAAATATTCTTTATCGCCGACGAAAACATTTGTCATGTATTTTTCTTTCTACTTGTAATGTGATGCGATCAAACTAACAAATGTTTTATAATTTTGATATGTTTTTTCATAAAGCGCGACCGAATTTTTATCCGGGGCATGGCTTTTGTCCTGATCTATTTCAAGGTGGGTGCTAGTAATGATAGAGATTGATTCGGATCCGTTATTATATTTTTTATAAGCCCATAATGCCTGAAGCGCCGCGCCGAAAGCGGCATTTTCTTGCTCCTTCAGCACCCGAACGGGCAGGTTTAAAATATCAGCGCATATTTGTCGCCATAAGGCACTGTTGCTGCCGCCGCCGGTCAGGGTTACTTCATTAAAGCTCATGCCTGTTCTCTTAAAAGCATCAATCCCGGCTTTAAGATTAAAGATCGCCGCTTCCATAGCTGAGCGGATAAGATGGGCATTTGTCGTATTTTGATTATCAAGGCCGAATATTGATGCCTTCGCTTTGGGTAGGGCCGGTGTGCGTTCACCATTATAAAAGGGAACGGTGATAACGCCGTCCGCACCGTGCGGGATAAAACTGGCGAGTTTTTCCATTTTGTCGATTTCCACTTCAAGCAAATCACGCATTTGTTCGGTCGCCACTGTGCAGTTCATGGTGCAAAGTAGCGGCAGCCATCCGCCGGTCGATGAACAAAAGGCTGCCAAGTCACCTTGCTTGTCTATGGCAGGTTCGTCTGAATACGCAAATAACGTCCCCGACGTGCCGAGGCTTGCGGTAAGTTTGCCTGCTTCCACATTGCCCGTGCCAATGGCCGCCATCATATTATCGCCGCCACCAGCGGATATAATCACACCATCAGAAAATCCAAATTCATTTGCAACATCCGCTTTTAGGGTGCCGGCTATATCATCAGCATCAATAAGCGCGGGCAGGCAGGGACTTAAATCCCGCTCACCATCAACGGCGGCGATCAGTTCCTTGCTCCAGCATCTGTTACGCACGTCCAGAAGCCCCGTTCCCGACGCATCACCGCATTCCATGACCCGATTTCCAGTAAGATAAAAATTCATATAATCATGGGGCAGTAAAATGGTCGCCATTTGTTTGTATGCGTCGTGATTATTTTTTTTGAGCCAACGGATTTTTGAGGCGGTATAGCCAACTGCGATAGGGTTTCCGGCCAGTTTTACGCAGTTACCCGCACCACCAACCGCATCCATAATCTCACCACACTCGGCCTCTGTCACCGTATCGCACCATAATTTTACTGGTGCTAGGACATCACCATTTTTATCCAGCGGAACGAACCCGTGTTGCTGACCCGAAACGCCAATGGCGACGACTGATTTTATAATCGCCGCGTCTATTCCGGCCATGCAGTTTTTAAAGCTGTCTATCCACCAGCTGGCCATTTGCTCACGTGAGCCGTCATCTTTAGATATGAGATCAAAAGAATGGGAAGAACTGGCCACAGTTTCACGGGAGCCCGGATCATAGACGATAACCTTTATGCTCTGGGTGCCCAGATCAATTCCCATTACTGTATTAGAAGCTTCCAATGTGATTTCCATATTAATTATAAAAATTAAAGCTATCACCCGCCTTATATATTCTCAATAGTTGTTTTCTTGGGCGCCGCATTTGGGTAGAGTAAAATAAGCAGTGTGACAAAGTTAAAACAATGGTTTAAACAATATATTAAACAATGTTAAGAGGGAGGAATTAATGGATCAGGGAAAAACCAAGCCGGTATTATCGGTAGTCGTTCCTCTTTTTAACGAACAACAAAACATCCTGCCCCTTATTGAACGTCTTACAAGTACCATGAATGAAATTGATGCGAGTAGCGAAATTATTCTGGTAGATGATGGTAGTCAGGACGGTACATGGTTTGCCATTCAATCGGTTTGTAAAGATCATAAAAATATTAAAGGACTACGTTTCTCTCGTAATTTTGGCCATCAACACGCTATATTTGCTGGACTTAAACAAGCTTCTGGACAAGCGATTGTCAGTATGGACGGTGATTTGCAGCACCCGCCTGAAGTCATCCCTGAGCTTTATACCGCATGGAAAAAAGGCGCAAATATTGTAAACACGGTGCGCGACGATGCAGATGTCACGGGGCACGTTAAAAGGCTCTTTTCGAGAGTTTTTTACAAGATTTTTTCTATGCTCTGTGATGTTTCACTCAGCGAAGGAAGTTCGGATTTCAGGCTTATTGACCGAAAAGTCCTTAAAGAGATAATTTCTTTTGGTGATGTGGATGTATTCTTAAGAGGTGCCATTGAGTGGGTCGGTTATGATGTTGAGGTGGTGAAATTTAAACCTGAAGAAAGACATCTGGGAAAAACCAAGTTTACTATTTCCAGAATGATGAAGCTGGCTGGTGGGGCTATTGTTTCATATTCCACAATTCCTTAAAAATTGGCGTCTGGATTGGCATCGTTACCAGTATTTTTTCATTTCTGGAACTTGGCTATATTTTTTATATTTATAACCAAGGTGTTGCCGTTCCCGGTTGGGCATCAACGCTTGGTATAATAACGTTGCTGTTTGGAATACTATTTTTGAATGTCGGTATTATTGGTATTTATCTGGCGCGTATTCATAAATCACTTCAAGGCAGACCGCCTTATATTATCAGTGAAGAACATCCTAACGAACAGAATAAAGGTGCTGATCATGATTAGCCTGTCAAACATAATATATATGCTGACTTATTTGGTCATAAGCGTCACCGGACTGATTTTTTTAAAACTATCGGACGGGAAGTTTTTTTCATTTAACGGCTTAACGGGGATCGTGCTTTATGGTGTTGGTTTTATAATCTGGTATTTGATCTTAAGCAGAGTTTCATTGTCTGTGGCCTTCCCGGTCGCGGCAGGTGGCCTTGTGGTTGCAACACAGATCGGCGGATATTTTATACTAAAGGAAAGCATTAGTATCACTCATATGATTGGCGTACTTCTTATCATAATTGGAATTTCAGTTGTCGCTTCCGGTGACGCACAGTTATGACTACGCAGCCCGATGAACAGCAGTTGATCGACCAGCAGAAAGAGCATTTTAATTCAATTGCTAGTGAGTATAAAAATGCCCGAAGTCATAAAAACCACCTGCTTTTAAAAGAGTTGATATGGCATCACTGCCTGAAAAACATTAATCTTGCCAAAAATAAGAAATACCAACTGCTAGAAGCTATGTGCGGCTTTGCAGAAGGTGGAAAGCTGGCTTCCCGACATTTAGGCGTTGAAATTGACTATGAAGGATTTGATTATAGTGACAGCGTTATTAATGATTTAAAAACGAGTGAACCGGATATTTCAGTCTGGCAGGCCGATGCAACAAAATGGCTACCCGAAACAGGGAAATATGACATTATTGTTCTGATCGGTGGATTGCATCATGTGCCAAACCAAGCGGAAACAGTCATTAATAATTTAAGCAAAGGCCTTAAGGCTGGCGGTATATTTATTAATTTTGAGCCAACATACGCAAACCCGCTGACAAAATGGGTTAGAAAAAAAATATACCAGAAAAACCCGCTCTTTGACGAACAGACAGAAAGGGATTTTTCAGTAAAAGAACTCAAAAGCTTTTTTAACGCAGCATCATTAAATCCCTTAAAATTGAGATATCCTGGCCTTGCGTCCTATGTTCTTTTTTATAATCCGGATGCTTTTCCATTTTTGAATAAAGGTGGTGAATGGTTAGTAAGAGCGACTTTTTTTATTGACCGGGTATTTTATGCTTTTAAAATTGGCGAATGGTTTTCTTTTGCTACTTTTTCCGTATGGAAGAAACCTGAGAGTGATTTATGAGGGATATAAATAAATCATTGGCATTTTTGGCAAGTATGCTTTTTAGCATAATTACACTTTATATTTATTATGATCAATATTGGTACCCACCTGATGACGGGGCCTATGCTCATGTGGCGGACAGGATATTATCCGGAGATGTTTTAAACCGTGATGTTCATGATGTTCATATGGGCTATATCAATTTTATCAACGCGGCGGCGCTCAAAATATTTGGTAATCAAATGGTCAGTATGAGAATACCGTTGGTGCTTACTGGTATCATTCAGGCTGCACTTTTGTTTAAATTATTTTCGCCAAAAGGTTATATCAGAGGCTCACTGGCCGTGCTGTCAATCACATCACTATCCTATATACAATTTGCTAATCCTACGGCCAACTGGTACGGGCTTTTTCTAACTATTGTTATTATATCTTGGCTTGAATGGGTGTCTCCCTCCCATAGGGCAAGAATAATAGGGGTTGGCTTTTTACTGATAACATTATTTCTTTTTAGGCAACTATCCGGCGTTATTTCCGCCCTTGGAGTGGTCAGCTATTTACTCTTTGAAGCACGTCAAAATATAGCCTTCAAAAACAGTCTTGTTTCAAAAGGGATTTTTCTTATCATGCTGGCTGGTTTATCTGGCTATTTGATATTAAAAACGCCAATTTCAGCGGTTATTATGTTTGGTATATGGCCCTTAGCCATTTTGCTCATCGGTATATTAAAAATATCAGTGGACGACCGAACCGCATTAATAATGGTGAGGGATTTACTGATCGGCGGCATTATTGCAGCAGCGCCGATCACGTTTTATCATATATATCACGGCTCTCTGGCAAGTTGGTATAATGATACGGTGATATCAGCATTGATGCTGACGGATCTGAATTTTATACAGTCATCCAGCTTTTTCGATTATATTTTTTATTGTCTTTATTCAATGTTTAAAACGCCATCAATTGATATAATATTAAATGGTATATTATGGATTAGTTTAATACTTGCAGCTTCGGCGCTAGGTGTGGGTGTGCTGTGGCAAATATATAAGAAAAAACAAATAAGTCCCATCGTGATGATCGCTGTATTTTATGCCCTTGTGACGGTTCATTTTCAAATTCCAATATATTTATTTTATACGGTGGGAATTACCTTTTGTGCCATTTTGTGGATTTTGAATACTGATAGTGGCACAAAAACAAATGGTATCTTATCCTTGATCGGCATCGTATCTATCTTGGCATTATTTTACCATGCGGACCAGCCTACTGGTAGACAGATAATAGATATTCTCGGTGGCAAGAAAACATCATCGCAGAAGGTTTTGCTGGCGGGAAATGTGAATTTGTGGGTGGAAGAAAAAGATACTCTTAAATACAAGGAAATTCTTCAACTGGTTGAGCAGAATGTCGCTGAGAATGAGGGTATATTTGCTTTTCCCTCAAATTCGGAAATATACTATATAACCGGTCGATCTAATCAGTTTGGATTTTTTAACTCCGCATTTGGAATTAATAATCAACAACAATTTGACACCGTAATCTCATCGTTAAAATCAAGTCCACCACGGTTAATTTTTTATACTGCAGATGACAAATATAATACCAACAGGTCCAAGGCTTTAATTCAGATAATTAAGCAAAATTATAGCTTGTTAAATACCGTTGATGACATAGAAGTTTATCTTAAAGATTAAGTCTTTAAGAAAGACCCAAAGTTTTCTTCATCTGCGGTTTTCTCATTTTCCAGATAATGCTGTCTACTATATAATGATGAAAATTTAGACTTTGATAAACCAGCACTAATGATGGGATGCCAATGGCGTAAATAACATTCTGTAGACTGTCAATTGATGAGTAAACCACTGTTGTCAGTGACAGGCAAATTACCATATAAAGCCATCTGTTTTTATTTTGGCTAATTCTGGATAAAAAGCGTGCCTTTGGATCAATACCTTTTTGATAGCGCTTATTATTAAACAGCCAGACAAATAATATATACTGGGCATTATGCCAGATATTAATGGTTAGCCAACCATATGTGATATCTTCAATATAAACATAGCCAACATAAAAGACGCTAAAATGTGAAATCATATAAAGCGTGTGAACGCCAATTAACTTGCCCTGTTGATGAGAACGAAAACGCTGAAATCCCCATACTAAAATAGTACCAACTGCCAGCAAACCAACAATATCCACTAGCCATTCCGGGGTAGGAATAACCACTAGTTCTGCGCCGATAAATTTATCAGGTGCCTGCCATGAGCGGTATAAAATTCCCCAAAGCGGTAATAGGTAAAAGGTCGCTTTTAAAAGAAGCTCGTTTTCATTAAGCTTTTCACCGGTTTTCCTACGGTAACCTTGTGAAATTCCCCAACTTTGGCGGGTATAATGAAACCACTGCCAATATAGATATATACTTGTGATTGTCCAAAGCCCGACGCCGATGCCAAGCCCTGCCACACATGTGAATACAAGGATCGGTAAAACAAACAGTACAAAACGATGTTCTTTAAAGCTTTCCTTATCAAAACAGAGCCGCGTATAAGTGGAAATAACATGATGATAGCCGAGAAGCCACAAATCCAGAAATAGGATAAAACCGAAAAGCTCTGGGCGGGCAACGACTATGAATCCGGAAGCAATAGCAATCACGGCAAGACCAACAATGAACATAAGATCAAAACCTGGGTTTCTTAACCAGGCATTTGCATATGTATTTTTAGCAAGGGTGGCTTCCATATTTGATGCGCCTCATTTAATATATTAAATTATTTATCTGCTGATATTTAATCATATAATAGTTAAAAAACATAAAACGTAGCAATTATAACTTGAGCAGTAACTGCGTTACTTCCTTCTCAAGCGTTTGTAAAAAGCGTGAACGGTCAGCCTTGCTAAAGCTTGGATTATATCCTTTGCTTTCGCCTGTTTCCCTGAGGTGTGCTTTTAATTCGCGCCCCGCGAGCGCACTGCCGATATTATCTTCGGTAAAGGGTCGCCCGGTTGGGCCAATGGTTACGGCCCCGGCATCAATGCATCTTTTGGCTAGTGGGATATCGGCTGTAATCGCAATATCATGCTCGCCGATATGATCCGCTATCCAGTTATCCGCTTCATCGGCGCCTTCCGAAACAACGATCTTTTGCACCAATGGTCCCACTTCCATACGCATCCACTGATTGCTAACCAGAAAGACCGGCGTGTTATGACGGTAAGCCACTTTTAGGACCTCATCCTTAACCGGACAGGCGTCGCCGTCTATATATATTGAAACCTTCATGCGTCTATCGATCGTTATATTTTCGTTATTGATGTTTATATCCCAGTTAATTTTTTTTACGAGCCTTACTTGAAAATGTTTGATAATTCTGCGATCATAGTTATTATAATAGCACCGTAGTTTTAATTGAAGGCATCGTTATGGCAGATCATAAAATAGAAGAATCCGGACTTGAAAATCAGGTTGGCCATTTGCTGCGGCGGGTATTTCATAAAGCCAGAGGCCGCATGAAGAAAAAGATATCCGACACCGGATTAAGCCCGATGCAGACATCAGCCATGACCTCACTTTATAAAAAAGGTCCTACATCACAAAATAAACTCGGTCGGCGCATCGGTATGGAACCGGGAAATGTTCACGGACTTGTAGAAAGACTGCTTAATAAAGGCATGATCACCTCAAATTTCATTAATGAAGGGCCGGGCCTTCATATTCTTGACTTAACCGAAGAGGGAAAGTCTGTAGTCGAAAAAGTAATCCCGCTTGGCGTTGAGGCCAGCAAAGAAACGCTCGCGCCACTTTCACCAAAAGAACAGGAAAGATTTCTTGATTATTTAAGACGTCTTCTATGATTTTATAGTGGGACTTTCTCCAATTGACTCTTTAATACCATATGTTATTATAATAACACTTATTAATATCAGGAAATAATAATCATGGCGGAAATTGTACTTGGAATGTGGACGTCTCACGGGCCAACTTTATCGACTACGCCGCAGCAGTGGTTGATGCGTGTCAAGGCCGACCAAAACAGGCCTTCCCATCCATTCAGGCTCGGTAATTATTCTTTTGATGAACTTTGCGAGCTCCGTAAATCCGAAAATCTGGGCGATCAGGCTTCATTTGATGAACGAACAATCCGACACGCCCGCTGCCAGGAAGCCATAACAAAAATGGCTGACATCTGGGACGAGGTAAAACCGGATGTTGCCGTTATTATGGGCAATGATCAAAAAGAAGCTTTTACTGATCAGATGATCCCGGCTTTTACGGTATTTTCCGGTGATACTCTTTTTAATGAACCAGCAAGCCCGGAACAAATTCCGCTTATGGCTCCCGGCATTCACGAAGCTGAAGATGGCCACAACCCACCAGAATATACCGAATATCCCGGTCAGGTTGAGCTTAGCCGCCTTATCATCGAGCAGGCAACCTTGGATGGCTTTGATGTAGCGCAGATGACGAAAATTCCCAGACATGAAAATCATTGGTCCGCGGGAGTTGGTCATGCCTTTGGTTATATTTACCGT
>JABJKT010000208.1 GCA_018660225.1 Kordiimonadaceae bacterium
TCAGACTTATAATGTGATGCCTGATAAAAGTTTTCTAAACATCATGAACACTCGCTTAGTAAGGTTAATACACGATCTGTTTCCACCTTATCCATATCCAATCCCCAAGCCTCCTTTACCCTCTCAGATTAAAATCTTGTTTGTGACCGCAGCAACTGACGACAATCCTGTCGGGCCAGGATTACTTCGCTGAAGCTTTAGATTTTTTTCTGACGCTAATGAAAATTGCCAATGTTATCATTGCCGAAATTAAGAAACTTAATATAAGGGGCTGGACCGATCCGTTATAGGACTGACCGATTATCCCGCCTACTATAACGGCGAGAAAGGTTTGTATGGAACTGATGACCGATGTGGCAATGCCTGCCATATGGCCAAAGGGTTTTAAGGCCATGCTATTGAAATTACCAAACAAGCCGCCGAGACAGAAAAATGTCGCCATCATATAAATATAAAATAAATTAAACGGCAGATTGTCTGCTAGCCCAAGACTGATCAAATAAAACGTCAGTGAAATTACCATATGAAACATAAGGTAAAAGAAGCAGATTTTGTGCAGATCAAATTTGCCTAATAACTTTGCATTCAAATATGATGAAAGTCCGTAAGCGAAGGCTAGTATACCGAAATATGTTGCAAACATATCGCCTAGTTCATATTGAATTTCCATGATTTGCTGAGCGGAACTTAAATAAGCCACGAAGGAGCCAAACAATATTCCTGTCATGGCCGTATAACCCATTGCGACGGGATTTTTAACGGTTTCAATACTGCCGGATATAATTGACGAAATTGAAAAGGGGCGTGTGTTTTCGGGCGTTAAAGTTTCGCGCTGGCGAAAATGCATCCATATTGCCCCTAAAAGAGCAAAGAAAAATATAAACCAGAATATAGCCTGCCATGTTGCAAATAACAAAATACCTTGCCCAAGCAGTGGTGCCAGAGCGGGCACCATAATAAACACCATCATGATCAGCGACATTATTTTCGCCATTTCAACGCCTTCATATTTATCGCGTATGATGGCCATACTGACCACACGGCATGAGGCGGAGCCGAAACCCTGCATTGCTCGACCAAAGAGCATGACCGTTAAATCAGTGGAATAAATGGAAATAACGGTGCCGACGAGGAAGATCCCTATGCCAAGATATATAGCATTTTTTCGTCCAAATGCATCAGCATAAGGACCGTATAGTAATATACCAATTGACATGCCGAAAAATACTGCAGTGATGACCATTTGGATATCATTTGCATTGCTGACATTTAAATCCTGAGACATCTGCCCTAGCGCCGGTAACATGGCATCAATGGAAAGTGCCGTAACGGACATAATGATGGCCATTAAGAAGATAAATTCTCTGGTATCTAGAAGGTTTACTCTTTTGGTCATTTAATTCTCAATGGGCCATTTTTTGGATTTGGGGAGTAGTAACAGATAAAAATAACAAAGTCGAAATAATAATATGTTCTTATTTTGTTCTTGCTATATTCTTAAATAAAGGGTATATGTTCTAAAAATAAGGAGAAATGATATGGCTTTTACTTTTAGACAGAAAAAAATATGTTTCAAAAAAGGGCTTTATAAATGCCCGGTCCCCCCTACTGAGATCAGCCGCTTCTGGTCCGAGCAAGACTGGTTCAGGCATGTTGATAGCCAAGGTGTCTGGTGTCATTAATTATTATGAACAGGCCTTGATCGCTTGCTCTACATGACGGTGGTCAGTGCCGCAGCATCCACCAATGATTTTTATGTGCGAAGAATGATCTAAAATTTCTTTATACTCTAGGCCAAACTCATGCGGATTGCCGTCATCAAGTTCGCTCGCTTCGTCAAGCTCGGCGTGACTACAGCGAGAGGCATTGGCGCGAATACCGGAAATTCTATTTAAATAATTCTCGTCGCCGCGGAGTATGTTTGCAAAATGTGTCGGATGGGCGCAATTGATCATAAAATATTCAGCGTAATCCTCTGTCGCTATATCGACCTTTTCAATGGCATCTTTTATTGTTTCGCATGTTGGCAGCTTCCCATCCGTTTCAACGGTAAAGGATACCGAAATTGGCATTGCCATTTCTTTTGCCGCAAGGACAATGCCAATGGTTTCGTCCACATTTGTCATGGTTAGCGCAGAAACAATATCAGCACCACTTTCATAAAAAGATCTGATTTGGCTGCTGTGATAGTGCTGCGCCTGCGTAATGGTCATTAAATTGCCGGGGTCATAGCCGTCTCCGCGCGGACCAAGGCTACCGCTTATGATAATCGGCATGTCAGCTGTTTCATGACGGCGGCGCATATTTTCAAAAACCCCGATTACCTTTTTGTTTATTTGATCGACAGCCTCTGGTGTGGTGTAACCAAATTTGCCGCCCCAATCATTATTGGCACGCCAGGTAAGCCCGCCAAGGATAAATCCGGCGTTATATTTTTTTGCAATATCAAAATACTGAATGAAATAATCTTCTATTTTTTGCTCCATAGCAGGATCTTTAAGAAGCTCGAATGTAGCGAAATGGGGTATGTCTATGCCGTGATGAAAGATGAAATCTGTTTCCATTCCTCCGTCGGTCAGGAAGAACTTCCTTTGATCAAGAGGCAGGTTGTTACGGTATTTTGCCATGAATATTTGTCTTTAAAGCTTATTGAGCGGTATTTTTATATATGAAGTGCCATTATTATCTGCAGCTGGGAAAACGCCGCCTCGCATATTAACCTGCACCGATGGCAGTATTAATTTTGGCATGCTAAGCTCGGCGTCTCTGCTGGTTCGGGCTTCGATATATTCTTCGCGGTTTTTGCCAGCAAGATGAATATTTTCAGACTTTTGCTCACCAACCGATGTAATCCACTTATAGTCGCGCCCGCCGGGGCCATAATCATGGCACATATAAAGCACCGTATCATCAGGCATAGACAGAATACGCTGAATGGATGAATAAAGCTCGGCCGCATCACCACCCGGAAAATCGCAGCGAGCGGTACCGAAATCAGGCATAAACATGGTGTCGCCCACATAACACGCCCCATCAATAACATAAGTAACGCAGGCCGGTGTATGGCCGGGTGTGTGAAGCACTTTTGCTGTTAGCCCGCCAATATTAAAACTTTCATCATTAGAAAAAAGCTGGTCAAACTGACTACCATCAGTGGCAAAATCACTTCCTGCATTAAATACCGGGCCGAATGTATTTTGAATAATGGGAACTAGATTACCAATAGCGGTTTTCCCGCCGAGTTTTTCCTTTAAATATGGCCCGGCTGTCAAATGATCCGCATGTACATGGGTTTCAAGTATCCACTTTAGGGAATAATTATTTTCCTCAATATAGGCGATAACCTGATCGGCTGATTTTGTGCCCGTGCGGCCAGAATCAGGATCATAATCAAGCACGCTATCTATGATCGCGCATTCACCACTGGAAATGTCAGCAACAACATATGTCACGGTAAAAGTGTCCGGATCAAAAAATGCTTTTACTTCTGCTGATGCGTTTGTCGTCATACTTGTATTTCCCTTATTAAATTATAATATTATCAATAATAATTATTCATTTTAGTGTATAATAATATTATCTATTATAAAATTATAAAACAAGGAACTTAACGGTGAAAATTGCTGGCACATTAAAGCGCGAAGAAACAGACGATCAGGAAACATCAACCTGTTATATGTGTTCTGCTAACTGTGAAGTTCATGTAAGCACACGCGTTGCAGATGGTTCCAACGAAAAAACCGTCACCGAAGTCGCTCTTCCTGATTGTGTGCGCGGAAGTGCAATGATTGAGCACCGCGAAAGTGATGTCAGGCTATTAAGTCCTGAAATTCGCGGCGAAGATGGAAACTGGCAAGAAGCCAGCTGGAAAGATACCATTTTGAATATCGCCGATAACTTAAAAAGAGTAAAAGAAAAATACGGTCCGCAGTCCGTTGCCTTTATGGTCGGATACACTAAAGAGCCGCGCCCTTATATGCAGCGTCTGGCCTATCTTTTTGGCACACCGCATTATATTACTGAATCGAGTTGCTGTTTCGGTGCTACCCGTGTCGCGTCCGCCATCACGTTTGGTGATGATTACGGTTATTTTTATGGCCCGAGCCGGCTTTTTCAACCGGAAACAAAATGCCGTATGGTCTGGAGCAATGATACAGAAAATTCAATGTTGCCGCTTAAAAAGCACTATTTCTTTAAGGAAACAGATGTGCCGATGATCGTCGTTGATCCGCGTCTGACATCACTTGCGAAGAAAGCCACCGTGCATTTAAGACTTCGCCCAGGCACTGACGGTGCACTGGCAAATGGTCTTGCCCATATTATCTTAAAAGAAGGTCTCGAAGACCGGGATTTTCTGAACGGCTGGTGCCACGGCGTGTCAGAATATGAAGAATATATCAGCGCTTTTACCCCTGAAAAAACGGCTGCAATAACCGGGATCGATAAAGATCTGATCGTGAAAGCAGCCCGTCTTTACGGAATTAATAAACCGGCGCAAATATCCCTATCACCGCAAGCAACAGTGCATCACAGTAACGCGGCTCAAAACCACCGCGCTATTATATTGCTCGCTGCGCTTACTGGAAATATTGATGTTAAGGGTGGCAACCGTAAGCCGGGCGGCGCATCGGAAAAAGACATTACCCTTCATGATAAACTATTGCCCGCACTCACCGATCCCATGGGCAAGGAACGCTTCCCTATTTTCATTGATAAATATAAGGAAGGGCAAAGCATGCTTCTTTCGGACTATATTGAAAGCGGAAAGATTAAAGCGATTTTTTCAATTGGTGCCAATATTATGATGTACCCGGATTATGGCCGTCTTAA
This sequence comes from Kordiimonadaceae bacterium, assembly GCA_018660225.1. GTDB lineage: Bacteria > Pseudomonadota > Alphaproteobacteria > Sphingomonadales > Emcibacteraceae > Pseudemcibacter. The sequence continues at coordinate 4,831 of JABJKT010000208.1, forward strand.
AAAACAAATGGAAAAACTGGAATTTTTCAGTGTTGCCGATTTTTATGATACGCCGACCCGCGAATATGCCGATGTCTCCATGCCGGCCGCTACCCATCTTGAGCGGGAAAGCCTGATCATTGGCGGCGATAAAGTGCGCTACAGACCCAATGTCATCGAGCCGCGCGGTAATGCCAAGGCGGACGCTGACATTATGTTCGAACTCGCAGAAGCGCTTGGGTTTAAGCAAGAGTTTTGGGGTGGTGATATAAAAGCCTCCTTTGAAGAACGCCTCGAGGAAACAGGTTACAAACTTGATGATCTACCGGAAAAAGGTAAATACGCGCCTTACGATCTTGGTGACTATGTTGAGCGAAAATATCAACAGGATGGTTTTCAAACCAAATCCGGGAAAATTGAATTTAAAAGCTCTATCCTTGAAGATCACGGTCACGAGGGTCTGCCGGTTTATAAAGAACCATACTGGTCACCGGTCAGCACGCCGGATATTGCCGTAGATTATCCATTTATCCTCACCTCAGGCGGTAGGAGCAAGAATTATCAGCATTCCCAAGGTAGAAAACTTGAAATGCTCCGGGCGATAGAGCCTTATCCCGTTTTGCAGTTAAGCGCGCAGGATGCCGAGGTAATGGACGTAAAAAATGATGACTGGCTGCGTGCATCATCACCCGTTGGTGAAATTGAAATTCGCGCTTTGGTCTGCGACGTCGTAATGCCCGGAGTGGTTCATATCCCCCACGGTTGGGAAGACGCACCCGTTAATATGCTTATGCCCGGTGAGGCACTATGCGATATAACGGGCTTCCCCGGCTTTAAATCAAGCCTTTGCAATGTTGAAAAGATTACAAAATAAATTTTGATAAATCAGACGTATCAGCAAGATCGCCAATATGATCCTTGATATATTTTGCATCAATGGTTAAGTCAGTTGCTGGCATATCTGTTGCTTCAAAACTTATTTCATCAAGCACCCGCTCAAGAACTGTATGCAGCCTTCTCGCGCCGATATTTTCCACGCTTTCATTGATGGTTGCTGACATTTTCGCGATCGCCGCGATTCCGTCATCGGTGAAGGTAAGCTTGATATCTTCGGTGCCTAGCAGGGCAACATATTGCTTGATCAAACTAAAATCAGGCTCGACCAGAATATGTTTAAAATCATCTTCCGTGAGCGCGTCAAGCTCCACCCGGATCGGTAATCGGCCTTGAAGTTCAGGTAACAAATCCGATGGCTTGGCAACCGAAAAGGCGCCGGACGCTATAAACAGGATATGATCAGTTTTAATGTTTCCGTGTTTGGTGGAAACGGTGCAGCCTTCAATAAGCGGCAGCAGGTCGCGCTGAACCCCTTCACGGCTTACTTCGCCGCTGTTACTATTAGAACGGCCAGCGATTTTATCAATTTCATCAATGAAAACAATGCCGGTTTGCTCGGTATTTTCTATGGCTTCGCGGATAATGCCATCTTCATCAAGCAGCTTTTCACTTTCGTCGCCTACAAGAACGTCATGTGCTTCTGCGACAGTCATTTTTTTCTTTTCCGTCTTTTGGCCAAACCCGCCACCAAGAATGTCACCAAGATTAAGCATACCCATGCTCGCACCTGGCATTCCGGGAATATCAAATGATGGCATGTTTGAACTTTGGCTTTCCAGCACATCTACTTCGATCTCTTTTTCGTCTAGATCGCCTTCACGGAGCATTTTTCTAAATTTTTGTCTGGTATCATCAGACGCCGTTTCGCCGACTAGTGCATCAAGCACTCTTTCTTCGGCGGATAGTTCGGCTTTGCTGGTGACACTTACTTTTTTCTTTTCACGGATCAGGCTTATGGATATTTCCATAAGATCACGGACGATTTGTTCAACGTCGCGGCCGACATAACCCACTTCAGTAAATTTTGTCGCTTCAACTTTTACAAACGGCGCATGTGCAAGTTTTGCAAGTCTTCTGGATATTTCAGTTTTACCAACGCCCGTAGGGCCGATCATCAGAATATTTTTAGGAAGCACTTCTTCCTTCATTTCGCCTTCAAGTTCCTGGCGGCGCCAGCGATTACGAAGGGCAATGGCCACAGCACGTTTGGCCGGATTTTGGCCAATGATATAACGGTCTAGTTCGGATACAATTTCACGTGGTGAAAAAGATGTCATTTATTATTTCCAGTATTATTTAATATCTAATGTTTCAACGGTTAGATTATTATTGGTATATACGCAAATTTCAGCGGCAATACCAAGCGCCTTTTTACCAATTTCTTCCGCGTCCAGATCTTGGTCCATCAATGCTTTTGCCGCTGCAAGGGCGTAATTCCCCCCTGAGCCAATCGCAATCAAACCGTCTGCGGGCTCAAGCACATCACCGGTCCCGGTCAAAATAAGCGAAACATCCTTATCAACAACCGCCATCATGGCTTCCAGTTTTCTAAGATATCTGTCTGTACGCCAGTCTTTTGCCATTTCAACGCAGGCGCGGGTAAGCTGGCCGTTATAACGCTCTAACTTTTCTTCAAGCCGCTCAAATAGCGCAAACGCGTCCGCCGTTGATCCGGCAAAACCGGCAATTACATTACCGTCACCGATGCGGCGCACTTTTTTGGCATTTGCCTTAATAACCGTATTGCCAAGTGAAACTTGACCATCACCGACGATTACTACTTTATTTCCTTTGCGCACGCTTAAGATCGTTGTGCCGCGCCATCCTTTGGATTGTTCTGTCATTTATCAAAATCTCATTTTGCTAAAGCTATGACTTAACATGTGGGGAATTTTTTAGTTCTGGTCAAGGGCCATGTTGTTTTTTAATGAAAATAATACAAAGTTTTTCGCCAAAAGCTGGTGCTTCACGGAAACTACTGCTATATGTCTTGCAATTAGCATTTAGCCAGTAATTAGGAGGCAATCATGCGCAAAGCAACAATAGAGCGCACGACAAAGGAAACTTCGGTTTCAGTAACAGTAAATCTTGACGGTGACGGCATTTATGATGTGGACACCGGTATTGGGTTTCTTGATCATATGATGGAACAGCTTTCCCGTCATAGTCTGATCGATATTACTCTTAAGGCCAAAGGCGATACTCATATTGATTTTCATCATACGGTAGAAGATGTCGGCATAGTGACCGGACAAGCCATTGCAGAGGCGCTAGGCGATATGCGCGGCATTACCCGTTACGGAAATGCAATCATCCCAATGGATGAAACCTGTACTCGGTGTTCCGTTGATATATCCGGTCGACCTTTTATCGTTTTTAAGGTTGAATTTAACCGTGATAAACTGGGTGAAATGGATACGGAGCTTTTCCTAGAATGGTTTCGCGCCTTCGCGCAGGGTGCCGGTGTCACTTTACATGTTGAAAATATGTACGGTGAAAATAATCACCATATTATTGAAAGCTCCTATAAAGCATTGGCCCGCGCTATGCGCCAGGCAATAGAAATTGATCCTCGAAAATCAGACGCCATTCCTTCAACTAAGGGAATGATCGGCGATAAGTCAGACTAAGCAATGAAAACGGTTATTATTGATTATGGTTCCGGTAATCTTCGTTCGGCGGAAAAATCAACTCTTCTTGCTGCTAAAGATTTAGACATGGAAATATCGGTTACCTCATCGCCGGATGAGGTGAAGTGCGCGGACAGGATAATCTTGCCGGGCGTTGGTGCTTTTGCTGATTGTATGGCTGGCCTGAGTAACCTTGAAGGTATGAGATCTGCGCTAGAAGAAGCCGTAATTGAAAAAGGCCGTCCTTTTCTTGGAATATGCGTGGGAATGCAGCTTCTGGCGGATGCTGGCCTTGAATACGGCAAAACAGAAGGCCTCGGTTGGATCGCCGGAGAAGTGGAATTATTATCTTTTCCAGAAGATACATCACTGAAAATACCACATATGGGTTGGAATGACCTTGAAATTGATCAAGACCATCCGATCTTGCAGGGTATAAAGAGCGGCGATCATGCTTATTTTGTTCATAGCTTTCATTATAAAGCCGCCGACAACAATAATATTATCGCTCATGTGGATTACGGTGGTAAACTAAATGCGGTAATTGGCCGGGATAACATTGTAGGCACTCAGTTCCACCCTGAAAAAAGCCAACAGGTTGGTCTCAAGATACTGGAAAACTTTTTACGGTGGGCACCATAATATGACAGAAGAAGAAAAAGAAAAAAAACCTCCAAGCCCCAGACTAAGTGTCGACGAAGTCACAAATCTGGATAATGTGGATATTTTGGAGCTTTGCGAAACCACAAGGGTAGCCATTCTTGCCCATGAAGGATTTAACTGGCTTACGCCGCCCGCTGAAAAAACGCTGGAAAGTTTTTGGAAGAGTGTTTTTATAATTCCTGAACGAACACTCATCATTGCCCGTATGGAAGGGCAGATTGCCGGTTGTTGTCAGCTTGTGCGTCCGCCAAAAAATAACGAAGCTGGGGCATTTCGCGGTAATATTGAAACATTTTTCCTTGCCCCGTGGGCGAGGGGTCATAACCTTGCCAAAACTATGCTTCGAAAAGCAGAAGACGTTGCCCGCGCCCAAGGGTGCCGCACACTGGAATGTCATATGGCATCAGATCAGCAGGCCGCCATTGCCATATGTGAATGGATCGGTATGGACCGCTGGGGCATTAAAGAACGCTATGCTCGCATCAATGATGTTTTTGTGCCCGGTTATTATTATTCAAAAGATTTGGACTAAAAATGATTTTATTTCCCGCCATTGATCTTAAAGACGGAAATTGTGTTCGCCTTTATAAAGGCGAAATGGACCGCGCAACAATATTTAATGATGATCCCGGTGATCAGGCGCGCCAGTTTGAAAAAGCGGGCTGTGAATGGATACATATTGTCGACTTGAATGGTGCCTTTGCGGGAAAGCCCGTTAACGCAAGCGCCGTCGGCAATATTTTGCAAAGTGTTACTATTCCCGTTCAGCTTGGCGGTGGTATTCGTGATCTGGAAACGATCCAGACCTGGATTGAGAAAGGCGTCGCCCGTGTTATCCTTGGGACGGTCGCCCTTCGCGATCCAGAACTTGTGATTACAGCCGCTAAAAAATTTCCCGGAAAAATTGCCGTCGGGATTGATGCGCGAAATGGTATGGTCGCCGTTGAAGGATGGGCCGAAACATCTGATATGTCGGCGGTCGATCTGGGGAGAAAATTTGAAGATGCCGGTGTTTGCAGTATTATTTATACTGATATTGACCGTGACGGCACTATGCAGGGCTTAAATGTGCAGAGCACTATTGATCTTGCTAATGCTCTTACCATCCCCGTTATCGCGTCAGGCGGTGTCGCATCGCTTAAAGATCTTAGTGGCCTTAAAGAGGCCGATAAAAAAGCTACAGGTACCATTGAAGGGGCAATTTCAGGAAGAGCCCTTTATGATGGTAGTCTGGATATCAGAGAAGCAATTTCACTGCTTAAAAGGAAAAGCTGATGCTGAAGTCCCGTATCATACCGTGTCTTGATGTTAAAGACGGACGTGTGGTAAAAGGCGTTAATTTTGTTGGTCTTCGTGATGCCGGTGACCCGGTAGAACAGGCTAAAATTTATGATGCTGCCGGGGCTGATGAGCTTTGCTTTTTAGATATTACCGCTTCAAGCGATAACCGCGGCATCATTTTGGATGTGATCAGAAAAACTGCTGAACAATGCTTTATGCCGCTAACTGTAGGCGGTGGGGTCCGAACGGAAGAAGATGTCAGAAACCTGCTGCTTGCCGGTGCCGATAAAGTTTCGGTTATGACGGCGGCGGTTAAAAGACCGGAACTGGTTCGGGAGCTAGCACAAAAATTCGGTTCCCAGTGTATTGTAGTTGCCATTGATGCTAAGTCTGTTGGCCCGGATAAATATGAAGTATTCACCCACGGCGGTAGGGAGCCAACCGGTATTGACGCGGTTGAGTACGCAAAACAGGTTGCAGATTATGGCGCTGGGGAAATCCTGCTGACATCAATGGATCGCGACGGCACAAAA
>JABJKT010000209.1 GCA_018660225.1 Kordiimonadaceae bacterium
CTAAAATCAGTCCCAATAAAACATGGTCGGGGCTGGCTGGCGGAACCATTCTGGCAATGATAGCAGGAAGTGCTTACGGGGCATTTATGCAGGGTAGCAATGTGCCATTATTTAATGATGCCACAATTTTGCTCATATTGAGTGGTTTGTTTGCCATATTAAGCCAATTAGGCGATCTGGCTGAATCTGCCGTTAAGCGAAAGTTTGCGGTTAAAGATTCCGGCGCCATCATTCCAGGGCATGGAGGTATCATGGACCGGGTTGACGGTGTGTTATTTGTCGCTCCGGCTGTTGTTATTGTTATTAATGTGCTATATGGCTGATGTATAATTATTAAGTAGTTGAAATGAATATAACTTTATCAGAAATAGACCATCTTAAAATGGCTAAGGCCACTAATGAGAAACAGGTCACAATTCTCGGGTCTACAGGATCGATCGGATGTAATACGCTCGATCTTATTTCCCGTGATAAGGATGGTTATAACCTTAAGGCGCTTACGGCTCATAAAAATGTAAAAAAACTTAGTGAGCAAGCCGTGGAATTTAACGCCGAGATGGCGGTGATTGCTGATGAAACACTTTTCGATGATTTAAAATCAGCCCTTGCAGGAACCGGGATTATTGCCGCAGCGGGCAAGGAAGCCTTAAACGAAGCTGCAGACATGCCTGCAGATTGGGTAATGTCATCAATTGTTGGTGCGGCTGGCCTTAAGCCAACCCTTACGGCGATAAGAAGAGGGGCCACCATTGCCCTAGCCAATAAAGAATGTCTGGTGTGTGCCGGTGATTTTATGATGGATCAGGTAAAAGAAAGCGGTGCGACTATTTTGCCAGTTGATTCTGAACATAATGCGATTTTTCAAATATTTGATTTTGAACACCCTGAGTCCATCGAAAAAATTACATTAACCGCCTCAGGCGGACCATTTTACAATACGGATATCGCTGAAATGGAAGCAATAACACCTACTGAAGCTGTTTTGCATCCAAATTGGTCAATGGGGGCTAAAATTTCCGTTGATAGTGCGACAATGATGAATAAAGGCCTAGAACTTATAGAAGCATATTACTTGTTTCCGGTTGATAAGGATCAACTTGATATCATCATCCATCCACAGTCCATTATTCATAGTATGGTTTCATATATTGATGGCTCAGTGCTCGCGCAGCTAGGCACGCCGGACATGAGAACGCCTATTTCCTATACATTAGGCTGGCCTGACCGCATGAATACACCATCTAAGAAATTGGACCTGACGGAAATAGGAGAACTCAATTTTATCAAGCCTGATGAAGAGCGTTTTCCGTCCCTAAATATTACACGACAAGTGTTGCAAAATGGCGGAAGTGCGCCTACTATCCTCAACGCTTCTAATGAAGTTGCTGTTTATGCTTTCCTAGAGGGGAAAATAGGGTTCCTGGATATTGCTAGAATAGTGGAAGAAACTTTGAATAAAATTACTTTTCACACTATGAATAGCCTTAGTGATGTTCATGAGGTTGATGAGGATACAAGAAGACTTTCAAAGCAGTTAGTAACAGGAATAATAAAATAATATGGAAGCAATCTTATATTTTGGCCAAACAATGGTGGCATTTTTAACGGTACTTACCGTGCTTGTCTTTGTTCATGAATGGGGACATTATATTGTTGCCCGTATCAATGGTGTGCGCGTCGAAGTTTTTTCTATTGGTTTTGGCCCGGAAATCTGGGGCTTTAATGATAAAAGCGGAACACGTTGGAAGTTTAGCTGGATACCACTTGGTGGATATGTGAAGTTTTTTGGTGATGCTTCTGAGGCCAGTACGCCGGATTCTAATCTTCCTGAAATGTCGGAAGAAGAAAAAAAACAGGCCTTTCATTATAAAAAACTGCATCAAAAAGCGGCTATAGTTTTTGCGGGGCCTGCTGTTAATTTTCTTTTTGCCATTTTAATCATTGCCGGAATGTATTTTAGCTACGGAAAACTGGAACTTGCTCCGGTCGTTGGTGGAGTGCTCGAGGGCGGTGCGGCTGAACAAGCAGGAATGATGCAAGGCGACAGAATTTTAACTATAGACGGTGTGGAAATAACTAACTTCAGAGACATTCAAATTCATTTAATGTTAAAGGTTGAAGATGAAGTATCTATTGCTGTTCTTAGAAATGAAGAAGTTATAAATTTGAACTTCAACTTATATATGGTTGATAAAGAGGATATTCTCGGAAACATTAATAAAGTTCGCCAAATTGGCATTATGAATAATCCTGAAGAACGAGAGCTTATAAAGTACGGCGTGTTCGGATCATTGTGGCAGGCGACGATCGAGACAAAAAATCTGACTATGCGAAATTTGCAGGGGCTTGGGCAAATGATTGTCGGTGACCGCTCGGTTAAAGAATTGGGCGGGCCAATAACGATTGCCCGAGTTGCTGGTAAAACGGCTGAATACGGGATTATTTCTTTGATTAATTTCACAGCGATAATTTCTATTGGTCTTGGAATGATTAATTTGTTCCCAATTCCCGTACTAGATGGTGGACATTTGCTCTTTTATGCTATAGAGGCTGTCAGAAGAAAAAAAATGAGTGATGCGGCACAGGAAATTGGTTTCAAAATAGGCGGCGTTCTCGTATTAAGCTTAATGATATTTGCTTTTTATAATGACATATCAAAATATTTAATAGATATTTTGAGTGTCAATACTTGATGGATAAAATAGGGTAAGATTTAGTGATATTGAAGCAGCAAAAAGTTATATTTTATTGTATTTTTATATTCTTGGTACAAATTTTTGTGGTGAATATTGCCTCCTCGCAGGAAGGTATTATTGCAGCACCCACAGGAGTTTCTATTTCAAGAATTGACATTACTGGTAATCAACGGATCGAAGCGAGCACAATTGAATCTTACTTGCTTATGAATATTGGTGATTCATTTACAGAGCAGTTGGGAGATGCCTCGCTTAAAAGGCTTTATAATACGGGCCTTTTCTCCGACGTTGATGTTGGGCGTCGCGGCAGTGTTCTTGTTATTGAGGTTAGTGAAAATCCTATTATTAACAGGATTGTTTTTGAGGGGAACAGATATAAAGACGACGAAGATATATACGAGGAAATTCAGCTTAGGCCACGTATCGTATTTTCCCGTGCTAAAGTAAGAGCCGATGTGCAGCGAATATTGGAAATTTATCGCCGTGGAGGTCGGTTCTCTGCCACTATAGAGCCTAAAGTTATTCAGTTAGAACAAAACCGCGTCAATCTGGTATTTGAAATATCAGAAGGGTCGAAGAGTGTTATCGGTAAGATAAATTTTTTAGGCAATAGAATATTTAACAACGATATTTTACGGACCAAGGTAATGACGAAGGAAAGCCGTTGGTGGAAATTTCTTTCTACTGACGATACTTATGATCCTGACAGACTAAATTATGATCAACAGCTTCTGCGTGATTTTTACCGTGAGCAGGGATATGCTGATTTCAGAATAACGTCGTCAGTGGCGGAACTTTCCCCTGACAAGCAAAATTTCTTCATTAATATTTCCGTCGAAGAGGGTGAGCTCTATGATTTCGGCGAAATTACAGTCGAGAGTCAAATCGAAGAATTGACACCCGAAATAATGATCAAATTGGTCTTAACCCAAAAAGGCGAGCAGTACGATTCAAGCTCCGTTGATGCTTCCGTAGAATTCCTAACAGAAGTTGCAGGTTTAAGGGGCTATGCTTTCGTAGATATCCGCCCACAAGTGAGACGTAACAGAGCAGACCGAACTATCGATATCAATTATGTTATTAATGAAGCGCCGCGTGTTTATGTGGAAGAGATAAAAATTATCGATAATGTCAGAACCCATGACAAAGTTATCAGACGTGAACTAAGAATGGTTGAAGGTGATGCTTACAATTCTTCAAGATTAAACAGATCGGAAGTAAGGGTACGCGCTCTCCAATTCTTTAAAGAAGTATCGATCGAACAGATAGAAGGCACAGCTGCAGACAAAACTATTCTTGAAATTACCGTTGAAGAGCAACCAACGGGTGAGTTATCTGCAGGATTAGGATATTCCAGTTTTGAAAGCTTTATGATTAATTTCAGTATTGCAGAACGAAACCTTCTTGGTAAAGGACAATTTGCAAGACTAGGAGCGTCATTATCCAAGCGGCGTAAAGAGGTTGAACTTAGTTTTACTGAACCATATTTCATGGACCGCCGCGTTGCTGTTGGTGCTGATATATACATGAGAAATACCAACTTTATTGAAAGTGGTTTTCAACAAAACTCTGTTGGTTCATCTATAAGAACTGCATTTCCGCTCACTGAATTTATCGTAATGAACCTCTCTTACGGTCTTTCTAAAGATAAAGTGATAACAAGCTTTTTCTCACAAAGCCCTTACATTGCAAATAACTCAGGTGACTTTTTAACATCTGCACTTAGCTATGGAATTTCCTATAACACTCTTGATGATAGGCAAAAACCAAATAGAGGTCAGGTCCTGACTTTATTACAACAATTTGCTGGTCTTGGTGGTAATGAGAAATATATTAGAACAACCGGCCTTTATCAGTTCTACTATCCGATTTATAAGCGCTGGGTATTTAATGTCAGCCTTGAAGGTGGTCATATACAAGGACTAGGAAGAGATGTCAGACTTAACAGACGCTTCTTCCTTGGAAACCCCAAAATACGCGGTTTTAAAGAAGCCGGTATTGGACCTAGAGAGTATACGGAGAATTTCCGTGAATACTTTTCTGGTTTCTCTCTTGGTGGTAACACCATGTATAAATCTACTTTGGAGTTATTTATTCCGCTTGGTGGTGGTGCGAGAGACCTTGGTATTGAAGCGAGTGCATATGTCGATGCGGGTGCAGTATTTAATATTGATGCACCAGAGAGCTTGATC
>JABJKT010000210.1 GCA_018660225.1 Kordiimonadaceae bacterium
ACGCCGTCGGTGCCGGAAACCAAAATGGGATCTTCAAATCCGGCCGCTTTTAAGTCGAATAATGCCCCAAAACCACCAAGTCCTGCATCGCATCCTGACCGCCTAGTAGAGGCAGCAGCAGGTTTTATGGCTTCGACAAGTGCATTTCCGGCATCAATATCGACCCCGGCGTCTTTATAACTATAAGATTTATCGCTCACTAGTTCATTCTTTCCCGTGTGACTATTTATAGAAACAGATATAAGATGCCTGAACAAAAAAGGCTATAAAAATATCCGTAAAAATTAAATCATTTTACTCAAATTAATATCAAGCCCAAGATATTTATGCTATATGCCATAGTCGTGACATGATAGATTGCTAGCTTAAGCTAATTTAAACAGAAGAAGAGCAAAGACAATTGACATTTATTTCTTTTATTACAAATAGATATAAAGCTTTTTTAATCTTATTAGTTAGCATTTTATTTATATCAGCTTCCCCGTCTTATGCGCAGGTTTCCATGGTTGATATTGACCGCGAAGCCAATATCTACACCATTTACAACATTATAGTCGATGAAACATCGCGAAATGTGACCACCGCCCGCGACCGCGCGCTGCAAAAAGGCCAGCGTCAAGCGTTAGAACGGTTATTCAGACGTATAATATTAATATCAGACCGCGAAAAACTACCAAGCTTTTCGGACACTGAGGTAACCGAAATTATCAGCGGCTTTGAAATTAATAATGAAAGACGCTCAACCGTTCGCTATATCGCGTCGCTCGTGGTTCATTTTAACCGTGATAAAGTTAATGATATTCTTGGCCTGTATGAAATACCATTTGCTGAAACACTTGGAACATCAGTTAGCGTTCTTCCGGTGCTTGAGGAAGCGGGGGCATTACGGTTATGGGAAAAAGATAATAAGTGGCGCGAGACGTGGCAGAATTATGATGTGATTAATAATCTTGTGCCGATTGAAACACCTACCCCGTCACTCAAAAACCGCATGTATATTAGCGCTCTTCAGGCAAAGAATTACGACCAGAGGTCAATTCAGTCATATATCCGAGAAAACACTTTGAATGATCTTATTATCGCTACCGCAACCGTCAAAAAAGATGTGGAGAATAGCCAATTATTGCTCGATATAAATTTAAAACGTAATGATCAAAGCCTTGAAGAAAACAATATTGTCAAGCAACTAACTGTTTCGGTTCCTGCTTATGATGAAAATGGCGCCCCTAATCTAGACGCGCTTTATCTGGCCGGGGTAGATGCCGCTACAGACTGGGTTGATGATCTATGGAAATCAAAGGTACTGGTTAATTACGGCTTTGCATCTAAAATTTCGGCAATCGGTCATTTAAATGAAATCAGTGACTGGCTGCTTATTCAAAAACAGCTTGAAAAAGTTAATCTGGTCAGAAATATTAATTTAAAAAGCATTACTATTGATAATATTGATCTTGAAATTGAATTTGCCGGCGCACCAGAGCAGCTTGCCTTATCGCTTGCCCAGCAGGGACTTACGTTAGAGCAGGGTGAGAATGGTCAGGCATGGACCATCGCCCTGACGGGTTTGGCATCAGTTGAAAGAAGAGATTAATGAGTGCAGGGGAGCAAAATAGTCCTGAGCAGTTACTGCTTAACTGGCCGGTAAGTGAAAAATTTGCCCAGAGTGACTTTCTGCCATCCACATCAAACGAAGATGCCGTAAAATGGATTGATCTCTGGCCCGAGTGGAAAAGGGGCGGTGAAGATTTTCACTGTCTAATAATTTACGGGCCGAGCGGCTGCGGTAAAACCCACCTTGCCCATGTTTGGCAGAATATTTCCAAGGCCCGCATTATTGAGAGCCTTGATAAGTTGGGTTTTATGGAGAGGGACGAGTTTACATTTATTATTGAAGATGTTGATGACATTATAAGTGATGAAGAAACCGCAAAAAACCTGTTTCACCTCTATAACTGGGTAAGGGAGCAGGGCGGGTATATTTTGCTAACGGCTCGCACGCATCCAAAAAAGTGGCCGATGACACTTGCTGATTTATCATCGCGCATGCTGGCTTCAGAAGCTATTAAAATTAAGCCGCCTGGCGACGATCTTGTTCAAGCTGTTATAATCAAACAGTTTTCTGACAGGCAAATCACTCTGACACAAGATGTTCTCCGGTATCTAATCCCACGCGCAGAAAGATCATTTGATGCTGTGCGAAAATTGGTCCATGATATTGATAAGCTCTCGCTTACGGAAAAAAAGAAAATAACAATACCTGTGGTTAAGCGTGTGCTTGACAACATGGAAGAGGACTAGGCAAAGCAGAATGACCTGCATAGAGAATTTCAGCGCTTCAGAAAAACTGATTAACCGCGAGCTTTCCTGGCTTTCGTTTAATCTGCGGGTGATGGAACAGTCCTGTAATAAAAAATATCCGCTTTTGGAACGGTTACGCTTTTTATCAATATCCGCTAGCAATCTCGATGAATTTTATATGGTACGTGTCGCCGGGCTTCGCGGCCTTATGATGACCGAAGCAAATGTGCTCAGTGATGATGGCCTAACGCCAAAAGAACAGCTTGAAAAAATAAGCACATTATCAAATGAACTTGTGCGCAAGCAGCTGATAGAATGCCGCGAGCTTATTGAAGAGCTTAAGCAAACAAATCTCAGCCTGCTTGAGCCTGATCAATTAAATGAGACGCAAAAGAAATGGCTTGAAACATATTTCTTGGAACATGTATTTCCCATAATTACGCCGCTGGCTATTGATTTAGCGCATCCGTTTCCGTTTATTCCAAACCTTGGTTTTACTTTAATCGTTGATTTGAAAAGAAATGATGATGGTAAATCATTATTTGCGCTTCTTCCCATCCCCTCACAAACCAAACGCTTTATCAGGCTACCGGATAATGACGGGGACATCCGGTTTATATCGCTGGAGAATATCCTGAAGATGTTTACCTCACTGATCTTTCCTAATTATACCCTGATAGGGGAAGGAATTTTTCGCATTATCCGCGACAGTGAACTTGAGGTAGAAGAAAAAGCCGAAGATCTGGTGATGGTGTTTGAAAGCGCCCTTAAAAGACGCAGACGTGGTAATGTGGTGCGCCTTGAAGTTAATAAATCCATGCCGAAGAACCTTTATAAAATAATTAGAAAAGAACTCGGGGTTTTAAAGGAAGAGATCAGCTATGTTGACGGTATTCTTGGACTTGCGCAGTTAAACGATCTTATCGTCTCGGAGCGGGCAGACCTTACGTTTGAGCCTTTTATCCCACGTTTTCCAAGACGGGTTAAGGAGTTCGGTGGTGATATTTTTGCCGCCATCGCCCAAAAAGATTTTGTTGTCCATCATCCATTTGAAAGTTTCGATGTTGTGGTCAGCTTCATTGAACAGGCGGCCGCGGATGAAAATGTTCTGGCCATTAAACAAACTCTTTACCGCACCAGTGATAATAGTCCGATTGTAAAAGCGCTCATTAAGGCTGCTGAGGCCGGGAAATCAGTCACCGCCCTTATTGAGCTTAAAGCGCGCTTTGATGAAGCTCGTAACATTAAATGGGCGCAAGACATGGAACGGGCAGGGGTTCAGGTGGTGTTCGGCTTTCTTGAACTTAAAACACATGCCAAAATATCGGTTGTTGTGCGCCGCGAAGGGGATCAGCTTAAATCCTACCTTCATTTTGGTACCGGTAATTATCATCCTCTGACGGCTAAGGTTTATACGGATATCTCGTTTTTTACCGACAATAAAGATCTTGGTCATGATGCGGTTCATATTTTTAATTATCTTACCGGAAACACGGTTCCTGATAATTTAAAAAAGGCTAAAATTTCACCGCATTCCATCCGTTCTAGTCTAATGGAGCATATTGACCGGGAAATTGAATTTGCCCGAGCCGGAAAACCGGCAAATATATGGCTTAAGCTCAATGCCCTAGTCGATCCGACCATTATTGATAAGCTTTATCAAGCGTCAAACGAAGGGGTTCTTATTGATATGGTCATTCGCGGTATTTGCTGTCTAAGGCCGGGGGTAAAGGGATTATCTGAAAATATAACAGTTAAAAGCATTATCGGGCGATTTCTTGAACATTCTAGGATTATGTGTTTTGGAAATGGAAAGTCTTTACCGTCCCCTAAGGCTAAAGTATTTATATCATCGGCCGATTGGATGCCGCGTAATTTTGACAGAAGGGTGGAAATACTGGCGCCGCTGGAAAATCCCACCGTTCATTCGCAAGTTTTAGATCAGATTATGCATGCAAATATTAAAGATACGGAGCAAAGCTGGACACTGGACAGTAATGACCGATATAACAAGGTGGAAGAAAGTGGGGATGCTTTCTCCGCTCATCAATATTTCATGACGAACCCGAGCCTTTCTGGGGTTGGCTCGGCAATAAAAAAAGAAGACAGAGACAAATAATTTTAAGGGAAGTAAATTTGGGAAAATTTGCCGTTATAGATATTGGCTCAAACACCGTTCGAATGGTGGTTTATGAAAACCTTCACCGGGCGCCTTATGTGCTGTTCAATGAAAAAGTATTCTGTGGACTGGGCCGCGGTGTGGCTGAAACCGGTTCAATGATTGAAAAATCTATGGATAAGGCCGCCACGACTTTAAGACGTTTTTCATTGCTGCTTAATAAGATGGACATTGAAGACTATAAAGTTGTAGCCACTTCGGCGGTAAGGGATGCTGCAAACGGTAGTGAGTTCGTTGAGCGGGTAAAGCAGGAAGCAGGCATAGAAATCAATGTGATCGATGGCAATGAAGAAGCCCGCCTTTCCGGTAACGGGGTGATTTGTGCGGTGCCCCGCGCTACGGGGATTATTGGCGATCTTGGTGGTGGTAGTCTTGAGCTTGCCACCGTTCATGAAAAGCAAGTCTCACATGAAAGCACGCTGCCGATTGGCCCATTGCAACTGCAGGATAAAGACGGAACGCGCATCTCAGATGCAGAAGGAAAAATCGATCAGTATCTCGCCGAGATCACTTGGTTAAAAGAAGAAAGCGGCCGCAAATTTTATGCGGTTGGTGGTTCGTGGCGGACACTGGCCCGGGTTCATATGATGGAAACAAACTACCCGCTGGTCAATATGCATAATTATATTATTCCGGTGGAGGAAATTACCGAGCTTGCGTTACGCATTTCAAAAATGACTAAGGCCGAGCTAGAACAGTACCGCCCGCATATTTCATCAAAACGGATTAAAACATTAGCACTGGCTGCTCTTGTGCTTTGCAGACTTTTAAAAATCATCAAGCCCGGTAAATTTGTTATTTCTGCTTTCGGTGTCCGCGAAGGATTGCTTTATAATGAAATGGAAACGGATGTGCGTGCGCAGGATCCGTTGATAGTCGGCTGTCATCAGGTGGCGCAGATGACCGGCCGCTTCCCTGATCACGGTGAGCGGCTCAATGACTGGATTGAGGGGCTTTTTTCAGATGAAAGTACCGAACATAAACGGCTCAGGCTTGCTATTTGTATTTTAAGCGATGTGGGTTGGCGCGGCCATCCTGAATACCGCGCTGAAAAAGTGGTCTCGGAAATCTTATATGGTCGTTTTAGCGGTATAAACCATTGGGGCGCGGCGCTGATGGCTATGGCGCTTTATATATGCTACGGCGGCTCCGGTAATAATGCACCGCAAGTCAGCACAGCAAAGTCATTGATCAGTAAAGATGATATGCTTTATGCTAGAAAAATTGGCTTAGCCCTGCGCCTTGCCCAAAGAATATCAGGCGGCACATCAGAGGGCCTAAAAATGGCTGAGATAACTTTGGCTGATGATAAACTAAGCTTAAAAATTAAAGATAACATGATCGATCTTGTCAACGAAGTGGTCGAAAAAAGATTTTCCAAACTTGCTAAATTTATTGATGTTGATGGTGAGATAGCTGGATTTTAAGCACTTAGTCTGCTTTTTCTCTCATTTTACTTTCTGTGAAGCGGACTATTCTGCGGGCAGCGGTTTTTAATAGCTCTTCACCGCAAAGAAATCCTATGCGTACGGTGTTTACCATTGATGGGCCAAAACCGAAGCCGGGAACGATGGCGATATCCTCTTGCGCTAACAACCCTTCGGCAAATTCCCTTCCGCTTAAGCCTGTACTTGAAATATCAACGAGGGCGAACATGCCGCCCTTTGGGATTGAAAAGCTCAGATGATTGCTTTTCTTTAGTCCGTCGCATAACGCATTTCGCCGCTCACGGAATATATTGCGGAATTTTTCAGCGCTTTCAGTGTCTTTAAGGGCAACGATGGCAGCAGTTTGCACGAACTGATTAACGCCAAACTGTAATGCTTGCGAAAGGGCGGTCAAGGCCTCAGTAAATTCATCGGGCCCAATGGCCCAACCCACTCGCCAACCGGTCATGGCATGGGATTTTGAAAGGCTATTTACGACGATGGTGGTGCTTCTATACTGCTCGTTTTTATAGGCTGAAGTATGCTCACCTTCAAAAGTAACTGACCAGTAAACTTCGTCGGACACAAGCCAGATTGAATTTTCATGGCAATATTGTGCCAGATCATTCAAGGTTTGTTGATCAAACACTGCACCCGAAGGATTACTTGGAGAATTAA
>JABJKT010000211.1 GCA_018660225.1 Kordiimonadaceae bacterium
GAATATGAAGATGGCCTTAAAGAAGATTTGTTATGGCTCGGCCTTAACTGGGACGAGACCGCAAAGCAGTCTGAACGCTTTGACCGTTATGATGCTGCCGTTGAAAAATTAAAAGCCGATGGCCGACTTTATCCCTGCTATGAAACGTCGCAAGAGCTTGATCTTAAAAGAAAAGTTCAACTTGGCCAAGGTAAGCCGCCGCTATATGACCGCGCCGGACTTAACATGACCGATGAAGATGTTGCCAAGTTTGAAGCAGAGGGTAGAACGGCGCATTGGCGCTTTAAGCTGAATATCCCGGCTAGGGTTGAATGGGATGATCTTGTGCGCGGTCATCAAAATTTTGATATCGAAGCACTGAGCGATCCGATTTTGGTGCGCGGGGACGGCACTTATCTTCATACGCTGCCAAGCGTGGTCGATGATATTGATTTTGAAATCACCCATATTATGCGCGGCGAAGATCATTCAGCAAATAGCGCGGTGCAAACCCAGCTTTTTGAAGCACTCGGTGCAAAGGCCCCTGAAATGGCCCATTTCGCTCTGCTAACTGGTGCAAAGGGCGAGGGGCTATCAAAACGCCTTGGTTCCGCGAGCATTAAATCATACCGTGAAGATGACGGCTTAGAGGCCATGAGCATCTTAAGCCTTCTCTCCAAGATGGGATCATCAGACCCGATTGAGCCGTTTACATCAGTCGAGCCGTTAATTGAAGGTTTTGAATTTAGCAAATTTTCCCGCGCGACCGCCAAGTTTGATCCCAATGATCTTGAAATATTAAATGCCAAGATTTTACATGTGACGGATTTTGATGCAGTGAAAGACCGCTTGCCCGAAGGTGTTTCAGAAGCGATCTGGAACGTGGCGCGGGCTAACATCAAACATCTTGATGATGTGTCTGAATGGCTGACTATTATAAATGGCCTGATTACACCGTTGATTGAAGATGCTGACTTTATTGCTAAAGCGGAAGCGCTCCTGCCGTCAGGTAACTGGGACGAGACAACATGGAAAGCATGGACAACCGCCGTCAAGGAAGAAACTGGTGCTAAAGGCCGCGGCCTCTTTATGCCACTACGCCAAGCCGTTACAGGACTTGACCATGGCCCGGATATGGGTTCATTATTACCATTAATCGGTGAGCAACGTGTTCGAGCGAGATTAAATGGCCAGCAAGCTTAAAATATACAACACTCTTACTAATAAGAAGGAAGAGTTTAAACCAATCGACCCCGCACACATCACCATGTATGTGTGCGGCCCGACGGTTTATGACTTTGCCCATGTTGGTAATGCAAGACCGGTTGTTGTATTTGATACGCTCGCTAGGCTGCTGCGTCATGATTTCGGCAAGCTTACTTACGCGCGCAACATTACCGACATTGATGATAAAATCATTGAAGCCAGTCAAAAGTCTGGCGAAGATATTTCAGTAATCACTGAAAAATATGCCCGTATTTATGAAGAAGATGTGGCAGCGCTCAATGCCGATATGCCGGACATAGTGCCAAAGGCAACGGATTATATTGAAGAAATGAAGTCTTTAATCAGTGATCTGATTGAAAAAGATCATGCCTATGAAGCTGATGGACACGTACTGTTTCAGGTTTCAACAATGCAGGATTATGGCGGACTTTCAAACCGGTCAGTCGAAGACCTGCTCGCAGGCGCACGGGTTGATGTAGCGGATTATAAACGCGAAGCACCTGATTTTGTGCTCTGGAAACCGTCGAGCGATGCGCAGCCCGGGTGGGATAGCCCATGGGGTAGAGGCCGCCCCGGTTGGCACACCGAATGTTCAGCGATGATCGAAAAGAACTTCGGAAAAACAATAGACATTCACGGCGGCGGACAAGACTTAATATTTCCCCACCACGAAAACGAAATCGCCCAAAGCAAATGCAGCCACGGCGGCGCAAACCTCGCTAACCACTGGATGCATAACGGCTATCTGACGGTAAACGGCGAAAAGATGTCAAAGTCACTCGGTAATTTTGTGACGGTACATGAGCTTTTGGAAGAGCATGGTAAAAATATAGGGGAAGCTATTCGCATGTGTTTGCTTACAGCACATTATCGCCAACCCGTGGATTTTAGTAGTGATGGTATATTGCAAGCCAATAAACAATTAACAAAATGGTACAATCTTACTCAGGATGTAACAGCTACAAAACCTGCCGAAGAAATTCTAGAAGCATTGCGAAATGATTTAAATACGCCAAAAGCAATAATGGAATTACATCAGTTAGCAAAAGATGAAAATAGAAAAGGCGAATTATTAGCATCCGCTCAATTATTAGGATTATTATATCGAAAATTTGATAGTGATTTAACTGTTGGTGTACTAGAAGCGAATGCTGAATATGAAGCATGGTTATCTGAACGAGAAGAAGCTAAGAAAAATAAAGATTATGCTACCGCTGATAAAATCAGAGATAGATTTAAAGAGCATGGGATTACCATTAAAGACACCCCTGATGGACCTAAGCTGGAATTTGATTAATGGCCGGAACCGACCACAAAAAGCCTTCTAAAATTCAGGAAGATGGGCCTGCTATTATTCTTATTGTTCCCCAACTTGGGGAAAATATTGGTAAGGCTGTGCGGGCTATGTATAATTTTGGGCTTACGGACCTTCGCTTAGTCGCGCCGCGTGACGGCTGGCCTAATGAGGCGGCGGTGGCGCCGGCTGCGGGGGCAGATATCGTGCTTGATAAAGCGCGTGTGTTTGACACTACGGCGGAAGCGATTGCTGATCTGGAATATGTATATGCGACCACGGCGCGGCCGCGTGATATGATTAAGGAAGTGGTGACGCCTAAGCGTTGTTGTGAACTTATGCGCGGGTTTGTGAATACGGGTAAAAAAGTCGGGCTGCTGTTTGGGCCGGAAAAGGCCGGTTTAAAGAATGATGATATTGCCCTTTCAACGGCGATTGTTTCTGTGCCGCTTAACCCGAGCTTCGCGTCAATAAATCTCGCGCAGGCGGTCGGGCTACTCTCTTATGAATGGTTTCAGACGGGCTCAGATATTCCTGATAGTTTTACCCCAACGCAGGATACATCACCCGCAACAGCGGGGGAGCTGCAAAAACTGTTCGACCATATGGAAGAAGAGCTTAAAGAGGCGGGATATTTTCGCGCTGATCAGCGCCGCTCACTAATGCGCCGTAACCTTCGCAATATATTTACCCGCTCCGAGCTAACCCGTGAAGAAATAAGTACTATGCGCGGGGTCATAAAAGCCCTTGCCACGGGCGGCGGAGCGGGTTGGATCGCTGAGAAGGCAGAAATTGCGTTAAAGGCTAAGAAAAAAGCCGAATAACGTTTGACATCCCCTTAGATATAGCTATATTCCGCGCATCTCTAATGACTTGAGTGAGAATCTCAGGTTGCGTAATTCAGGGCATATCCTCAGTTACGGCGCTGATACTAATATCAATTTTAACTAAAGAAGCGATTTGAAAAAATGACTAAACGTACACAAGCTAAGTATAAGATCGACCGCCGCATGGGCGAAAACATTTGGGGTCGTCCAAAATCACCAGTAAATTCCCGCGAATATCGTCCCGGTCAACATGGCCAGGGTCGCCGCGCTAAACTTTCTGATTATGGTATCCAGTTGATGGCCAAACAGAAGCTTAAAGGCTACTACGGTGATCTAACCGAAAAACAATTTAAACGCATCTTCGCAGAAGCTGACCGTCGCCGTGGTGATACCGGTGAAATTTTTGTAGGTCTGCTTGAATGCCGTCTTGATGCGGTTGTTTACCGTTCAAAATTCGTGCCTACTATTTTCTCTGCTCGTCAGTTTGTAAATCATGGCCACGTAACAGTGAACGGTAAAAAAGTAAACATTCCAAGCTTCATGGTAAAAGTGGGTGACGTTATTGAGATCCGTGAAAAATCACGTCAGATCCCAATGGTAATCCAAGGTATCCAGTCTAACGAACGTGATATTCCTGATTATATCTCGATCGAAAAAGATGGCGTTAAAGCAACATTCCTCCGCGTACCAGCACTTGATGAAATTCCTTACGCGGTTCAAATGGAACCAAACCTAGTAGTGGAATTCTACTCACGTTAAGGTCTTTTCTTATAAACAATTCAAAAGCCGCTTTGTATTTCGCAAGGCGGCTTTTTTTATTCAGCTGAATATTTCTGCGTCAAATAATATCCAATACCACCAGTAACAATAAGCCCGACGCTGAAGGCGATTTCAACGGGGTTGCCGATGGCGAGGTAAATCAGAGTCCATACTGTGATGGCGATAAAAATAACCGGCGGCAGGGGATAAAACGGTATCCTGAAATTACCGTCATTTTCGTCGCCACTACTCTTATCCTTACGCCTTAAAATAAACACACCGAATATCACCACTAGGCTATTCAGCGCCATAGTAGCGCCAGAAAAAATCAGGATGCTTTCAAAAGTGGCCGACCACAAAAAGCCGAGAGCCATTATTGACTGGAACCAGATCGCCATGGCCGGTATCTGATGGCTGTTTTTCCTGCTTAAAAATTTAAACAGTGAGTAATCCTCACCGAGCACCTGCAGCACACGCGGTGCGGCGACAATCATGGCGCTTACGGTTGAAACGAGCAGCAGTGATAATGATACGCCCATTATTGTCGCACCAATATCACCAAAAGCGTGGGTCGCGGCGATATAGCCGATTTCAAGTTTACCTGACATAGCATCCATTGGTGCAACGGCCATAAAAACATAATTAAGCAGCAGATAACAAATCATAACCGCAGCTGTGCCAACCACAAGAACGCGCGGTAAGGTTTTCTTCGGGTTTTCAAGTTCATCGGTAAGATAGGTGGCCGCGTTCCAGCCGGTATAAGCATAACTGACATAAATCAGTGAAACCGCAAACGCGCCGCCGGTAAATAACGGAATGTCCGATTGGTCAGGGACGTATCTGACATTTTGCACGCTATCAACGGCCATAAGAGCGGCTATTGAAAAAACTATGATAAGCAGGATTTTCCCGGCTGTAAAAAAACCTTGTAAATCGGCACTGTTTTTGTGGCTTGTCGCGTGGATGGCGGTTATTGTTATGATCAGAACGCTTGCCAGCCATAATGGGTTAAAGACCGGGTAAACGGATGCAAGGTAAGTACCAAAGGTCATCGCGGCAAGGGCAGTCGGTGCGGCAAAGCCGACGGTTGCAGATATCCAGCCAGATATAAAACCGGCACCAGGATGATAAATCCGGCTTAGGAAATTATATTCACCGCCCGAACGGGGCAGCTTGGCACTGAGTTCCGCGTAACAGAGTGCACCGCACAAAGCCATTAAACCGCCTAGTGCCCATAGCGCCATAATAACAAAGCCTGAACGAATGTCGGCAAGCTGAAAGCCGAGAGAGGTAAAAATACCGGTGCCGATCATGTTGGCGATAACAATCGCCATTGCCGTTCGTTCGCTGAATTTTCCCTTACTTGTCATAAGCTTCCCATATTTGAAGCACGAACTTAACATGCTGCTTAATAGGGAACAAGGCGTAAACTGCCGCTTTTGGAGGCATAAATTTGGGAAAATTATTAAATACCTTAATAATACTTAACAGAGTTTTAATGTATATCACTTATAAATGATTCTAATAAAATTTTAAGAGATTATAAAACAGGGTTTAGAAAAAAAATTCACCACCAAGAAATAATTTTTCGCACAGATTAATTAATTAAAATTCAGGTAAGAAGCCATAACGAAAAATTCGTTAGAGAGGTTTCGAATAAAATATTATTATTAAAAAGGTTAAAATATGTCTTGGTTAAAATCGTTAGAGTTTAATATTAAACAACGTCTGTTCGGTGGATTTGGAATTTTGTTCCTTACACTATTAATAGCAGTAGGAATTACAATTGTAAAAGTTGGTGACGCATCGGACGGTGTGGTTAGGCTTTCATCTTTACGGGTGCCCACTGCAAACGCCAGTGCGCAGATGGTTAATGATATTAACTCATCCCTCGCATCGCTTCGCGGTTGGATGCTCACCGGAAATGATATTTTTAAAGTGGAAAGAGTTGCCGTTTGGGAGAGTATTGCAAATGGTAAAAGCGAAATGGACCAGCTATCTCAGACATGGACCAATCCAGATAATGTTAGTAACTGGGCCGAATAAATAACACTTCTATCATTAGATTTAATCAGCTGAATTGTGATGCGTAATTTATCGGCAATATTACGGATACTGCCAAAGACTAGAAAATTAGCACCCAGTTTTTCTATTTCATCAAAATTTGTGAGATCTTTAATTTGTTGAGTGGAAAATTGAGAAACGACAGACAATCCAACAAATTTTGATAAATTGGTAATTAGATCTTCTGTTAAGCCGTGGATTAAGGTTTTCAAGCGTTGATTTTGATTGAACACTTCAAATGGTAATACGGCAACGGATATGTTCTTATTTATTGTCAACGGCTCCCCCGTTCCAATCTGTATTATTTATTTATTTAAAAAATACTCTTTTTTGAAAATGAATGCAAATTATAGAAACGAGCAAAGGAGCGCGGCTCCAGTACTTATGAATATCAACGGAGTGAGATCAATGCGGTAAGCATAGCTCTCTAACCAATTATTGATCTTCCCCCCACCTCGCATTGGCTCGGGCGGCCAGTCGGCCTTGCCTCCGCCCAATTGGGCGTCGGATTGGATCATAAATGGGAAAAAAGCTCTAACCCTTAGGTTCAATCCCGACGCTTTCGAAATGGGCTACTAGTTCGCCATTCGCGGCCATTTCGCGGATTATGTCGCAGCCGCCTAGGAATTCGCCTTTGACGTATAGTTGTGGGATGGTTGGCCAGTCGCTGTATTCTTTAATGCCGTCGCGTAGCGCTTCGTCCTGAAGCACGTTATGTGTTTCGTATGGCACGTTAAAATAGTTTAGAATTTCTATAACAGTGGCTGAAAAACCGCACTGCGGGAACATTGCGTCGCCCTTCATGTAAAGAACAACATCGTTGCTTGTTACATCATTTTTTATGCGGTCATGTACGGGGTTGGTCATTTTATTTTCCTGATATGTTATTCTGGTGCAGATGTTTGTAGTGAAAGGGCATGGAGTTCTCCGCCTATTTTACCCTTGAGGGCCTTATAGACCATCTGATGCTGCTGCACTCTGTTTTTTCCAATAAACTCATCGGATACGACGTGAGCAGCAAATTGGCTGCCATCACCGCGCATATCCTGAACCTGAACGTCAGCGCCGGGAAGAATTTCCAAAATCATTTCTTTTATTTGAGGGGCTTCAAGGGCCATTCTCTTCTCCTAGCTTTCCGTTGACATATAGTTTGGCATCCATGATGCGTGGGCGTCAAGTAGTTCCTTAACAGATATAGTAAGTAGGTCTTCAATATCAAGAGCCTCACCACCAACAACGCCGATATTTTCGATTTTTACATCTGTCTCTGCCGCGTCACTGATAATAACATCTGCATCTGCTGCTGAGACACTTAACACATAACGGGCCTGATCTTCACCAAAGCCGTACGCATGAGCCGGAATGTCGCCATTATTAAGGGCAATATTCATTCCTTTGCCTGATGCCATAGCCATTTCAGCTAAGGACACAAATAATCCACCGTCGGAAATATCATGACAAGCACTGATGTTACCGTCCAAGATATGTTTTCTGACAAAATCACCATTTTTCTTTTCTAACTCAAGATCAACGGGGGGAGGCGCTCCTTCTTCGCGGCCTTCAATAATGCTTAGATACTGTGTGCAGCCGATATGGCCGTTGCTCTGCCCAACCAGTAAAATAACATCGCCATTTTCTTTTGGCGCGATTTTGATCATTTTGCTGCTGTCCTGCATAAGCCCAACGCCGCCAATGGCCGGGGTCGGATGAATACCGGTGCCGTTTGTTTCGTTATAAAGCGATACATTACCGCTGATCACCGGATAATCTAGTACGGTGCAAGCTTCACGAATGCCTTCAATCGCACCAACAAATTGCCCCATAATGTCCGGGCGTTCGGGGTTGCCGAAATTAAGACAATCGGTTATTGCCATCGGGTTTGCACCAACGGCAGTAATATTACGCCACGTTTCCGCAACTGCCTGTTTTCCGCCCTCAAAAGGGTCAGCGTAACAATAGCGCGGTGTACAGTCGGTTGAAATGGCCAGTGCCTTATCCGTGCCGTGAACGCGCACAACCGCAGCGTCGCCGCCCGGCATTTGAATAGTATCGGCCATAACCTGATTATCATATTGCTGCCAGATCCAGGCCCGTGATGAAAGGTTAGCACTACCAACCATTTTAAGCAGTGTTTCACCAAGATCATTTGGTGCAGCCATATCAGCGGCGTCAATAACGGCTGGTGCTTCTGTTTTTACCCACGGACGGTCATATTCCGGCGAATTATCAGCCAGCGGCTGGGTCGGGATATCCGCAACCACATTGCCCTGCCAAGTTAAAGTCAAGTTTCCGTCAGCGGTAATTTCACCGATCACGGCAAAATCAAGGTCCCATTTATGAAATAAGGCCTCAGCTTCTTTAACGCGGTCCGGCTTAAGCACAACAAGCATGCGTTCCTGACTTTCAGAAAGCATCATTTCGTAAGGGGTCATGCCTTCTTCGCGCTGGGGAACCATATCAAGGTTTAAGCTAAACCCAACACCGCCGCCAGACGCCATTTCAACTGATGATGATGTAAGTCCTGCCGCGCCCATATCCTGAATAGCGACAACCATGTCCGTTGACATAAGCTCCAGGCACGCTTCAATAAGCAGTTTTTCAGTGAACGGGTCACCAACTTGAACTGTAGGGCGTTTTTCTTCACTATCTTCGGTAAATTCGGCGGATGCCATTGTTGCACCGTGGATGCCGTCACGTCCGGTTTTTGATCCCACATAAATCACAGGGTTTCCAACACCGGCCGCAGCAGAAAGGAAAATCTTATCCTGATCAGCAAGACCAACGGTCATGGCATTAACAAGGATATTACCGTCATAGGACGGATGGAAGTTGGTTTCCCCGCCTACGGTCGGCACACCAACGCAGTTTCCGTAGCCGCCGATCCCTTCAACAACACCGCTTAGCAGGTGGCGGGTTTTATGATGGTCGGTTGAGCCAAAACGAAGCGCGTTCATATTAGCAACGGGGCGCGCGCCCATGGTGAACACGTCGCGCAGTATGCCGCCGACACCGGTTGCGGCGCCTTGGTATGGTTCAATATAGGACGGGTGGTTATGGCTTTCCATTTTAAAAATCGCCGCTTGTCCGTCGCCAATATCAATCACACCGGCATTTTCACCGGGGCCGTGAATGACCCACGGCGCTTTGGTAGGAAGCGTTTTAAGATGAAGTTTTGATGATTTATAAGAACAATGCTCGCTCCACATGACCGAGAAAATCCCAAGTTCGGTCAGGGTAGGCGTGCGGCCAAGAATTTTGAGCATCAATTTATGTTCATCATCCGAAAGCCCGTGTTCTTTAATAAGGTCTTCGGTAATATCAGGGCTGTTATTCCAGTTTATGTCAGTCATACTTTATAAAACCTAATTGAGGGAATTGATGATGCTTTCGAAAAAGCCACGACCATCCTGGCCGCCCTGCGCATTTTCGATAAATCTTTCAGGGTGTGGCATCATACCGAGAATGTTTCCGCGCTCGTTCATTATGCCAGCAATATTATTCTGTGATCCGTTTGGATTTGAGCTAGGCGTTGCTTCACCCTTTTCGTCCACATAACGAAAGGCAACCTGTCCGTTATCTTCGAGTTTGGCCAGTGTCTGATCATCGGCAAAATAATTACCGTCATGATGGGCTACCGGAATATCGACCACTTGTCCGGTGTTATAGCGGTTGGTAAAGCTGCTATCTGAATTTTCAACCTTTAACTGGACTGTTTTACAAACGAACTTAAGCGATGCATTACGCATTAAAGCCCCGGGAAGGAGGCCCATTTCAGTAAGCACCTGAAAGCCGTTACAAACGCCGATCACGTATCCGCCGCGCTTGGCATGTTCTGCTATGGCCTTTATGGCTGGGGAGCGGGCCGCCATGGCGCCGCAGCGTAGATAGTCCCCAAATGAAAAACCGCCCGGTAAGGCGATCAGGTCAACATTGGGAATGTCACTGTCTTGATGCCAGATTTTGTGCGGCGTCTGTCCGGTGATTTTTTCAAGTGCTACGTACATATCCCGATCACAGTTAGAAGCAGGGAAGGTAACAACAGCTGATTTCATTTTTCGTTCCTAGGATAAAAGATTAATCAATATCAATGGCGTAATTTTCAATGACCATATTGGACAGAAGCTTTTTACACATTTCTTCCACATTGGCCTTCGCCGCGGCCTTGTCGGTTTCCGCGAGGTCAAGTTCGATATATTTGCCTTGGCGAACATCATCGACACCACTAAAGCCAAGCGCATCAAGAGCGTGCTGGATCGCTTTTCCCTGCGGGTCTAATACGCCGTTTTTAAGAGTAATATGAACACGTGCTTTCAAGTGTTTATCCTTTTAAATTTAAAAATTAGTCTTCTTCTTTATCTTCAACTTCAAGTGATATGCCAAGTCGGCGCGCCACTTCCTGATAAGCTTCCACTTCACCGCCAAGATCTCGGCGGAAGCGGTCTTTATCAAGTTTTTCACCCGTTTCAAAATCCCACAGGCGGCAGTTATCCGGGCTAAATTCATCGGCCAGTACAAGAAAATGACCATCTTGTCCGTCAGTAAGTCTGCCGAATTCAAGTTTAAAATCAATTAGTTCAATGCCAACGGCTGCAAAAAATCCTCGTAGAAAATCATTGATTTTCGAGGTCATTTCCATCATTTCCATCAGCTCGTCTTCTTTGGCAATTTCAAGCACTAAAATATGATTTTCCGGGATCAGTGGATCACCAAGGTCATCATCTTTTAGGGAAAATTCAATAATCGGGCGCGGAAGGCGCAGGCCTTCTTCGATGCCGAATGTTTTAGCCATAGTACCAGCAACCGTATTTCGCACGATCACTTCAAGCGGAATAATTTCCACTTCATGACACAGCTGCTCACGGTCTGAGAGCCGCTCGATAAAATGGGTCGGGATACCGATCGCGCCGAGGCGCGTCATAATCAGCTCGCTCATTTTATTATTGATAATGCCTTTACCGGCGATGGTGCCTTTTTTGACATTATTAAACGCCGTAGCGTCATCTTTAAAATATTGAATGATGGTGTCGGGCTTTGGACCTTTATAGAGTATTTTGGCCTTGCCTTCGTAGAGCATTTCTTTATTA
This sequence comes from Kordiimonadaceae bacterium, assembly GCA_018660225.1. Taxonomy (GTDB): domain Bacteria; phylum Pseudomonadota; class Alphaproteobacteria; order Sphingomonadales; family Emcibacteraceae; genus Pseudemcibacter. The sequence goes on from JABJKT010000211.1 coordinate 11,235, forward strand.
GACATGATCGTCCCTGAACAGTTTTAAAATAGCAGAATCAAGCGAGGACAATCTAACGTAAAAAGAACTGAAAAACAATCAGACTTAGCCCTTTAAAATATTTTTTTTATTATTAAATAATAAATATGGAAATGAAATGAGAAATGCCGTAAACAGGCATGATGTACTAATGAAATTTAAGCGAATTTAAGGAGCAAATACCCATGTCGCAATTTGATGATCGGGAAAAAGCAGCGGAAAACCAGTTTTCCCATAATAAAGAACTGGAATTTAAAGCAACCGCCCGACGTAATAAACTATTGGGACTATGGGCCGCTGGCCTTATGGGGCTTGATGGCGACGCCGCAGCGGCCTACGCCCGTCAGGTTATTGAAAGTGATTTTGAAGAAACTGGCGAAGAAGATGTCTACCGTAAAGTAAAAGGCGACCTTGATGATAAAGGCTGCGATCAATCAGAACACCAGGTCCGTAAACAAATGGAAGATTTGATGATTGAGGCGCTAAGCCAAGTAAAAGCCGAAATTTAAACGAACATGTTTTATTTAAAGCCGCTGATTTTTTATAGTCAGCGGCTTTTTCTATGGCTTTTAACTCGCAAGCTGAACATTCTTGACAATAGCCAGTGAAAGCCCGGTTCCGTTTAGTTTTATATCGGAAAGTCGGGCATTTTTAAAATCGGCATTTTTCACATTGGTATTGAGCAAACTAGCGCCGATCATATTGGCGTTACTGCAATCTGCGCCGCTCATATTGGCTCCGTCCAAAATCGCCATGGAAAGATTAACGGACCATGTGCGCCCGGTTGGCTTACCTTTACTATCCGTCATCGCCAGTGGGGCCAGCGAACTGTCACCTAGATCCGCTTCAAATAATGTTGCACCGCGCAGGTTGGCACCATTAAGGCACGCTTTGCTAAGCTTGGCATGATCAAGGGTGGCACAGGAAAGGTCCGCCATCATCAGGCTCGCCCCCGTAAGATTAACACCTTCCAGATTGGCGCCGCGTAGATTGGCATAATAAAGCTGGGCCTTGGATAAATCCATTCCGCTAAGGTCGGCATTTTGAAGTTCGCAGCGCTCCCCGCGATTACCATTACTTACGACCCAAACCGTATGTTTAACCAGAATTTTAGCAATTTCGCGCTGAAGTCTTTCTTTTATTTGTTCAGCTGTTTCTGATTTCTCGGTGTTGAAGTCGCCATTGGTTTCTTCAAAATTGGCGCCGGTTGTTATGGCATTTGTAAAATTGGCGCCGGATAAATTGGCACCTTTTACCGTACTATCAGATAAATCCGCACCGGTAAAGTTAGCATCAGAGAGATCGGCATTGCTAAGATCGGCCCCTTTAAAATTGGCATTGGTGAAATTGGTTCCCGATAAATCAGCGTCTTTAAAATCGCATTTGTCAAATATCGCGCCTGTGCAGTCGGCATTTTTCATTGATGCGCCAGAAAGACAGCCACCGGTCAGCTTAACATTGTTCATTTCCGTATTGTCAAGATCGGCTTGGCGTAAATCTGACGTGACGATTTTCACATTCTCACCGCTATTATTAAGCAGTGTACCGCTACGCAGATCCGCATTGATTAGCTTTGTTCCGTGCAAAATGGCTTTATGAAATTTGGTACCGCGAAGATCGGCGCGCGATAAATCACTATCCGTAAGGTCAGCGCCCATGAACGACGCCCCAAACGCATCAACATCGCGAAGATCACTATTACAAAGATCACAGCCAACAAATTCCGAACCAACAAATTTGGCCGACTGAAGACTTGTGTTGTTAAAATTAAAACCGCTTAGATTTTCAAGCGTGAAATCGGCCCGCTGGCCACTATTGTTAAGCAACCATTTTTCATGGTCATTGATATGATTATTCAGATCCTGAGGATGCACTATACTATACCCCTTTGTTACTCGTTACTGTTACTACTACTAAATAAATATAACGCACGAGTTATGAACAAAGGGTATAATATTCGCTCAAATTTTATGAGTATTTTATTCAAGGGGGAACTTATTCGCAGGGAGTTACTCTAATCTAACTATTTATGATCCAGACCGAAGCCCATATTGGGCTGAGGCAAAGGTGACCACCCGCCCGAGACTTTTCGAGGTGGGGGGAAGGTCGCGAGACCGGGGGGCGAGCCCCCCACCAAATTAAAACCTAAGTTCTCAGGCCCCCAATTTCCGCAGAGCGGGAAAACAAGTGTATTTTACCCCATCAATTATCAATAAGTAGACTTATGACAACTGACGCAAGCACCGGTAATGCGGCCCGCCATATAATAACGGTCATGCTCCGCGTCCCACTTGGCTCTGCCGACGTCCGATAGGAATTTTGCCATAGCGTCCAGCAAAAACGGATGCTTGGAATTCAGATCACCAGATTGAAGCGTCTGTCCGATCCGCTCGATATCATCAAGGGTATCAACGATAGACTGCTGAACGGGCTCTCTCTCATCATATTCAATCGCAAGATCCCTATCTAACCCCTGTAAAGCAAAAGCAAGCTGGTGCATGCGCGACCGCAAATCGGCACCATCAACATAATCAAATGGCGGCGCATCAGCCACCTGCGGTTACCCCCCACTACCACCACTCGTACAAGACACAACAAACAAACTAAACAAAGCACCCATAAACACTAATAAATATTTCATCTCAATTCCTTCTTTTTTTGTAAAGTATTACAATTATTAACGTGAGAACACTATAGCGCGCTGAAAGCAGCCGCAGAATGACGCAGGTCAAGTATTGATTGAAAGTGTAAGGTAAGAGGGGCAAGACCAATATAGCCAATTATGATCCAATCCGAAGCTTAGGCTGAGGCAAGGGCGACTGCCCTCCCGAGCTTATGCGAGGTGGGGGGAAGGTCGCGAGACCGGGGGGCGAGCCCCCCATCAATTAAATAACCTGAGTGCTCAGGGTTACAATTTTTTCGGAGAAGAAAAGAATTAAGCAGCAACACTGGTATTGATCATATCGCGGTGTATCCGCCAGTTGCCATCATTTTTTTTCCAAACTACCATAAATTTACCACTGTCAGCAACCACGTCCCCGGCGTAGAGCACATACTGGCCAACCTCAACCGCCGTATTACCAAGATCATCTATTTCTGCGGTGGTAAGTTCAAGGCGGGTAATCCCGCTATCAATCAAACCCTGCACCGCACCAAGCACCGCATCAATACCCTTGATAGCCTCAGCCCCCGGCACCAAAAACCACGGATCATCAGAATAAAATTCTCTCATATTCTCAGCATCACCAGAAGCAATCCCCGCACAAAAAGGCCCATTCACCGCCGCAATTTCATCTTGAACACTCATAATTTTTCTCCCTGTTATTAATTACTGTGAACCGCATAATAACAGAAAAAAGAAAAAAGAGAAATAGGTCAGGAAAGGGCAGAGAACCCATCCCTTTCGTCACTCGCCGACTTGATCGGCGAGTCTATTGTGAATGTGGTAAAGTCCTCGCTTTATGAATGGATCCGCCGATCAAGTCGGCGAATGACGAGGGGCAGTGGTACTTCTTCTCTACTGAACGGCCTTATCCTGATCCGCAAAATGCACTGCCTCTTCCGCGGCCCTCACTAGCGCTCTGGCCTTGGCTTCACATTCCGCATACTCACTTGCTGCGACACTGTCCGCCACAATGCCTGCACCCGCCTGAACATACATAACGCCGTCTTTAACGATTGCTGTTCTAAGTACAATGCACGTGTCCATGCTGCCATCTGCCGAGAAATAGCCGACTGCCCCGGCATAAATCCCGCGCTTCTCAGCTTCAAGCTCATCAATAATTTCCATGGCGCGGACTTTTGGTGCGCCGGATACTGTTCCGGCGGGGAAGCCAGCCGCCAAGGCTTTAAGCGCGTCATAGTCGTCGCGGATTTCGCCGCGGACGTTGGATACTATATGCATGACATGGGAATATAGTTCGATATTCATTTTTTCGGTAAGCGCGACCGTGCCGACTTTTGATACGCGGCCAACATCGTTTCGGCCAAGGTCGAGCAGCATTAGATGTTCGGCGCATTCTTTTGGATCAGAAAGCAAATCTTCGGCGTTAGCTTTATCCTCTAGCGCGGTTGCGCCGCGCGGGCGGGTTCCGGCGATTGGGCGGATGGTTACTTCGTCGTCCCTAAGGCGCACGAGAATTTCCGGGCTTGAGCCAACAATGGAAAAATCACCGAATTTTAGATAGTATAAAAAGGGCGACGGGTTGGTGCGTCTAAGCGCGCGGTATAATGAAAAGGGCGGTAAATCAAACGGCATTGAAAAGCGCTGACTAAGCACCACCTGAAAAATATCACCGGCGGCGATATAGTCCTGGGCGCGGGCGACCATGGCCGCGAACTTTTCTTTTGACGTGTTTGAAACCGGTTCTTCAAAACTGGCCGTTTCATCCATGCTCTGCGCGGATTTGCTTAAAGGCTGCGATAAGGCGCTGATAATATCGTTTAGGCGCTCTTCTGCGCGTAAGTAAGCCAGATCACTACTTATATCATCAGAAGGGCGTACTGGCGTCACAATGGTGATTAAATCAGTGATGCTATCAAACACCACCATGATGGTTGGCCGCATGAACATACTGTCCGGTGTGCCCATGATGTCTTCTTTAGCGTCGGGTAATTTTTCCATTAGCCGCACCATGTCATAACCCATATAACCGATTAGCCCGGCCGCAGACGGCGGCATGGCTTCCGGTAGTTCAATCAGGCTTTCAGAAAATAGATCACGTAAACTTTCAAGCGATGGTTTATCAATTTTTTCGAAATCTTCTTCGCGAACTCCGCCAAGGGTGCGGCGGTTTATTTCAGGACGATCACCTTCGCAGCGCCAGATAATATCAGGCTTAAGACCGATAAAGGTATAGCGCCCACGAATAGCGCCCCCTTCGACACTTTCGAGCAGGCTTGAATAGTTTTCTGCTTCCGCCAGTTTAAGATAGGCGCTGACCGATGTTTCAAGGTCAGCAACCATCGCCGTCCACAGAACTTGCGCTTTCCCCGCTTTGTAAGACGTCTTGAAGTCATCTTTGGTGGGGAAAGTCGCCATTGTTCTGTTCTATCTTATCTGAAGTTTTAAAGGCTATTATTCAAGTGGTGCGGCAATTTGATTAAGCGTCGCTTGAACATTGGCATTATTAACAACGACCGGTAAAGCATCAAAAAGATGAACGATAAAGGCGCCCATCATATCATTTTGATAAGATGTTTTGATCTGGTCTTTGGTTTGGGTGATGGCGGCTTCATCAATTTCTTCGTTAAAGCTGCGACTTTTCACCCTTACAACAACATATCCGTCGCCATTGGCGGCCGGGATTGTTTCAATGTCACCAATGTTCTGGCCAAATATGCTTGCGTGGATATCTGTGCTGACGGCGTTATCTGTGTTTGCCCGCGCGACGGAAACCTCATTAACGATCTGCTCAGCGGTCAGGCCTTGAAATTCTGAAAGTGCCTTCGCGTCATTTTCACCGAGGGTGTAATTTTCAGTAATTTTCGTTGCCAGCTCAGATGCGAGGTCTTCTTTTCGCATCGCTGTCCAGTCGTTACCAACGTCTTCTTTCACGTCTTCAAAATCGCGTAGCACGCTTGGGATAATATTATCAACGCTCAGCATATAAAATTTGTTTGCGATACCTTCAAAAAGCTGAAGTTCACCGCCGACTTGACCGGCAAATGTATTATCAAGAAATTCAACAATGAGCGGAAGGTCCAGTGATGCTGTGCCGTCCGGTGTCATACCTTCGATACTGACGGCGGACACTTTTTTAAGCTCAAGTGATAATGTTTCGGTGATTTCTTCAATCGGTGCACCGGCCGCAAGTTCATCATCGATTTTATTACGAATATCAAAAAGCTCATCTATCGCCTGATCCTGCTGAAGATCATTGATAATAGCCGCTTTTACATCTTCATAATTTTCTGTTGATCCCTGAATAACATCATTCAGTTTGAAAATATAAAAACCAAATCCGCTTTCAATCGGCGCGGTATATCCACCATCAGCAAGATCAAAAAGAGCGGTTCCGGCTTCTTCGCCGTAAAGTTCAGCAAAATCATTTTGTGTCTGTGCTTCAAAGGTTGCATTTTCAGCGCTTTCACCGGTTCTGTCCATGATCACGTCTGCAAAGCTTTTACCGCCTTCAAGTTCAGCGTAAGCCGTATCAGCGGCCTGTTGATCATCAAGCAGCATTTGAACAAAGCCACGTTCTTCATCCTTGGTATATTCAAAAAGTCTTGCTTCATATGATGCAAGCGCCTGTTCTTCGCTAACGTCGATATTATTTGCGAAATCATTGGCTGATATTTCAAAATAGCTCACATCGCGGTATTCAGACGCCATGTAGCTTATGGTGTTTTCGTCGTAATGGGCTTTTAAAATTTCATCTGTCATTTCACCAATGCTGGTCATGGTGCTGGCGGGGATGGAAAGAATTTCTGCTACGCGAAGCTCGGAAGCATATTTACTAAGAGTGTCCGTTGTTATTTCAGGGGCATCAACTGTATTAAGGAGTGCCTCAACAAAACTGTTACGGGCCATGTCGCTTCTTATTATTGTTTCGAATTCTTTTGACGAATAACCCTGGTTGCGGGCGAACTGGTCAAAAAAGCTGCGATTGAAGACACCTGTTTCATCCTGAAAAACAGGTATGCTATATATATAATTACGAAGTTCGCCATCGGTTACGCGTAGGCCAAGATTTGCCACTTCAACGTCATAGGCGATTTGTTCAACCATTCTATTGACGGTTTGGGAGCCGATAATTTGTGCGGCGAGCTCTTTTGTAATTTGATCACCGGCTCTTTGTTGGAGCTGAAGAAAATCATTTTCAAAGGCGCGGGCTAATTCATTAGGTGTAACTTTGCGGTCACCGACTTCTGCTACACCGCTTGTGGAGAGCGTCGATAACGGGTCACCAATACCCCATAAAGCGAAACTGAATATGAGAAGTACCAAAAGTATTCCGGCGACCAGCGAACCAGCGCCATTTCTTATAAATTCAAACATTAATTATTACCTGTTTACAAATCATTTAAAGCGCAGGAAATTTCAGCACTTATCTACATTTGCGGCATAATAGGTATCTCCAACTTTAATCGCAACCATAAAAGAGCGTGAAAAATACGAATCCTTGTAGAAAAATGGATAAATATCTGTTAGTCAGGCTAATAATAAACATTAAATGAAGGATACAACCCGATATGACCGCTCCAAGAGCCCTTGTCGCCGGAAACTGGAAAATGAATGGCTTAAAGCAAGCAGTCTATGAAATTACCCGTTTAAATGAACTTATTAATGTAAATGGTGCAACATGCGATGTGCTGATTTGCCCTCCCTTTACCTTAATTGGCCATTTAAACTCGCTCTCTGCGCCTAATGTCGCTATTGGTGCCCAGGACTGCCATATGAATATGAGCGGTGCCCATACCGGGGATATTTCAGCTGAAATGCTTAATGAACTGGGATGTGGTTATATTATTGTTGGTCATTCAGAACGCCGCGCCGATCACGGTGAAAGCAGTGAAACCGTTAACGCAAAAGCGGTCGCCGCGCAAAATGTTGGCGCGACAGCGATCATATGTGTTGGTGAAACTATTGAGCAGCGCGAAGCAGGCGAGGCCCTTGATGTTGTAACGACGCAATTAAAAGCATCGATCCCGGATAGTGCGACTACGGATAATACAATTATTGCTTATGAACCGGTTTGGGCCATTGGCACGGGTAAAGTACCAACGGCGGCTGATGTGGCGGAAGTTCATCTTGCGGTTCGTAATCAATTGCTTGATCGCTTCGGCGCGGGCGGCGACGCAATTAACATTTTATATGGCGGCTCGGTTAAAGGCTCAAATGCCGCTGAGCTGATGTCGGTGGCTAATGTAAATGGTGCGCTTGTTGGTGGTGCGAGCCTTAAAGCGGATGACTTTTTTGATATTATTGCCGCTTTCGGCCATATTGGCTAAAATTTATACTAGCCACGGGGCAATCTTTAGAGTAAAAGCCTCTTGTAAATAACTAAAATAACGCTATTTATTGATAGTGAAATTTTTTAATGAAAGAGTAAAAAAATGCAAGAAGTTGTTCTTGTTATACATTTGATGTTAGCGGTAGCCCTAGTGATTACTGTTCTTCTGCAACAATCAGAAGGTGGTGCACTTGGTATCGGCGGTGGCGGACAAGGTAGTATGATGACCGGTCGTTCAGCGGCGAATATGCTAACTCGGATGACAACAATTATTGTCGGATGTTTTTTTGTTACCAGCCTTGTTTTGGCATGGATGGCAAAACAGGACGCCATCAGCACATCAGTGCTTGATGGTCCTGCACCGGCAGCAGTGATAGAAACAATACCTGTAGTGCCGCAAGACGATACGCCGCAAGTTCCTGTTTCAAATTAATTTATAGACGGCGCTACTGGTGCCGTTTATTTTATATAAAAGAAATTTATAAGTTCGTTTTTCTGGATCGTTTATTAGCAATGACACGTTATATTTTTATTACTGGTGGTGTGGTTTCTTCGTTGGGGAAGGGGCTCCTCTCAGCAGCGCTGGGTGCGCTTCTACAATCCAGAGGATATTCTGTCAGACTTAGAAAACTTGATCCGTATCTTAATGTTGATCCGGGCACCATGTCGCCTTATCAGCACGGTGAAGTATTCGTCACCGATGATGGTGCGGAAACGGATCTTGATCTTGGTCATTATGAACGTTTTACCGGGGTTCCGGCCCGCCAGTCGGACAATGTGACCACTGGCCGTATATATTCAAACATTATTGCCAAGGAACGCCGCGGCGATTATCTTGGCGCGACCGTGCAGGTGATCCCGCATGTAACCAACGCTATTAAAGAATTTGTCACATCCTATATTGATGAAAACACTGATTTTGTGCTGTGTGAAATTGGCGGTACAATTGGTGATATTGAAAGCCTGCCGTTTCTTGAAGCGTTGCGCCAGCTTGGTAATGATTTGCGCGGGCAGTGTATTTATGTTCATTTGACGCTGGTGCCTTACATTGCGGCGGCGGGTGAGCTTAAAACAAAGCCAACCCAGCATTCCGTCAAAGAACTTCGCAGTATTGGTATTCAGCCGGATGTGCTTGTGTGCCGTACTGAGCATGAAATTCCTGATGATGAACGCCGTAAAATCGGCTTATTCTGTAATGTGCCGGAAAGTGCCGTTATTCAGGCGCTTGATGCTAAAAGTATTTATGAAGTGCCGCTTAATTATCATGCGGAAGGGCTCGACATTGAAGTGCTTAAAGCCTTCGGCATTGATCCGCAAAAACATATCCCTGATTTAAGTCGTTGGCTCGAAGTTTCTGATCATGTTAATGAGCCGGAAGGTGAAGTGACGATTGCGATTGTTGGTAAATATGTTCAGCTTAAGGATGCCTATAAATCGCTGTCCGAAGCGCTTGTGCATGGTGGTTTTGCTAATAATGTCAAAGTGAAACTTGAGTGGATTGACGCTAAAGTATTTGAAGATGACAATGCCATGACCGAGCTTGAAAATGTTGATGGTATTCTGGTACCGGGCGGCTTTGGAGAGCGCGGCGCAGAAGGAAAAATCGCCGCTGCAAAGTTTGCCCGCGAAAGAAATATTCCATATTTTGGAATATGTTTCGGAATGCAGATGGCTTGCATTGAAGCCGCGCGCAATTTAACCGATATTGAAGGCGCGAATTCAACGGAATTTGGCAAGTGTGATGCCCCAATTGTTGGCCTGATGACTGAGTGGGAACTAGACGGCGTCATCCAAGTTCGCGGCGAGCAAGATGATAAAGGCGGCACCATGCGCCTCGGCGCATATGAAGCACATTTGGTGCCGGGCAGCCATGTTGCGGAAATTTACGGCGACGAGATTATATTTGAGCGCCACCGTCACCGTTATGAGGTCAATATTAATTACCGCGAGAAACTCGAAGTAGCCGGCCTGACATTTTCTGGTCTTTCACCAGACGGCACACTTCCTGAAATCGTCGAAATAAAAGACCACCCATGGTTTATTGGTGTTCAGTTCCATCCTGAGTTAAAATCAAAACCGTTTGATCCACATCCATTATTCGCTTCATTTATTGAAGCAGCCTTAAATCAATCAAGATTGGTTTAAGCTTTTAAAAACAGAGAGCTATCATGACTGCTATTATTGATATTAAAGGCCGTGAAATTATTGACAGCCGGGGAAACCCAACCGTTGAGGTTGACGTAACGCTTGAAACCGGTGCTTTTGGCCGCGCGGCTGTGCCGTCCGGTGCATCAACAGGCGCCCATGAAGCGGTTGAGCTTCGTGATGGCGGCAAAAGATATATGGGTAAAGGCGTCGAGCAAGCCGTTGAAGCCGTAAACGGCGAGCTTTATGACGCGCTAACTGGGCTAGACGCGGAAGAGCAGATCGTCTTAGACAATGCCATGCGCGAGTTGGACGGGACAGAAAATAAATCACGCCTTGGCGCCAATGCCATTCTTGGTGTTAGCTTAGCCACTGCAAAAGCGGCCGCCGATGAAGCCGCGATGCCGCTCTATAGTTATCTTGGTGGGCCAAATGCCCATATCCTGCCTGTGCCGATGATGAACATCATTAATGGCGGTGAGCATGCCGATAACCCGATCGATATTCAGGAATTTATGGTTATGCCGGTAAGTGCGGGAAATATCCGTGATGCCGTGCGCATGGGCGCTGAAATATTCCATACTCTTAAAAAGAATTTGTCTGACGCTGGCCATAATACTGGTGTTGGTGATGAGGGCGGCTTTGCACCAAATTTAAACGGCACCACTGACGCGCTTGATTTTATAATGAAATCTATTGAAAACGCAGGCTATAAGCCCGGCGAAGACATTATGCTGGCGCTCGATAGTGCATCATCAGAATTTTATAAAGACGGTAAATACGTTCTTAGCGGTGAGGGCAAGACCCTGGATTCCGGTGAAATGGTTGATTATTACGTTGATCTTTGTGGACGTTATCCAATTTTCTCTATCGAGGACGGCCTTGATGAAGATGACTGGAGTGGCTGGAAAACACTAACTGACGCGCTTGGTGATAAAATCCAGCTTGTTGGTGATGATCTGTTTGTTACAAATCCAAAACGCCTTGCGGACGGAATAGAGCAGGGGGTTGCCAATTCCATTTTGGTTAAAGTGAACCAGATCGGTACGCTCAGTGAAACCTTTGATGCAGTAAACATGGCGCACCGTGCGTCATACACATCTGTCATGTCCCACAGAAGCGGCGAGACAGAAGACGCCACCATCGCCGACCTTGCCGTAGCCACAAACTGCGGCCAGATCAAAACAGGCTCACTCGCCCGCTCAGACAGACTAGCCAAATACAACCAACTAATCCGCATCGAAGAAATGCTAGGTACAGCGGCGCACTATGCTGGTAAGTCTATTTTGAAGTAAATATCTTCAATCCTGACTCTCACATACTACATGTAGTATACCGAATAGAGTCTTGACTCTACACGATTCTTTTTTTGAAGAAAGTTCTTGACCCGGCGAATCGGATGTGATTCTCTCTGTGTATGAAAAATGCTAAAACCGTATTATACCGCTTTAAGAAGATGACAGTGCCGCTGATAGCGCTCTTAATTTCAGCTTATTTTGCTGCGCATGGTTTTAAAAGCGTTAGTTCACAAACGTTGCTTGGTGCAGAAATTGCCACTCTTGAAATGGAGCAACAAAAGATCCGCGACGCGCGCGAAGATTTGGAATTACATGTTGGTCTTCTTTCAAGTAATCATGTGGATCCTGACTATCTTGATGAACTTGTTCGCAAAGATCTTGGCTTTACTCATCCCGACGAAATTGTCATTTATGGCAATAAAAATAATAAATAAATCACCCAATATTACAAAAGTCTTTTGTTTACATGTTGTTATAGTGTAAATAATTTACATATTTAAAATATTAATATTTTATTAAATTAACCGAACTTTGGTTAATTGAAAAAAAATGTTGTATTTCAATAACTTTTAGTGATTATAGGGTTATGTTTTAAGGATTGTTCTATATCTTGTAAAAGATTAATCTTCAGAATTTTGAGGGTAAATTTTTAAGGACTAACATCAACAATATTGAGTGAAAAATATGGCTAAAAAACCAAGCCCCCGCAAGACGACTAAAAGCGGGAAACCAGCCGCGCGCCGTAAGGCCGTAAAAGCAAAAACAATCGCGGCTACCGATGAAGAGCTGATAAATTATTATAAAACCATGCTAATGATGCGTCGTTTTGAAGAAAAAGCCGGACAAATGTACGGTATGGGTCTTATTGGCGGGTTTTGCCATCTTTATATAGGACAGGAAGCGGTCGTTACCGGTATCCAGTCAACCCTGAAAAAAGGGGACAGTATTCTTACCAGTTACCGCGATCATGCCCATATGTTGGCTTGTCAAATTGATCCAAAATTGATCCTTGCGGAATTAACGGGCCGTATTACCGGTATTTCTAAAGGTAAAGGCGGCTCCATGCATATGTTCAGTGTTGAGCATGGATTTTACGGTGGTCACGGTATTGTTGGGGCACAGGTTCCAATCGGTGCAGGGCTTGCGTTTGCTAATAAATACCGTAAAAACGACAATGTTTCTGTTACTTACTTCGGTGACGGTGCGGTTAATCAGGGCCAGGTTTATGAAAGCTTCAATATGGCCAAGCTGTGGAATTTGCCAGTCGTGTTTGTAATCGAAAACAACCAGTACGCAATGGGTACAGCACTAGCGCGTGCCTCGTCCGAAGTTGAATTATGCCGCCGCGGCGACAGTTTTAAAATTGACGGTGAAGCCGTTGACGGCATGGATGTGCTCGCGGTTCGCGAAGCAGCACAGCGTGCGGTCGAAAAATGCCGCGCTGGCGATGGACCGGCTCTTCTTGAAATGAAGACATACCGCTACCGTGGTCATTCCATGTCTGACCCTGCCAAATACCGCTCTAAAGAGGAAGTTTCAAAGATGCGTGCAGAGTTTGACCCGATCGATCAGGTGAAAAAACGCCTTATCGAAGGGAAGATAATGTCAGAAGATGACCTTAAGGCCATTGATAAAGATATTAAAGCCACCGTATCAGAAGCCGCTGAGTTTGCACAAAATAGCGATGAGCCGGACCCATCAGAACTCTATACCGACATTTTGGTCGCCGAATAAAGAAATAAAGGAAATATCATTATGTCTGTAGAAATTCTACTCCCTGCAATGTCACCAACGATGACCGAAGGTACTGTCGCTAAATGGACGGTATCTGAAGGGGACAAATTAGCACCCGGCGATATTATCGCTGAAATTGAAACCGATAAAGCAACGATGGAACTTGAAACCGACGAAGAAGGTGTGATGGGGAAAATCCTGGTTGATGCCGGTGCCGAAGGCATCGCCGTTGGAACACTTATCGCGGTTATACTTGAAGATGGCGAAGATGCCAGCTCTATTGAAGGGGTGACGGCGACGATCCATCCAACACCAGCAGTGCCGCCAACATCTATTGCAGCAGATGCACAGGACCTTGCACCAAAACCGGTTGCTGCCGTGCCGCAAGATGATGATATTCCCGATGATGTCACATATAAAAATATGACGGTGCGTGAAGCACTCAGAGATGCTATGGCTGAAGAAATGCGCCTTGATTCTGATGTGTTTGTTATGGGTGAAGAAGTGTCTGAATATCAGGGTGCCTATAAGGTTACCCAAGGATTGTTGCAGGAATTTGGCCCTGAACGTGTGATTGATACACCGATAACAGAACATGGCTTTGCCGGGCTTGGTGTCGGTGCGGCGATGGCTGGACTAAAGCCAATTGTTGAATTTATGACCTTCAACTTTGCCATGCAAGCTATTGATCAGATTGTTAATTCTGCGGCCAAGACAAATTATATGTCCGGTGGTCAGATCAGATGCCCGATCGTATTTCGTGGACCTAATGGTGCCGCCTCACGTGTTGGCGCACAGCATTCACAAAACTATGCATCATGGTATGCCCATGTTCCGGGACTTATCGTTATAGCGCCTTATTGCGCCATTGATAGTAAAGGACTTCTTAAATCGGCGATTAAAAGCCAGAACCCGGTCATTTTCCTAGAAAATGAAATTACCTATGGTTATAGCTTTGATGTGCCGGAAATGGATGATTATACAATTCCTATTGGAAAAGCCAAAATTGTCCGCGCTGGTGCTGATGTAACGTTGGTTAGTTACTCTATCGGTGTTAAATTCTCGCTTGATGCCGCTGAAAAACTTGCTGAACAGGGAATTGACGCGGAAGTGATCGACCTTCGGACTATTCGTCCGCTTGATATGGAAACGGTTATAGAATCCGTCAAGAAAACGAACCGCGTTGTTTGCGTGGAAGAGGGCTGGTCGGCTTGTTCTGTGAGTTCGGAAATTTCTGCGCGCCTTATGGAAGAGGCTTTTGATTATCTTGATGCACCGGTTATGCGGGTTACCAACGAAGATGTGCCGATGCCTTATGCGGCAAACCTTGAAAAACTGGCGGTTGTTAGTGAAGATCGCATCATAGATACGGTAAAATCCGTTTGCTATAAAGAGGGAGACGCATAATGGCTATAGAACTTCACATGCCGGCTCTTTCCCCGACTATGGAAACGGGTACATTGGCAAAATGGCTTGTTAAAGTGGGCGATACGGTTGAAAGCGGCACGATGATTGCTGAAATTGAAACCGATAAAGCAACAATGGAATTCGAAAGCATTGATGACGGTGTTGTCGGTAAAATTCTTGTTGAAGAAGGTGCTGAAAATATACCCGTTGGTCAGTTGATTGCGGTTCTGCTTGAAGAAGGCGAAGATGCATCGGTAGCGGATGATGTTTCCGCTGCGGAGCCTGTTGCAGTTAAAGAAGAAGTGCCTGCACCTGTAGGCGCACCTGTAGTAGCTCCGGCAGCTCCTGCACCCGTAGCGGTAGCGGCTCCTGCGCCAGCGCCGGTTGTTCAGGCTTCAACGGGTGATAGAGTATTTGCATCACCACTTGCCAGGCGTATTGCCGAGCAAAGTGGTTATGATATTTCGGCGATTTCAGGCACTGGACCGCGTGGCCGGGTGATCAAGCGCGATGTTGAAAGCTATACACCTTCTGCTGCGGCTTCTGCTGTGGCTGGTCCAGCGCCAATTGACGGTGATGCACCATATGAAGTGATTAAACTAAGCAATATGCGCAAGGTAATTGCCAAACGACTTACGGAATCAAAACAAAATGTTCCGCATTTCTATCTTAGTGTTGATATTGAACTTGATAACTTGCTTGCGGCTCGTAAAAACCTTAACGCCATGTCGGATGAGTATAAAATTTCCGTCAATGACTTCGTGATTAAGGCCTGTGCTATGGCCCTGATCAAAGTTCCAGAAGCAAATGTTCAGTTCCACGGTGATGTGATGCACCAATTTAAACGCGCAGACATCTCCGTTGCGGTTGCTATTGAAGGCGGTCTTATTACGCCGGTCGTACGCGGTGCTGAACAAAAAGGGCTTCGTGCTATTTCTGATGAAACAAAAGACCTTGCAAAACGTGCTCACGCGGGCAAGCTTGCACCTGAGGAATATTCTGGTGGGACTTTCTCAATTTCCAATATGGGAATGATGGGTATTAAGCAGTTTGATGCGGTTATTAATCCGCCGCAAGCAGCAATCCTTGCGGTTGGTTCCGGTGAGCAGCGCCCCGTTGTTAAAAATGGTGAGCTCTCTGTTGCGACGGTAATGACCGTAACGCTTTCCTGCGATCACCGTGCCATTGATGGTGCAGTTGGTGCGGCTTATCTCGGCGCGCTTAAAATGTTCCTTCAGGAACCATCAACGATGTTACTGTAAGGAGTACGGATAATGAGCACACAAAAATTTGATATAGTCGTTCTCGGCTCCGGTCCTGGTGGATATGTTGCCGCAATTCGCGCCGCACAGCTTGGCCTTAAAACGGCAGTGGTTGAGCGGGCCGAACTTGGCGGTATATGCTTAAACTGGGGCTGTATCCCGACAAAAGCACTGCTCCGGTCTGCGGAAGTGTTTCATAATATGAAACATGCGAATGATTATGGCCTTGTTGCAGATAGCCTTGGGTTTGATCTTGATAAAGTAGTGGCGCGAAGCCGCGGTATTGCCGCGCAACTTAGTGGCGGCATTAAACATTTGATGAAGAAAAACAAAATCACCGTGATCGAAGGTAACGGAACACTTGTTTCGCCGGGAAAACTTTCCGTTGAAAAAGACGGTAAGATAACCACAGTTGAAGCAACGGATATTATCCTTGCGACCGGTGCCCGTGCCAAAGAACTACCGCATCTTAAAGCGGACGGTGAAATGGTATGGACTTATCGCCATGCGCTTGTGCCAAAAAAGATGCCAAAAAAGATGTTGGTGATTGGATCTGGTGCAATCGGTATTGAATTTGCCAGCTTTTATAATGAGCTTGGTGCCGATGTTACGGTTGTTGAAATGATGGACCGGGTGCTTCCCGTTGAAGACGAAGAAATTTCAGCATTTGCGTTTAAATCCTTTAAAGCACAAGGGCTTAATATAATGACTTCGGCCTCTGTCACTAAGCTTGATAAGAAAAAATCATCTGTGGTTTGTACTGTTGAAAGCAAAGGCGGAAAATCTGAGCAGATCGAAGTTGATGTGGTTATCATCGCCATTGGTATTGACGGCAATGTTGAAAATATCGGACTTGAGCAAAATAATATCAAAGTGGACCGCGGCCATGTGGTAACCGATGAATGGGGCCATACAGGCGTTAAGGGCGTTCATGCGATTGGTGATCTTACCGGACCACCGTGGCTTGCTCATAAAGCTAGTCATGAAGGAGTTATTTTGGTTGAGAAAATTGCTCGTGATAAAGGTAATAAAGAAATCAAAGACCTTCATCCGATGGATAAAAGCAACATTCCCGGATGTACTTATTGTCGCCCGCAAGTGGCAAGTGTTGGCATGACTGAAAAAGCGGCTGTGGACGCCGGTCATAAAGTGAATGTCGGGCGTTTCCCGTTCATTGGTAATGGTAAAGCCATTGCAATGGGTGAAGCGGAAGGTATGATGAAAACTGTGTTTGACGCAAAAACTGGTGAGCTGCTCGGTGCCCATATGATTGGTGCGGAAGTAACCGAAATGATTCAGGGTTACACGGTTGCCAGAACGCTGGAAACCACAGAAACCGAGCTAATGCACACAGTATTCCCACATCCAACTATGTCGGAAATGATGCATGAAGCGGTACTTGATGCATTTGGTAAAACATTACATATGTAATTTGAGAGAATTATGAGCGAAGCAAAAAAAATATCCGACTATAAACGTAAGCCAGACTGGATCAGGGTAAAAGCGCCCACCTCCAAAGGTTATAATGAAACCCGCAATTTAATGCGCGGTCTTAAGCTTAATACGGTTTGTGAAGAGGCGGCATGTCCTAATATCGGGGAATGCTGGACCAAGAAGCATACGACTGTGATGATTTTGGGTGATACGTGTACCCGCGCTTGTCGGTTCTGTAATATTAAAACAGGAAAAGGTAATCCCGTTGATGTGGATGAACCAGCAAATGTAGCCGAAATGGTCGTTGTGACCAATATGAAACATATTGTTATCACGTCCGTTGACCGTGATGATCTGGCGGACGGTGGGGCGGATCAGTTTGTAAAAGTGATCGCCGCTATTCGCGCGGTGGCACCGGAAACAACCATTGAAATATTGACACCCGATTTTAGAAATAAACCGGGTGCGCTTGAAACTGTGATTGCGGCCAAGCCTGATGTGTTTAATCATAATCTTGAAACGGTGCCGAGGCTTTATACCCGTATCCGTCCGGGCGCGCGTTATTTTCATTCATTAAACCTACTTTCAAAAGTGAAAGAAATTGATCCGGAAATATTTACCAAGTCCGGTGTTATGCTTGGATTAGGTGAAGAAGAAGTGGAAGTGCTTCAGGTAATGGATGATATGCGTTCTGCTGATATTGATTTCATGACCATTGGCCAATATTTGCAGCCAACAAAGAAACATGTTGAAGTAGAAGAATTTATAAAGCCGGATCAGTTTTTAAAATACAAAAAACGTGGTCTGGCCAAGGGTTTTCTTCATATTTCATCATCGCCACTGACCAGATCATCGCATCATGCCAGTGAAGATTTTGAAGTTTTAAAAGCGGCACGACTTGAACTTTTAAAGAAAAAAGGTAAAAGTCTAATGCAAGATTCGCCGATTGATATTGACGAGATGAAAAAGCATAATCCAAATTACGAGTTCTAATGCCTAGATTTGTAGAAGACAGGACATTCCATTACAGCGCACAGCAGATGTATGATCTGGTGGCGGACGTTAAGGAATACCCAAATTTTCTGCCGTGGTGTATTGGTTCAAGGCTTTATAATCAAACAGATAATGATTTTTATGCTGATCTTATTATTGGTTTTAAAATGTTTCGTGAACGCTTTACATCGCATGTTATTCTGGGTGATAATCAAATCGATATTAATTATATTAGAGGGCCGCTCAGCCACCTTCATAACCTTTGGCAGTTTAAAGACCTTGAGCAGGGGGGATCAATTCTTCATTTTGAAGTTGACTTTGAATTTAAGAATAAAATATTTCAAAAAATGGTCGGCGGATTATTTACCGAAGCAGTTCATAGAATGGTCGCTTCTTTTGAGATCCGAGCCGAAGAATTATACGGAAAATAAAAGGATAAAAAAATGACGACAGTATTTCCAGCCCAACCAACGCCACTTGTTGATGTTGCGGGTACCGATGATAAATTCCCCGTAAACCGCATTTATTGTGTCGGGCTTAATTATACTGACCATATTGTTGAATTTGGTGCAGATCCGGATAAAATTGATCCGGTATTTTTCATGAAACCAGCAGATGCCGTTGTTGCTGACCGTGCCCCCGTGCCCTATCCATCGCACACGAAAAATTTCCATTATGAAATCGAACTTGTGGTCGCCATAGACCGCGAGGCAAGCAATGTAAGCGTTGATGATGCGGAAGATTATGTCTTCGGTTATGCGGTTGGTAATGATTTGACACGCCGGGATATGCAGTTTGAACTTAAAGAAAAAGGCATGCCGTGGGATCCGTCAAAAGGATTTGATATGTCGGCACCGATATCTGCAATTCACCGTGTTAGTGATATTGGTCATCCAACTGAGGGCCGCATTTGGCTGAGTGTAAATGGCGACGTGAAGCAAGACGGCAACATTAATCAGATGATCGCAAAAGTGAACCAGATTATATCGAAGCTTTCAGAGCTTTACGTTTTGAAGCCGGGCGATCTTATTTACACGGGCACGCCGTCCGGCATTGGCCCGGTTGTTCCCGGGGATATTATGGAAGCGGGTATCGACGGTATTGATACGCTAACGACTAAAATTATTTAGGCGGCTCAATTAAGTCTGGAGTATTTTTGCGCAGTCTTCTGCGTGGCTTGTAATCATGAAATGGCTTGCGTTATCAATTAGATAGAGGTTGCTGTTGGGAAGGTTATTATTCAGTGTGCTGGATATTTTCTTGGCTACATCATGGGAACGGCTGCCATTTATGAATGTGACAGGAATATCTAGATTTTTATAATGTTCAATTTCCCTACCGTTTTCAGTACATAATACCCAGTGGCGGATGTTGTTTTTTGTCATGGTTGTCATGGCGGTTTGAATATGCGCAGGAACCGCGTCAAATGATCCTGCCCCACCCCAGAAATCAATTACTTTAGAGCAGGCGAGGGCATCGCTTATTGCAAGCGCCTGATTATATTCATCTCGAAAGCCGCGGATAATATTTAGTGTATTAGTTTGCGAAAAAACATTAAGCACGGCGACATCAACGGGTTCAAATAAAGTTAGCTTCTTTATGGGGAGGGCGTTATCCATAGCGGCGGCAAGTGCAACAACACCGCCATATGAATGGCCAATTAGGTGAATGCCGTGCTCCGTATTTGGTATATTTTCCAGAGCGCTTTTCAAGATATCAAATTCAGGCTTAAATGTGGGGCTATCAAAATCATCAGAGTCCGCCATTCCCCCGTGACCGGGCAGGTTTACGGAGTGACAGTCAAAATGATCTGGCAAACAGTCAATTATTTTGCGCCAACTATTGGCATTGGCGAAGGAGCCATGCACAAATAAAAGGGGCAATGTGTTTTCCACGTTAGTTTTTTCTGTCATTTTTATTACTCATTTTTATACGCATAAGCATATAGTAGCTTGAAATAAAAGAAAATATATTTGAAAATTTTACGGTATTAGTTTTATTTTATGTATTTATATGGTATTTTAATTAAAATTAACTTTTTATTAACCATAGTCATTCTGGGCACATAGTGAATGACATAAAAAATGGGTAAATGATGAGCGTTACGGTTAGACAAAAGGTAGACTTTTCAGTAAATGAATTGTCATCACCGCAGCAAGTTGCTTTTTATGAATATTGGCTTTCTATAAAAGGCGATAAGGATCTGCCATTGCGTGATGACTTTAATCCAATGAAAATACCAAAAACATTACCGTATATTATTATGGAAGAAGTTTTTATGGATCCGGTGAGGTTTAAAATTCGGCTGATTGGCTCAAAATGCAAGGCGCCGGGAAGTTATTTAGGTAAGTTCACCAATGATATAGCGGAAATGAAAGACATTACTAAGATGCTTGAAAAGGCGCTTGAATTCAAAAGCCTTATTTTTATTTTAATTCAATTAAGCATTCGATTGGCATGTTTGAATTATATTCTTCTCTGGTGCTTCCTTTTTCAAAGGACGGTGAGAATGTTAATATTCTCATGGCCTGTCACTGTCAAATACAGTGAACAGGCGCAGAGTAAAAACTTTAGCTTGAAATATCTTTCATAACTTTTAGAAATTCTGTCACTTCATCAATGGTGTTATAGTGACACATAGAAACGCGAATGCAGTTTACTTGATTAAGCGGATTAAGAATGTTTCTCGAATAATAATCATTCTTTCTAACATGAACACGTATTCCATTTTCCCTTAGGGCGCTAACAACATCAATAGAATCCATTCCATCAACCCATAGGGAAACTAGGCCCTTACGGTCAGGATTATCATTGCCGCCGATAATGGTTACTTTATCCATATCGGCCAGTCCCTGCTGCCCGCCAGCGCCATAAATCATTGCATCGGT
Source organism: Kordiimonadaceae bacterium (assembly GCA_018660225.1). Classification (GTDB taxonomy): domain Bacteria; phylum Pseudomonadota; class Alphaproteobacteria; order Sphingomonadales; family Emcibacteraceae; genus Pseudemcibacter. Next base: position 32,369 of record JABJKT010000211.1, read on the forward strand.
GATGTCTTTTTCGTGTTGACTGACGGCTTTTCCTGCTGCGATAAGGCGTTCGCGCAGGTTAGCAGAATTACTGAAATGGCCACCAAGCCAACTGAAATAATTCACCACTTCACTGAAGGTCGCGTAAGCCCCTGTATCGCGAGTGCCGAGTTCCCATTGTTCTTCCGGCGAGTCGATTAGGCGGTTATGAGGAATTTCAGCCATACGCGGAGAAACCCAGGCAACACCGTAGCCATGACGTGAGAAAACTTTATAAGGTGATATCACATAGCCATCGATATCATATCCATCAATATCAAGTGCACCGTGCGCTGCGTGCTGAATACCGTCAACAATTATAAAACAGTCTGGTGATATTTCGCGGATGACTTTCGCTATTGATTTTACATCAACGGAAATGCCGGTCACCGGGCTTGTGTGTAATATAGTGGCCACTTTGGTATTTTCAGTGACATGGGGACGGTAATCATCGGCACTAACCGAACCCGTTTCATCATTATGAATTACTTTAATATAATTTGCCCCGGCTATTTCGGCCCAGCGTGTGCAGGCACTAACCGATGCTGGATGTTCAAGGGTACTGCCAACAACATCACATCCTTTATCCACAGCTAAAATAGCAGCGCTGATCAGACGAAACAGAAGTTCCGTACCGCTTTCGCCGACAAATACCTGTCCATCGGCTGCGCCTAAAAATTCGCGCATGTCAGATTTTGACTGGTTTATGATATTTACAAGTTCGTGGGAGGCAGGGTTATCGCGGCCCTGGTTATCAGGAACAGCGGCCATTTCCGTCGCTTTTTCCACCACAGATTTTAGGGTGAGGGCACCGCCGGCATTTTCAAAAAATATTCTTTTACCTTGGTACGGGCAGTGATCAATCAGTTCAAAACGGTCCCTGACTTCACTCATAAGTTCGTTGTTAATCATCGCAAAATAAACCTTAAATTAAAATTTGGAATATACATAACCATAAAGCGGATAATTTGCAATCACAGTAATGTGATTATTTCGTTGTGGGCGAAATTAATGATTTTTGATAGGGTCATCCACAGTTACTCTTTATTTAAAATATATTACTCAGGGAATTTTAAAATGAACGACAACTCGAACGCTTCAGCTCATCAAGCTAATATTGAAACATCACTTTTTTTACTTCGACTGACAGTGTTTTTAGTCATGTTTGTCTGGACTTTGGATAAATTTATTGATCCCGGGCACGGTGCAAATATATTGAAAGGTTTTTACTTCATCAGTGGTGCAGGTGAGACGGTGATTATGATCATGGGGGCCGTTGAAATGGTTTTGATACTGGCGTTTTTGGCAGGAATGTGGAAAAAATATACTTATGGAATTGTACTGCTACTGCATGGCCTGACTACGTTCTCATCATGGCAACAATATCTAAATATGAATTTGTTGTTTTATGCGGCATGGCCGATGATGGCTGCCTGTGTGGCGCTATATTTATTGCGTGATCTTGATGTGAAATATACTGTTTTCAATCAATGAAGTTGTTCGAAAACGGACATTAGTGTTCGAATGTGAACAGTGAAATAGTAAGGTGAAACTATAACATACTGATATATAATCATTTATTTATTGGCACAATTATTGCATCAATTATAGTGGGAATAGGGTTCCGACTGGAGGGATCAGGTCAATGTTTAAAAGCTATTTAACAAGTACTTTGCGAGATATCCTTAAAAACAAAGGGTATAGTTCAATAAATATTATCGGATTAGCTGTTGCACTGGCAGCTTGCCTACTCATCACGCTTTTTGTAGATGATGAGCTTGGGTATGATGATTTTATACCAAACGCTGATAATAAATATAGAATTGAAGTGATCGCCAGATCGGGTAATCAATTAGATGAGCCTTATTCGCACTTTATGGGTGCTTATGCGCCGATGATCAAGGAACGCTCGTCAGACGTACTTGATAGCACCCGCTATGAGACATCACAGGTTGCCGTTGGAACGGACGATAAGTTCTTTTATGAAAATGTGACTTTTGCAGATCCAAACTTCCTTGAATTTATGGGCTTTGATGCTCCAGCGGGTGTGCTTGATGATCAGCAGGCGATCGTTATAAACAGGACAACGGCCAATAAATATTTTGCCGGTGAAGACGCTGTCGGTAAAACTTTGACGTTAAATAAAGAGAACGATTACAGGGTTGCCTATGTGATGCCAGATATGCCCCGTAAATCACATATGGCAATTGAAATGATTGCCCCTTACCACCAAGTGCGCCAAGAGGGCGTAAATAGAGAATTTATGTCCATGAATAATGCGACATATGTTGAACTTCGTGACGGTTTATCTCCAGATTTTCTCACAGGGTTAATTGCTACATTGATTGATGAAAATGTTCAGCCTGGAAATGCTGGGACTAAAGCCAGTAGTTTCAGAGAGCCAGTTTTTGTTGCTGTTGGCGATGTGTATTTAAAATCACCTGCGGGCACAATCGGTAAAGCCAGTGGCGATATAAATATCGTTGTAGGATTTATAAGTGTAGCAGTGCTTATTGTGATTATAGCTACTGTTAATTATATTAATCTAGCGACGGCACGGGCCATGAAACGAGCTAGAGAAGTCGGCATACGTAAGGTTATGGGGGCAACTAAATCGCAGCTGATAACTCAGTTTCTGGGTGAATCGTTAGTCATAACGATAATTTCCTCACTTATTGCAATTGTATTTGTTGAGCTTACCTTGCCAATATTTAATGATGCGCTAGGGCGGGATATTATGTTCGATTTATTTGCAAATCCTTTAAATTTTATCGTCTTGCTGCTTATTTCAGTATTTATCGGCCTTGTGGCTGGTTTGTACCCTGCGTTTTACCTTTCCTCATTCAATCCGGCGGCTGTGCTCAAGTCTGAAAAAGGAAATAGCAGTTCTATTTTTCTTCGTCAGTTTCTGGTTTTTCTTCAATTTTCCATTGCGATAACGTTAATTGCAGGAACAACCGTAATCGTCAGACAGACTATTTATGCAAACAGCATGGATCCCGGTTATGAAAAAGAAGGTGTGTTGCTCATTCGTAATCTAAGACAAAATGGATTACTGGATCAGGTGGAAATGCTTGATCAACAATTATCAACCATTGACGGGGTAACCCATGTTACGGCTTCGCAGTTTGTACCAACGGACCCATATGATTTTACCACGGGTATGTTTTTACCCGGCAAACGTAATGATGGTTTTGGCATGAGCATATTGTCACATCAACCTGATTTTTTTGAAACGTACCAATTGCAACTGGCGGCGGGGCGTGGTCTTGATGAGAGTATCCCGCTTGATAAGGTAGAAGAGATTGACCGTGATGGTGACGCAACAGTACAGACCAATGCGTTTCTTAATAGATCTTCTGCACGGTTCATGGGCTGGGTTGACCCAGAAGACGCAATCAATAAACAGATTGTATGGTCTTTAGGTGAAACCAGCTTCCTTGAGTTTACCATTGTTGGAGTGATTGAGGACGTTCATTTGCGGTCTATTCATAATCCGGTTCGTCCTATGCTTTATTTTAATTTCCCAGACTTCTACCGTACCCTTAGTATTCGTTTTGCAACGGATGATTATGCCAGTCTAATTGCAGATTTAGAGAAGAAATGGGCGGATATCGCACCGGGGGTTCCGTTAGGGTATCAGATATTATCAGAACGAGTGGATAATTTTTATGCTTCGGAAAATAGACAGGTGAAGGTGTTTGTCACTTTTGCTTTTATTGCCATCATAATATCAGCGGTTGGCCTTCTTGGGCTTACAGCCTTTTCAGCCGAGCGACGGACCAAAGAAATAGGCATTCGTAAAGTGCTTGGTGCACGGACAATTGATATTGTTAAGCTGATGCTTGGTCAATTTTCAAAACCGGTTCTGCTGGCTAATCTTCTGGCGCTTCCTGTTGCATGGTGGTTAATGGATGGTTGGCTCTCCAGTTTTGAATACCGAATTGATTTAAATGCCATATGGTTCATTGGAGCGGGGCTTGCCGCGCTTATAATCGCCTGGGCAACAGTAATCAGTTATTCAATAAAAGCCGCAAAAGCGAACCCGGTGGACTCTTTAAGATACGAATAAATAGAATTTATTATACTGATTAATTCCGAACTTTGATTAAACTGGTTTTAATTAATCATAATTTCTTGAATTTTTTAATTTTATTGTTATTGTAAAAAAAATTAAAAAATAATTGGGGTAGAAGAAGTTTAATGAATTCAAAACTACCAAATGACGCGTCCAGTTTACTGGCAAAAATAGGTAATCCTTCGGGTATCGTTATCGCTATTGATGGGAACTATAATATTAGTTACTTCAGCGATGAAGCTGTAAAACTTTTTGGCTATAAACCTGCCGAAGTTCTTGGTAAATCTCTTGTGGAACTCTTGCCAAAATACGCCAGAAAAAAACATGATGAATATGTTGATCATTTTGCCGCTTCTGAAGGAAAAGAGAGAGCAATGGGCGACCGGATGGCCGTATCCGGACTTAACAAGGATGGCGAAATACTCATCCTTGATGTTTCAATTCAAAAACACGAAAACGAAGAAATTCACTGCTACTCAGCAATATGCCGCAATCTTTCTGCAGCGTAATTAATCTTCTTTGGCAAGATATTCCAGCTTTAGACCTTTGGCGGAGCGGGGTTTGAAGCCTTTCCAGTTTGTGTCGCCTGTGCCGTCGTTGGAATTTGGGGTGACGCCAAGATAGTCATCCATACTATTGTTGCCTTTTAACATTTTACCGAAATAGGCCGTTACGAAATGTTGGGCGATGTTGTTGGCGCGCACGCTATCCCATACCATGTCGGTATAATGGGTGTAGGCTAGGGACTTACCGTCATTAAATTTAGCAGTCCAGGCTTCATCCGGCGCAGGGATCGGCGCAATAGCATTGTGATTTGCGTTGGCGAAGGTGAGCAAGTAGCGGTTTATATTTTCAGTTTTTTCGAAAAGTGCTTTTGTGCCGGTTTCATAGCCCGATGTTTGATCTTCGCTACCGGTAATGAAAAATATTGGAATGCTAATATCGCTTAAGCTCTGATCATCCCAGAAACCGCTCCCCATCCCCCACGGGGCAAAGGCGATTATGGCTTTGTAAGTATCAGTGAACATCATGTCTTTATGGGCATAGGTGCCGGCCATGACCCGCTTTAAAATTTGATTTGGTGAAACATCAGGGTTTTCTGCGGCCTGCTTTGTGATGCCGCCGCCCGCACTAATCAATGCGCCATAACCACCCATGGAATACCCCATTAATCCGGCGTTATTTGTATCAACCATTTTATAAAGAAAATGGCTTGTGTTTGTGTTCATGCGTTTCATTTCGGTTAAAACGAATTTTTGGTCGAGCGGACGATTAAGCAATGTGCTGACGAAAGCACCAGCGTCCTGATACATACTGTCCGTATGATCAATAGAGACGACAACATAGCCTTTTGAGGCAAGGTTTTCACCAAAATGGCTCATCAAAAATCGATTTCCCGGATAGCCGTGAGATATCACAACCAGTGGATAGGGATTTTCTGCTATGAGTGGCCTAGCGTCGCGAACAGCTTTACCGTAAAGGCTTACTTTTGTCTTTGCGTCGCGCAGCAATACGTTTTTATATTCTCCGCTTGTTCTATTTGTGTCGGCCGGATACCAGACTTCAACAGTGATCGGGCGGACATAGATGGAAAGCTCTTCGCCTTCTTTTAAATTAACGGCATCAATTTGATTGTTATGCTTTAAATTAAGGGTGCGAACGCCGATTTTGTAGATTCCCGGTTTTGCCAGTTCCGGCGCATCGGGTCTTAGTCCATCTATTCTGTTATTTTGTGCACTTGCACTGAAAATTATTAGAAAATTTAAAATAATAACATATACGGCGTTTTTCACTTTATTCTTCCCTTGAAAATTTAACCTCTTGAAGGTCTATAATGTTTTTTGTTTTTCTTCTTTTTTCGAGCGCCGCCAGCAGGATTGTCTTGAGCCTGTCCGGAGCTATTTTTTGGTCTTCTGCTTTTAGCCGGATTATTTGACGGCTTATGCTTTGGTTTCGATCTGTTGTTTGGTCTGTTGTTTCTTCTTGATGGTCTGTCATCATCACTGTCATCATTACCACCTTTTTCCGGCGGCTGTACACCTTCAAGATGAAACGGATGATCTTCCATAACAGGGATCGTCTGACGGATAAGCTTTTGAATGTCTTTTAAGTACGCGCGTTCTTCATGATCACAGAACGAAAGTGATATTCCGGTAGCACCGGCGCGGGCGGTGCGGCCAATACGGTGAACATAGCTTTCCGGCTCGTTTGGCAGATCGTAATTAATTACATGAGTGACGCCGTCCACATCAATACCACGCGCTGCAACATCGGTCGCTACGAGAGCGCGGATTTCACCATTCTTAAATGAATTTAACGCCTTCTGGCGGGCACTTTGCGATTTATTGCCGTGAATGGCACTAGAAGTGACACCAAGCTGATCGAGGTTCTTTGCCACCCGATTGGCACCATGTTTGGTACGGGTAAAGATAAGTACCCTTTTAATGTTTTCATCCTTAAGCACGTAGGCGAGCAGCTTTCGTTTCATGTTTTTAGGGACATATAAAATATGCTGATCGACTTTTTCAGCCGTGGTCGCCGCAGGGGCCACTTCCACCCGGTCTGGATTGGTGAGGATGCTGTTGGCTAATCCTTCGACTGATTTAGGCATCGTTGCCGAAAAGAATAATGTCTGACGTTTAGGGGGCAGTTCAGCGACAATCCGGCGGATATCACGGATGAAGCCCATATCAAGCATACGGTCTGCTTCGTCGAGAATTAAAAATTCCACGTCGCCCAGCTTGATATGCCCTTGTCCCATAAGATCCAGTAATCTGCCCGGTGTGGCGATTAGGATATCAACACCCGGTGCCATTGCTTTAATTTGCGGCTTTGACGATGCGCCGCCGTAAACCAGATTTATTTTATAATGAAGATATTTGGAATATCTGCGGACATTTTCTTCAATTTGAACGGCAAGCTCACGGGTCGGGGCAAGGATCAGCGCGCGGGTGGTCTTTGGCCTTCTTTTTCCTTCACCTGCAAGGAGCAATTGAATAAGCGGTAAAGAGAAAGCTGCGGTTTTTCCGGTTCCGGTTTGTGCCACTGCGATAAGGTCATGACCTTCTAGAACTTTGGGGATCGCTTTTGACTGAATTGGCGTCATGGTCTGATAGCCACCTTCTTCGACAGCGCGAAGAATAGGGGCTCGAAGGCCAAGGTCGGCGAATTTAGTCATAGCAGTTGCTTTCAGGACTTGATTGTCCGGTTGGTTGATGGCGCTTGATAACCCCTCAACCAACCTGTGTCAATCAAATGCGCTAAGCTTAATTATTTCCAATCCGGCGGGGTGATCAGGTTGGCGAGCAGTCTTGCTGCGCCGGGGACCTGATGTTCAAGCTGGTGATGGAGGATCAGGCAGCAATGATGATGCCAACCATCGCCAATTTTAGCGCTCAAAAGCCCGCCCGTAAGCGGTTCTTTACCGCGATCAGACATGGAAAGCAGCATTTCATATTCCGCTGATGCGCTATCAATGAAATATAGACCGCGTTCCTGATGCCAGTTCATCCAGTCCTCTACGCCGATTTTATTGGGGGCGTTCAGCAAATGATGATCGGGGAGCAGGTGTGTGACTTCTGCATTGGGATCAGTAATACGCCATCTGAATGACGGGCTGCCTATTTTTATCGGCCGTGGCGGTGTGGTGTCAGTGTTCCAGTCATCATCGGTGCGGTTATACTGGGTGACCAGGTTACCGCCGTCCTCAACATATTCACGTAAGTATGAACTTGTCGCGGTAAGATCAGCGCGAAAGGCGCGAATGCCAATCATGATGGTGTCATAAACGCTAAGATCAGCAGTTTTAAGATTATCTACGCTTAGAAGTGTCACATCAACACCGAAACGGCTGAGCCAGAAATTAACCCGGTCGGCATCACGGCTTACATAACCGATTTTTAGGCGGGTCGGGATTTCAAGATCGATGGGCTGTATCGCAAGAGTGTTCGGCACTACTTTACAGGTGTTTCTGATATGGGCGTAATCCATCATCAGCACATTTTCGCTTGTGCTCATGCCGTCTGCCGCCGCATAGGGCATTAAATCAATCCGCTCGTTACCGGTTGGGCCGTTTATGACGAACTTAAATTTGGCACTCTCAGGAAGCATACCTTTTTTAACGGTGTAAGTAGGTGGTATCACTTGCCAGTTTTCCGGGCTTTTTAAGCCTATTTCAATATCACTGTCCATTTCGGTGAATTTATCAACGCTAAGCGTCGCCTGAACCGGATCGCCGTCAGTAAGACGGTTATAAAATAGTCCGCTCGCTTCCCAGCTAAGATTAACCGGCGGGACAATAAGAACTGGATTTGCGGGTAGAAGGGTTTTTGTCGCGCCCCTACCGGATGTGGGAATACCAAAGATAGCGGAGAACCTTTCCGCTTTCCACATGGGTTCATAATCTTTATCAAGCGGATGATGATAGGCGGATTCAGCGGATACGGAAACGCTTATATCAATATCTTTTTGCTCACCGGGGCCAATTTTATAGTCGCTCAGATCAACTCTTTTAAAAGTTTTAACCGTTTCACCGACCAAATAAAGAATAAGGCCGTTAAAGGGCTCAGTACTGGTGTTGTAAAGTGAAATTTTGCCGGTTAGTTCTTGTCCGGGGCTTACGAAATCGCGGTCCCAGATCAGGTCTGCCTGTAGTCCGGATGCCTCAACAAAAGCGATGCCGAGCTGTCTTCTTTTAAGAGCTATTCTATGTTGGCACTGCGCAATAACGTCTTCGGATTGATTTTTCATGGCTTCGTTGATTTGGGCGAGTTTAGCGGCTAGGGCGTCAAGATGTCCAAGCACGACTGCGCGGTCAGGAAAGGCGGCTATTGCAGATGCTGTTGAAGATCCTGCTTCTTTTAACAATTCCGCGAACTCACCATCACTGATCGCGGCGAGATCATCATAGCTTTTCATAAGCCCGTTAAAGACGTCATCTTCGGCGAGCGGGATATCAAGTTCACAGCGGTAGCGGTGCAGGTGGCTGAGTTCGGGTGCCGCTTCGCGCCATCTTCCCATGCCTTGGGTGAGGTGGCGAACCCGTGACCATTCACCGATTTGACGGTAGGTGGCGCCGTTGATGGGATCATACGTTCCAGTCGGTATGGCTATTGTAGCGTCTGGTGGGGCCTCGCTATCGTCATAAACGCCGCCTCGGCCACTTGTTGCGGAAAGATAAAGCTTCTTGGCCTGCCACGGTTTTAGGCCGTCTTCTGTGATCTGTGCAGGGTAAGCGGTTGGGTCGGCTGCAAGGACATAAGCATCAATGGTAGCGCGGGTGACGGCGCGGTGATGGCCGTGCTGTCCGTCTACATCAAGGAAGGTTGGTGAGATGATATCTGGTTTTTGCTGGCGGATGATGCGCACTAGTCGCTCCCGCATGCGGTCCTTGCCCCAATGTTCTTCGGCTTCGGCCGGATCGGTGGAAAAACCGAAATCATCAATTTCATCACCAAATCTAGCCGAATAGAAATGTACTGACATGGGGATTTCTGAAGCGGCCGCCTGAAGTTCTTCGGTTCTAAATGCGCCAAGATCATCACCTGCTTCGGTGCCGACGGCATTTTGGCCGCCTTTGCCACGGGTGGCGGTGGCATACATGACCCGTGCGCCTTGATTACGGGCGATGTAAGCAAGGATATGCGAGCGTTCATCATCGGGATGGGCGCCGCAGTTCATAAAGCTACCCACATGCTTAAGCGGGGTCAGCGCATTCCATAGTCTGTTTATGCCGCTAAGTTGTTGTTGTTCAGCAATTCTGCGCTGCGATTCAGTCATGTGGATTTCCCTGTTGTTCTAATAATGAAATTAGCAGTTCCTGCCCCTAAGTCAAGACACTGGAAATCAAATAAATTTAAGTCTATGGTACTTTGAAAATAATGCAAAGAGGGTACCACTATATGCGGCTGTTAATTGCCATACTGTTTACTTTGACCGTCGCTGGTCCTGCGGCGGCGGTTGAAATTGAATATTGGCAGTATAGCTATAAAACGCGCCTTGATGCTATGGATAAGCTGATCGCGCAGTTTGAAGCGGAAAACCCAGATATAACGGTCATTCATACTGATTTTCCCTATGCCCAGTATAGAACCAAGGTGGCAGCGTCCGTAGCGGCGGGCGAAGGGCCGGACGTGGTGCAGCTTTATTATGGTTGGCTTTCTGATTATTTATCAGCTGAAATTTTACAGCCGCTACCGACAAGTGAATTCCCCCATAGCGAGATTGAAGATGAATTTTTCCCGATGGTTGGCAATATGAATGTAAAGGGGGAATATTACGCGTTGCCGACAGCCGTTAGATCACTTGGGCTGTTCTGGAACAAGAAACTATTCCGCGACGCCGGGCTTGATCCTGAGCGGCCACCACAGACACTAGATGAACTCGTCGATATGGCGAAAAAGCTTACTAAATATGACCGGGCCGGCAATATTATCCAGGTTGGCCTGACTATGGGGCCGATTAATCAGGATCATAATTGGTGGCGCGAAGTGCTGGTTAGGCAGTTTGGCGGCGCGCCTTATAATGAGGATACAACAAAGGTCACTTATGATGATAAGGCGGGCCTAAAGGCGTTTCAGTATTATGCGGACTTTGTACTTAAGCATAATGTCAGCGTGGTTGATTTTATGGATAAGGGGGAAATCGCCTTTAAAGCAGGAAGGGCAGCAATGCATATTGACGGATCGTTCGTGTTGAGCACATTTCAGCGCGCGAGACGGCTAGAATGGGGCGTGACGGAACTTCCAAGTCATAACGCTATTAAGGCCAATTTCTCAAGTTATTGGGTCAATGGGATTACTAGCAAAGCGGTTGGTGAGAAAAAGGCTGCGGCCGAAAAGTTTCTGAAATTCATCACGACAAATCAGGCAATGCAATTGTGGCTTGATGACGTGGGTGAGCTTCCGGCGCGAAAAGCGGTGGCGATGCGAGCGGAAAATAGTGATCATCCGCTTTATGGCGCCTTTATAAGAGGGCTGGATTATGCCTATACCACTGATTTTTATAGTGAAGCGGCGCAACGAAAAACGGTTGTTGATATGCTGGACCGGATCGTGCTGACCGGGATGGGCGTAGCAGAAAGCTTGAGTATTGCCGCAGCAGAGGACCAGAAAATTATTGATGAGGGGCGGATTGAGTGAGTAAGTCCCGCACCATAGCCCAGCGGCGGGCCATATGGGCGTGGCTCTTTCTGGCAGTACCGATTATATATTTTATATTGGTGCGGTTTTATCCGACGCTCGATGCGTTTTCCATATCATTCACCGAGTGGAATATTGTTGGTGAGAAGACGTTTGTCGGCTTTGATAATTATGTCCGGCTTTGGGATGATCCGGTTTTTTGGATAGTATTAAGCAACACGTTTGAATATTTGGCGCTTGGGGTGCCTATATCGATGCTGCTTTCCTTTATTATCGCTTATTATTTGGATCAAGTCAGGTTTGGTCACGGTTTTTTGCGGGCGTGCTATTTTATTCCGTTCCTCACCACGGCGGTGGCGATGGCGTGGGTCTGGCGCTGGTTTTATCAACCGGTGCCGATTGGTATTATTAATATGGCATTAGGGCAATTGGGGATAGTGCAGCAAGGTTTCCTGCGTTCTACAACTCAGGCGCTGCCGGCGGTACTCGCTCCGGCGATTTGGGCTGGGCTTGGTTTTCAAATCATTATTTTTATCGCCGGTATTCGCGCTATACCGACGAGTTACTATGAAGCGGCGAAGATTGACGGTGCGGGTGCGTGGCAGGTGCTTCGTGAAATAACCCTGCCTCAACTTAGGCCGACGATAATTTTCCTGACTGTGATCAGCTCAATCGGCTTTCTACGCATTTTCGATCAGGTTTATAACATGACACAGGAAGGGGAAGGCGGCCCCCTTAACGCGACCCGTCCACTGGTACTGAATATTTATAAAGCGGCCTTCGAGGATTTCGAAATGGGCATGGCAACGGCGCAGACGGTGGTTTTATTCACTATTCTGCTGATCATCACCATAATTCAATTAAGGGTGCTTAGAAAATGAAGCAAATAGCCCCGAAAAAGATTGTTATATGGACATTATTATTTATCGGTGCGGTGATTATGATGACGCCGATTATATTTATGTTTTCGGCGAGTTTTAAGTTTAATGACGAGATATACGAACTGGCGCTAATAAGTTCAGAGCCAACATTAAGTAATTATATTTATCTATTTGGTAATACTGAATTTTTAATGTGGTTCACTAATTCTATTTTTGTTGCGTTACTGACCACATTATGCGTGCTCTTTTTCGATAGTCTGGTTGGTTATACATTATGCAAATTCCGCTTTCGAGGCCGAAAAATCATATTCATTGCCATTTTATCAACCCTAATGATCCCGACGGAGATGCTGGTGATTCCGTGGTATATTCTGGCGCGGGATTTGGGGCTGCTTGATAGCTATATCGGGCTGATATTCCCCGGTATTATGACCGGGTTTGGCGTGTTTTTGATGAAACAGTTTTTTGAAAGTGTCCCGGATGATTATCTTGATGCGGCGCGGATTGACGGTATTAGCGAGTTTGAGATTTTTACCAAAATTGCCATACCCATGGTGACGCCGGCTTTATCGGCGCTGGCGATATTTACTTTTCTTGGAAACTGGACAGCATTTTTATGGCCGCTTATTGTCACATCTAGCGCGGAGCTTTATACTATTCCGGTGGGACTGTCGTCATTTAGCGGCGAGTTTCAAAGCGAATGGGAAATGATTATGACCGGTGCGGCGGTGGCGAGCTTGCCGACCTTGCTAATATTTTTAATTTTGCAGCGATATATCATTCGCGGCGTTATACTTGGGGGTTTAAAGGAATGATGAGGATTAAAGGAATAAGATGACAAATATAACCGATGAAAGCGTGTTTCCTAATGAAACCTATAAGGAAACCGTGCTTGCACCACTTTTTGAAGCATCAAAAGAGACCTTTGCCGAATATCATTTCCGCGTCAATATTGCCCATGCGGTGATGCTGGTTGAGCAGGAAATACTGACAGAGCAGCAGGGCCGCGATATCATTAACGGCTTGATTGATGTTGAAAAAAGCCTTGATCTGAGCGCGCTTGAGTATACTGGGGAGGTAGAGGATTATTTCTTTTATGTGGACGGGGAATTGAAGAAAAAGCTTGGCATTGATCTGGCCGGGCGGCTCCATACCGGGCGCAGCCGTAATGATATTGACCATACCATCTTTAAAATGCACCTAATGGACCTCAGTGCGGTGATGCTGACCGAACTGAACCAGTTGGTCGCCACACTACTTCAGGCAGCGGATAAGGGCAAAGCGACGATTATTCTGGCCTACACCCACGGTCAACCGGCCCAACCGACCACTTGGGGTCATTATTTGGGGGCTTTTCTTGAAAATATTCAGCGCGATGTTGCGCGCATTACCCATGCGCTTGATACCGTGGACCAATGTTCCATGGGCGCGGCGGCCATAACCACGACCGGCTTTAACTTAAACCGTGAACGCATGGCGCAGTTGCTCGGTTTTCAGGTTTGCCAAGAAAATTCATATGGCTGTATTTCAAGCATTGATTATGTCACGGGGCTTTATTCGGCACTCAAAGTGATGTTCATTAACATCGGGCGCTTCGTGCAGGACCTTGCGCAGCGAACAGGGTTTGAGACGGGGCATCTTTATATGCCAAATGATCTGGTGCAGATAAGTTCGATCATGCCGCAAAAGCGAAACCCGGTACCGATTGAACATATGCGCTTGATGGCGAGCCTTTCGGCCGGGCACTGCGACACGGTGATAAACACCATGCATAACACGCCCTTCACGGACATGAACGATAGCGAAACCGAAGTGCAGCGCGCCGGACATGCGGCCTTTGATTCTGGGATGAGGCTTCTTAAGCTTCTAGGCGAGGTGGTGGGTGCGGTGCAGGTTGACGAGGAACGCATCGCAGAACACATGGCGCAGAGCTGCGCGACGATAACTGAGGTTGCCGATAGTCTCGCGCGCATTGAGGGGATATCCTTCGCGCAGGCCCACGAAATTGCCGCGGATATGGCGCGGGTGGCGATTGATAAAGATTGCCCGCTTGATCAGTTTGATTTTGATGAGTTTTCAAATCTTTATAAAAAGCATACCGGGAATGATACGGCTATTGATCCAGAAAAATTGGCAGAAATAGCATCACCGGGATATTTCATTGCGGTGCGTAGCTTAACCGGCGGGCCAGCGATACCGGCCTTTGAAGAAAGCCTTAAAAAATATACCGCCTGCGCCATTGATCAAAGCCATCAGAATGTGGCGTTTTTTGAGCAGATTGTTGGCTCGCGCGAGATACTAGCGGCAGCGGTTAAGGCCATTATGGGCGAAACGCAAGAGGGAAATAAATAATGTCCAAGGTAAGTTTATCAAATATTTCAAAAAGTTTCGGCCAGGGAAAAAAGAGCGTAGAGGTTATAAAAAATCTTGATTTGGAAATAGCGGATAAAGAACTGCTCGTGCTTGTCGGCCCGTCGGGCTGCGGTAAATCAACTTTGCTGCGTATGGTGGCGGGGCTTGAGGATATTTCGGGCGGCGATATTTCCATTGGTGATCGGGTCGTCAATAATTTAGAGCCAAGAGAGCGCAACATCGCCTTCGTGTTTCAGAATTACGCCCTTTATCCCCATATGAGCGTTGAAAAAAATATATCCTTCGGCCTTCGGGCTGCTAAAATGGATAAGGCACTAATAAAAGAAAAAGTCGCGGCAGCGGCGGAAATACTTGAACTTGAAGAACTGATGGACCGTAAACCGGCTGAACTTTCCGGTGGACAGCGCCAACGGGTCGCCATGGGCCGGGCCATGGTCCGCGAACCAGACGTGTTCTTGTTTGATGAACCGCTCTCCAACTTAGACGCCAAATTACGCGCGAGCATGCGTCTTGAGATTAAACGCCTGCATGAACGCCTAAAGACCACCATCATCTACGTCACCCACGACCAAATGGAAGCCATGACCCTAGCCGACCGCATCGTCATCTTAAAAGACGGCGAAATCCAGCAAATCGGCTCACCGATGGAGCTATACCAAAATCCGGCCAATCAATTCGTCGCAGGGTTTATAGGTAGCCCGGAAATGAATTTCCTTGCGGGTGAAGATGGTAAAACCATGGGGATTAGGCCAGAAGATATATACTTGGCCGGCTCTGCACCTGAACTCTCTGAAGCGAAGCGAATGAACGCGACACTCCAAGTAAGCGAGCCGCTCGGGGCGGAGACGCTGCTGACGTTTGATTTTGAAGGGCAGGGGCTGACCGTTAAAGTGCCGGGCGTTGCGACGGTTGAAGCCGGGGCGGAAGTGGAGCTGGTGATTGATGGGGGGAAGGTTTGCTTTTTTGGGATGGATGGGGAGAGGTGTTAGACCTCCCGCACCACCCGCACCACCCGTCATTACCCGACTTGATCGGGTAATCCATTCGGGGGTAGAGAATATATGATAGTTTATTTAATTAATCCCCGCTCTGCGGAAATAGCCTTCCTGAGCACTTAGGTTTTTTAAATAATGGGGGCTCGCCCCCCGCGCTCGCGCGCTTCCCCCCACCTCGCATAAGCTCGGGCGGCCGCTTGGCCTTGCCTCAGCCCTTTAGGCGGGCTTCGGATTGGATCATAATTGGCTCTTCTTGTGCTGCTCTCGTTGCGTGCTTATATATAATAGAGATATTGGCTATAGGAGAGATGTTATGACTATTGAGGTTTTACGGGATTTATTGGGGTGGTGTGCGGTTATTAATATTGGGTTTCTTTGGTTTTGGGCTTTGTTTTTGATTTTGGGACATGATTTTGTTTATCGGTGGCATACGCGCTGGATAACTCTGTCTGTCGAGCGGTTTGATAGTCTTAATTATCAGGGGATTATGATTTTTAAGATAATTATCCTGTTTTTTAATGTTGTGCCTTATCTGGCGCTTAGGTTTTTTGTTTGACGGGGTGGTGGTTTTTTATATTGTTGATGACTTAACAATATGAGGAACATTATCATGAAAATAATTGCAATTATTATGTTTGGCTGGACTTTGCTTGTGGGCTCTGCGGCTTTGGCGCAGGAACGTGTTTCGGTTAATAGTGAAGGTATCACCACCCTTGACCCGCCGAGCATTTACCGACCAGACCGTTATAGCCACGGCAAACTGGTGCCGATGGACGCACAGATGTTATTCACGGCCGGGCAGGTCGGTGCTGATCAAAATGGGGATTATGCAGATGGCATTGAGGCGCAGGCGGATCAGGCCTTTAAGAACTTATACGCGGTTGTTAAGGCGGCGGGGATGGGAGCCGAAAATGTGTTGAAGATTACGATGTTTTATTTAAAGCGTGAAGATATCGGCACTATCATTGCCGCGCGCGATAAATATTTCGGAGAAGGTTTTCGGCCAAATAGCACGGCGCTAGTAGTCGCGTCATTAGCCGGGCCACA
>JABJKT010000212.1 GCA_018660225.1 Kordiimonadaceae bacterium
CCTGTGATGTTGCACCGTGCTATTTTGGGCTCATTTGAACGTTTTATCGGCATTCTAATCGAAAATTATGCCGGACGTTTCCCCATGTGGTTAGCGCCTACTCAGGTCGTTGTCACTGGCATAACGAGCGATCAGGACGACTATGTTCGTGAGGTCTATAAAAAACTGAAAGAGGCCGGACTGCGTGCTGATATTGATATTCGAAACGAAAAAATAAATTATAAAGTGCGTGAACATTCCCACGCAAAAGTGCCTGCAATATTCGTTGCTGGTGGCCGAGAAGCGGAAAATAATACTATAACTGTAAGGCGACTTGGATCAAAGAATCAGGAAACCCTTGATTTAAGCGACGCAATTCATAAACTTGTCACCGAGTCGATTGAACCGGATAAGCGATAAATTAAGTTTATCCCTTTATTAAATAAGGAAATTTGAACAAATAATGGAGAAATTAAATAGCTAAGCGACCAATGCAGGGCCCCTCGTCCAAAAAAGGACCACGGGTCAACAGTGATATTGAGGATGATGAAATCAGACTCATTGATGAAACTGGTGAAAACCACGGTGCTGTTGCAACAGAGAAGGCCATTACTATGGCTAAAGCAGCCGGTTTAGATCTGGTAGAAATATCACCAAATGCAACACCACCTGTTTGTAAAATTCTTGATTACGGAAAATATAAATATGAGGCGCAGAAAAAAGCCAGCCTTGCCCGTAAAAAACAGAAAACGGTTGATGTTAAGGAAATTAAGCTTCGCCCCGGCATTGAAAAACATGACTATGATGTAAAAATGCGCTCCATTGACAAGTTCCTTACCGCTGGTGACAAAGTTAAAGTTACCCTCAGGTACCGCGGCCGCGAAATGGCCCATCAGGAAATCGGTATGGATGTCCTTAACCGGGTCCGCGAACAATTTGCTGAAGTGACTAAAATTGAACAGATGCCGAAAATGGAAGGTCGGCAAATGATCATGATCATTGCGCCAAAATAACGCAATAATTTCATTAGAAACACTATAAAGAAATCTATGAGAGCAGCCTTAATTCAGGGCTGCTTTTTTGGTTATTTCGAGTCGAAAATTTTTCTCCATTTTAACGCCTTGAACTAACGGCACTTTTGTATTTTAGAGCTTTTTGTGCTATAGTCATCATGACGGTGCGCCCATCGGTAGCACCACATATTGCGCTGGAACGGGTCAGCTGAACATTATAGCGCAATTGCAAGAAGAAACCCGCCGCAAGTGGAAACACTCGGCGGGTTTTTTGCTGTACTTTACAAGTGCAATCACGTTACAATGACTTTCATTAATACAAATCTTACTGGGGAAAATTATGAAAAATCATTTCTTATTATCACTATTCTTTATAGCATCAATGGTGCCTTTTTCTGCTTCTGCTCAAAATACACCTGCCAGAACACTCCACAACTTTTATGTTGTAGCAGAAGCTGGCGTTTCGCAAAAATCTGTGAAGTTAAGCACCTGGACCGACCCTATTTATGAAAATTCTTCGGGAGAATCCTTCGGTGGCTCGTTCGGATATCGGGCAATTTTCAGCTCTGGCTTTGCTCTCGGCTTAGAAATTAACGCAGCTTCAGCAGCAGGGACGACTCATGCATTTGAAAACACTGAAAATATTACTATCGAAAACAAAGCTATATATGGTAATTACTTAACTCTAGGAATGAGATTTGAACGGGTGTTCTTGACTGCCCTTGTAGGTGTTGGAGGAACAATTTATGATAGTTCTAGGTCAATCAATTTTAGCACTATAAAAAGAGAAAATGAACAAGCCCTCGGTCTTTCATTCGGTGCTACGATAGAATTTGGTCTTAGTGATGATATTGGAATTAGGATTAAAGCTTTGTATACAGGTAACGAACGCTCTGAATCTACTAACAGTTTAAGACTTCGTGATAATTCCGTAATGGGTGGCATTATATTTCATTTTTAAACCAATCGCGCCCCATTCGGCACAGGACGTTCAGGCTGGGCAATGACCACGGCGCCATCCTCGTCATAAAAGCCGGTAAGCAGGAACTCTGATTTTATCGGACCAATTTGCATAGGCGGGAAATTGACCACGGCGACGATCTGTCTGCCAATGAGGTCTTCCGGTTTATAATGAACGGTGATTTGCGCACTTGATTTTTTAATACCGAGCTTCCCACCAAAATCCACCCATACTTTATAGGCAGGCTTTCTAGCTTCGGGAAATTCTTCGGCCCGCACCACTGTGCCAATTTTAAGTTCAACTTTACTAAAATCATCCCACGAAATTGTATCTGACATCTTACTGCACCCTTACCACGTCATAACCTTTTTGCCTGAGCAAGTTTATTACGCCCTCATCACCAATAAAATGGGCCGCACCGGCCACAACAAAGGTTGTTTGATTTTTTTCAATAAGCTCTTCAATAACCGGAAGCCAGTTATTATTTCTCTTCACCACCAGTTTTGCAAAAAGCTCCGGCTGCTCTTTCATAGGTTCAATGAAAATTTCTCTCATTTTATCTTCATCACCTGACGTCCAAGAACCAACCATTTCCATAGTAATACTTCTTATATCTTTCAACTGCTCAAGCGTATCTTTGAGCATAGTCGCCTGAACATCCAGTGGGTGGTCATAAAGTGTTGCTAGTTGTTCTTCTAAAGTTTCAAGGGCTGAGATTTTAATATTATTTTCCCTCGCCACTTTTTGAATATGTTTATCAACGCCCGAATTTGGGTCCCAGCCTTCTCTGATAATAGCGCTTACCGAAAGGGCGATTGAGGCGAACCAGGGTTTAAAGTTTGCGATGGCCGCGGACGGAATGCCTGCAATTATCGCCTGTTCTATCAGATAGCTATATTCTTCTTCTGTAAGATAGTTACTAAGTAGATCGCCGCCAGCAAGCAGACCGTTTGCAAGGGTAAGCCTCTGCGCGTGGGCTTCTTTCTCTGGTGTCATATCAACTTCAAAAACCACTTCATCTGCAGTTTCCAATATTTCTTCTATACTGTCTCCATACCATTTTACATCGCCGGGCAGTAAATGAATTGATCCCAGAAAATAAATTTGTGAACTTCCCTGCTCCACCTTCCAAAGGGCTGGATGAGCATTTAATCCGTCACCTTGAGCAAAGCTGTTTACCGGTATAATGAATAATACCAGTAGTAAAAAAGAATAAATATTTCTTTTTAAAATTACCTTAAATGCAAAACTCATATACTTATTCTTTCCTGATACCCTATAATGAAATTTCATTGTTAGTGTGAAATTTAAATATGTCAATTGTATGTAAAAAAACTCTTAACTAATAAATGAATATTTTCTTGTTAAATGCGCTTGCAATGCGCAGAGAACCGAGCTATACACCGATCCTCAACGAATGGTACGGCCTGTTAGGGCATGCCTATCCATTC
>JABJKT010000213.1 GCA_018660225.1 Kordiimonadaceae bacterium
CATTTTACCTTCATTTTCTGGGCGTTTTGCCACTTCTACAGCAGCAGCAAAAGCAGCACCGCTAGAAATGCCGCACGGGATTCCTTCAAGCTTTGCAATCCGGCGTGACATTTCAAAAGCGGTATCATTACCGACCTTAATAACTTCATCGATGAGATCCATATCCAAAATTTCAGGAATAAATCCGGCGCCAATACCCTGTATCTTATGCAATCCCGGATCGCCACCAGAGAGTACCGGACTATCGACAGGCTCAACGGCGATGGCTTTAAAATCAGGATTATGTTCTTTCATCACTTGCGCCACACCGGTAATTGTACCGCCGGTTCCAACGCCTGAAATAAGAATGGCTGCCTTGCCGTCAGTATCTTTCAGGATTTCCTGTGCTGTTGTTTCGCGGTGTATGGCCGGGTTTGACGGATTAACAAATTGCCCTGGGGCAAAACTGTTAGCCGTTTCCTTGAGTAATTCTTCCGCCTTAGCGATCGCGCCCTTCATTCCTTTTTCCTTAGGCGTAAGAACAATTTCAGCGCCCAGAAAAACCAGCATTTTACGGCGTTCTATCGACATACTTTCTGGCATAACCAAAATCAATCTATACCCTCTTGAGGCCGCAACGAAGGCCAGACCAATACCAGTATTTCCTGATGTTGGTTCAATCATTACTGTTTCACCGGGTGTTATCTTTCCGGCTTTTTCGGCATCCTCTATCATTGAATAACCAATGCGATCTTTAACGGACCCTAGGGGATTAAAGAATTCTAACTTGGCAAGTAAATCACCGTGCAAATTTTCTTCTCTTGTAAGGTTGGGCATACGCACCAGTGGTGTCGCGCCTATTGTTTCAATAATATTTTCATATATACGGCCTCTTGGCTCGGCCAATTTTGTGGATTTTGAAGTCATAATTGTTTCCTCATTCGAATTTTAATAACATTATTTAAATTGATCTTGGCTGATTACCCTTCAATCAGGATAATTCTGAAGATAATAATTTACTAAGGATGGGACCATCCATGTACTATTTTAAGGATTCTTATTTTTACTATAGTGCGAAAAAATAATTTTGGGAATATTGATTTTATTTTATATCACACGTTGACAAAAAATCTTTCAATTAATTTCTCGCTCTTAGTTTCATTTATCGGCCAGTTATCATTGGCCGGATTTTTGCTATAACCCCTTACCAGATCGATAAATCCATTCTCGTTTGATTTTTGCCCGATTACATATGAAATGAAGGATACCAGATCCTGAAATTCATATTTTATTTCATCAATAATATTTTCAAACTCTATAGTTTCATTATTTTTCATCTCTTTGGTTACCTTTCCAATTTCGTTAATCATTCAGCATTGACTGTGTTTATGTCGTGCTTTTTCTTTAAAGTTGGCACCAGTGCCGGTATATTTTTCTGATAAAGTTCATATTGGCTGCCCAGT
This sequence comes from Kordiimonadaceae bacterium, assembly GCA_018660225.1. Lineage (GTDB taxonomy): Bacteria > Pseudomonadota > Alphaproteobacteria > Sphingomonadales > Emcibacteraceae > Pseudemcibacter. The sequence continues at coordinate 1,443 of JABJKT010000213.1, forward strand.
TCCTGAACCAGTTTTCGTTCTTCAAATCGGATACCAACCAGAAGATATGTTGTCATTGATGCTGAGAATATTAAATGTCCAAGTGTCATAGTGGGAGCCGCCCATATAGCTATAGTTATACCTGTCATCATAGGATGCCTGACCAGCTTATAGAGCGAGGGGGTAACAAAGCGGGTCACACCTTCAAAATCCCGGCCGAGCGCCTGCTTAAGTCCGAACAAATGCCAATGATCAATGAGGAAGGTAGATAAGTATAAAATTCCCCATCCGAGTGTAAATAGACCCCAGATGAGCCACACGGCCCACTGCGCTTCAACCTGCCAAATAACGATATCAATACTGCGCCATTGCCACATTAAAAAAGCGAGTGCGATTGTTGATACTGCCACAAAAAGCGGCCTTTCATAACATTCTGGAATAAAGCGTGTGATCCACCTTTTAAACATTGGATCAGCCATAATCGTATGCTGGATGCCAAACAATGTGACGAGCCCTAGATCAACAATTACTGATGAGAAAAGAGAACCAGTACGTGCCATATCAATAGTGATCGGTACAAATAAATCACCGACAAATGCAATTTGATAATTAAAGACAATTAAAAACCCTAAGTACGATATAAAACCAAATAAAATTGCTACAATTGATGTCTTTTTTCTAATCATAATTTTTCCTAAATACTGAAACTATTTGAGAAGGGTTTGGCCCCGGGAGGATTGAGCCGCCCCCTTCTCTGTTAATTTTCTTTATTTAATGCTTCCAAGTGCCGCATGAATGCGTTCGCCCTGCTCCGGTGTAATCATACTGCCAAGAACTTTGCCAAAATGAGGATGACTTGCTCCTGAGAAGATATACTGGTAGCGGTAAGCACCAAGGATGCCTTTTTCGATCTCAATTGCCTCTGCTACGGAAACGTCTCGGCCACATGCAGTTATAAAATAATTGGTATCGGCCTGGGATTGTGCCTGTAAAATTCCATCCACAGCGCCAACAAGTTCGATAAATTCTGTCACACCCTGATCGCGCTCCTCAGCGGTGATTGTTTCGTCATGACGTACCCATTCAAGCTCATCAATGATGGCGTGTTGGCTTTCTTCTTTCCAATGATAAAGAAAAACATCTTTCCAAAGTGGGGACAGATTATCGGTTGGATCAATGCTGTCGCGGTAATGCGCTTGCGTGAACAATTCAATGTCAAGCGTTAGCGCAAGTACCGCCCAAGTAGATTTACTTAAGACAGCATGTGCCACATCATTTGGCTGTGGGGCAAATTCATATCCATCAGGCATTACGTCACCGCACATTTTATCAATTTTGCGGAAAAGTTCCTGATGCTTAAGTTCTTCCTGGCTAAAACGAACAAGTGCTTCTAGAGCAACCTGATCACCAAAGGTGTAGTCCTGGCCAATTTCCATAATTTTTGTATTAATAAAGCGTTCTACCAGACCAAATATATTGGCGTATGTACGGCCTTGAATTTGGCTGAGAAATCTTTTGTCATCTTCAGTTAATGAAGTCATCTCCTCAACTTGAGAAAGCGTATCTGGAAGAAATTTTTGAGATACATCAAAAGTACGACCACGGATAATATCTTTTTCAATATCCCAATTAACGCGTTTTGAATTTTCGATACATCTTTCATAACGAGCCGTTGTATCAGTTTTATTATCGGATACTATTTTATTCATCATATTCATTGTTTTATTCCTTAATATCTTGAAGTTTATTTAATAAGAACAGTTGTGAGACATCGAAAATGCGGGCTTCTTTGCTAATTTTATTTTCGTCTAAATGCCAGTTCATACGATTTGACGTCTGAATGCACTGGGCATAAAGAGCAGAAATTTCAATATCTTTTTCTGAAAAAATGTTGCTCATCATATTCATTGTCTCACTCCATGTTTTTAGTTTTGTTAAATACCTGATGTGATTTATTTCACGCTGATAGTTATAAGATGCCCTACCAACTCTTGCTTGAAGGGGAGGTGAAAAGTTTGTGAACATTGATAAAAAATACGTGGGGATTATGTGGGGAGTATGTGAAGACGATAAGAAATGTGGGGAATTATTGAAGCTGGACGCCTTATAAGCATTAATATATATTAAAAAAAACATTGATGAGGGTAAAATGTTATATCGTTTTGATGAGTTTGAATTAGATACGGAAAACTTTGAACTGCACCACCTTGGAGTGGCGCTACATGTTGAACCACAAACTTTTGATTTCCTACTATTTCTTATTCAAAATTCAGATCGTATTGTTACACGAGATGATATCATCGAACATGTCTGGCAGGGACGTATCGTTTCAGATACTACCATTTCAAGCTGTGTCAAATCAGCGCGCAAAGTGCTGGGTGATGACGGTGAGAACCAACGATATATTAAAACAACACGTGGCCGCGGCTTTCAGTTTATAGCTAAAGTTAATCCAGATATGGAGCCCGTGACAGAAAGCATCAATCAACCATATAATCAGGTAACATCACAGATAAGCAAGCCTACTGTTTTCTATCTGCTCGTTTGCGGACTGATCTTCATTATTGGACTTTTACTCTTTAATCAATTTCAGGCAGCAAAAACCGATAATAAAAGTACCGTAAAAAACATAGCCAGTAGTGATGCTCCGTTCACAATTGCCGTTATGCCATTTACCGATTTAAGTGCTGAAGGTAATCAGGAATATTTTGGAGACGGCATTTCCGAAGAAGTGTTGAATGTTCTAACGTCAGTGGAAGAGCTAAGTGTCACTTCAAGGACCACCGCCTTTACATTAAAAGGGCAAAAACTTTCAGTTCCAGAAATAGCAGACAGATTAAATGTCAAGTATATCGTAGAAGGATCGGTAAGAAGTTCAGGTAACCGCATCAGAATTACAGCTCAATTAATAGATACGCTAA
>JABJKT010000214.1 GCA_018660225.1 Kordiimonadaceae bacterium
CCACATCTGTTACACAGGGTGCTGCTGAGCTATTTGCTTACGGAACAGCCGTATATGTTGAGAGTGAATGATGGATAGCGGAATTGACCTATGGTTTAATTTTGGCCTGACTTTATGCCTGTTGTTGCTTGGGTTTATATTTGGCACAATAGCCGAAAGACGCCACTTTCAATCGATTGCAAAGCGCGAAAAAGAACTTTCATATATAAAGATATATACACATAAGAATATCCCCGAATATGCCAGAGCCGTCAATGAACCACTGGTAAGCGGATTTGTGGTGTTATCGACCGATTATTTAAAAAGCTTTCTCTCATCCGTTCGAAAATTATTCGGTGGGCGTATTCGTTCATACGAATCCCTGGTTAAAAGATCAAAAAGGGAAGCGGTGTTAAGATTGAAAGAAAAGGCCCGAACTCAGGGGGCAAAAGCCGTCTATAATGTCCGCATTGATACCACAAGCGTGTCAAAGGGACGAAACAGAGCAGTTGTAACGGTAGAAGCTTTTGCTTACGGTACGGCGGTCAAGTAATACTAACTGGTCTGCCTACAGCTATCCGTCGCGCCGATGGGAAGGAAGGGCAGTTTAAAATCATCGATATCATCAATGCCATTTTCCAATTTTTCTTTTAAGCGGTGCAGATCTTCTTCTAAGGCTTCAAGCACGCGCTCATCTGACTGGTTCCTGGTTTTTTCAATAAGTGTATCCGTCCATTTTTGAATATCGGCTTCCATTTTTGGTTTATGGATGCTGTCAAATTCTGCGGCGTATTTATTGTAAGCAACCGTGCGGTGTTCGACATTGACGCGGCCAAAGCAGTTGCAGTCAAACTCGCTGTTATTAATGTTGCACTGATTATAGCTGCGGCTGAAATGTGCCTGATCAATATCTGCAATGCCTGTCATGTCAGGGCCAGTAGGGGTATCTTCACCGCAACCAAGCAAAGCAAGCGACGCCAAAGCAGGCAGCAGCCATTTATTAGACATTTTCATCATTTTATACCCTGATAATTTAATTATCATTTTTTATGAGGCAATTATAACATAGGTTTGGCATTGATTAAATATTTATTTATTTTACATTGACACGATGATAAATTATCGTTAAACAATAATTAAACAATATTTAATGGTAATAATATAGGTGATGTAATGAATGATAATATTGAACATGTAAGACGTATTAGTGCGGTAATGAAAAATGTTTGTATGGCTATTATGGTGGTGATACCCGTGTCCCATATATTGATTTGGACCAATTTTGAAAAAGCGCAAAGTTTAGGTTTTTATCACCGGACATCTTATATGGATGGTTATCTGCTTACGTCAAATTTAGTGACGGGATTTTTTATTAGCGGGTTTTTAGCATTGGTTGCTTTTATGGCGGTTAGGGCACTTCGTAAATTTTTTATCCAAACAAGTATTGGTGATATTTTTGCCGTTAAGAGTGCTGAAGCGTTAAGCCGCTTTGCGAAACTGCTGATATTTTACACTATTGTGAGCATTCCGATTGAAACGTTACTCAGTATAGCGATGAGCTTTAATAATCCAGTTGGTGAAAGATTGCTTGCGGTGTCTCTTCAAACTTATGACGTTACGCTTATTTTCTTGAGCTTTGTCATTTTTGCTATTTCGTGGGTGATGAAGGAAAGTGTCCTTATCGCTGAAGAAAATGCGCAGATTGTTTGAGGAGTTCGTTATGCCTATTATTGTTAATTTAGATGTGATGTTAGCCAAACGAAAAGTGAAGTCAAAAGATCTGGCCGAAGCGGTCGGCATCACGGTGCAGAATATATCACTACTTAAATCCGGAAAAGTGAAGGGAATCCGCTTTGGAACATTAGAAGCGATCTGTGATTATCTTGATTGTGAACCGGGTGATATTCTTGAATATCGGCGAGAGCAATCGTAATTTAATTTATTTACTAATGTTAGTATAGGCTTCGTGGGTCATTACCATATCTGGATAGTCACTTTTTTCACTTTTAAGGGGCAGATTGACAGAGGTACAATCAATATATTCAGTGTTGGGATATTCGAGCCGGTAATATTCCATGAATGGCTTTTATACTCAAGGTTTCTGGATGCCGGATTTTTATAATCCGTCTGACTGGCTTTGGATTGGGGCGATCTGTGTTAATATTTTGGCGTGCTATTTTATCTGTGGTTTTTTTGTTCATTATCTTTGGTTTAAAAACAGGTCCGTTCACTTTTCAAAGGGCGGAGCATTTGGCCCGTTATTTAAGGCGTGGATATCTGGAAAACATTATATTGTTACCGATGATTATATCACCGAGATAAGAAGACTGCGCCTTTTTGAGGTAAACTGGTCTGATGTAAAGAAAATATCTGGTTCATTTGAAAATGGAGGCGTTTATATAAGCCTTACAGATGGAATAGTCCGTGAAAAAGAAATATTAAGCGAAGTTAAAATATTTGAAAATTCTGAAGAATTTCAAGACCTTAAGGAATTGATGATGGAGAAGTTGTCATGGGTGGATCAAAATTGGTTTGATCAGGTCACTCAAAATAAAGTTCCAAATGTTTCTTATAATCGCGATGCGGACTGATGGAAATTTATCTGGTCGTTATCGTTTTTTTAGCACCCATATCACTAGGGCTTTATCTGTGGCGTGATAAGGAGCCGCAACGTAAATTATATCTGATGATCGCCAGTGTTTCTTTGGTTTCCCTTATCATTCTTGTGTTCGCGGGAAGCCCTTTCATGACGTTTATGGGGCTAGGTCTTTTTCTTGCCTCAACCAGCTTTTTTAGCGGCGTATATCTTTCTGGACTTGTGCGGGCTTACAAGACTAGGAAAGAAGATTAGTAAATTACTTATGGTTCCAGTCGTCTGTGTCATCCGAGTTTCCGGGACTTAGGCCGATGATATCGCCGTCCGTGTGGATGCCGAGGCCGAGCACGGTTCGGTTTGCGTAGCAGAAATACGCGGTGACCTGGTTCACTTCAAGAATTTCACCGTCCGTAACGCCAAGGTCCCGCATTTTATTAATGATATGTTCGGTTAATTCTGACGGGGACCGGGTAAGGTATCTGGCATATTTCAGCATCATGCTGTGCTTTTTATCAAAAGCTTTTTTAGGTACGGATATTTCAAGGGCGGCGCGGATTTCCATTGCTCTGTCTTCATCACCAATAAGACGGGCCATACCGGCATAATGATGCTCAACACAGTATTCGCATTTATTAAGAATGCTGACATAGACACCGATCGCTTCAAGGAACGATTTATCAAGGGTGTTTGCAGTATGATGCAGCACACGTTTATAAACCGCCATATGTGCTTCCATTGTATGCGGGCGAAGCGAATGAGCCATCATAATGTTATCAACATTATCATTCGGGCCTTTTACTCGGTCATAAAGTTTCTTAAGCTTACCTGTTGCTTCTGCATATGGAATAGTTTTTATCCAGGTCATTTATTTCCCTTTTATATATTTATATTTAAACCCTACTACAGGAACAAGAAATTGGCAAACGTGGTTAGTTATCTTTCAAAAAATTAAGTAGTTTTCTTGTGTTGCTACATTCTGTTATGTTGCCGTGCCAGACGGCGTAGAGCGGCATGGGTTCTACGGTCCAGTCTGGTAGGACATGGACGAGGCGGCCGTCGGCTAGTTCGTCTTCGATCAGCCAGCGCGCGGCGGTTGATATACCGAGACCGTACAAAGCGAATTTGACCATGGCTTCGGCGGAGTTGGCGCTGATATTGCCTTTCAGTTCCATATTAAAGGTTTTTCCGTCTTTAGAAAAAGAGCGCATGCCTGGAAGCATGTCATGTTTGATCCAATTCCAGCCGATAAGATCTTCGGGTGTTTTGGGAACGGGATGCTTTGCATAATATTCTGGAGAACAGGCAAGGGTTCTTTCCTTTAACGCTACTTTACGAGCGTTTAATGCACTGTCGGGGAGGGAACCCATTCTAAAGGCAAGATCAATGCCGTCTGCGGTAAGATCAAGACGATTATCGGAATAAAGCACGTGCATTTCTATACCGGGATTTTGTTTGCTGAAATCGGCAATTTGTTTGGTGATAACATCGCTGGTCATAGAAAGCGGTAGCGTGATGTTGAGTTTTCCTGTTGCCATGTTATGGCCGCTGACATTCTGAATGCCGAGTTCTGCCTGATCAAGCATTACTGTGGCGTGGTTAAAAAGAGTTTCACCTTCTGCCGTTTTTGAAAGCTTGCGGGTTGAGCGGTAAAGAAGGGTAGTACCTAATCTTTCTTCTAGCTGTGAGATTTGATAGCTGACAACTGACGGGGAAAGCTGAAGCGATTTAGCCGCAGCGCGAAACGAGCCACGCTTTACAGTTTCAGCGAATATGGCCATTGCTTTTAGATCATCAATCATAGGGCACCTGTATATTATTATGTTAGCAGATAGAACAATATAAACTAATTGTCCTATCTAATCAAAGTAAAAACACGGTGTTATAGTGAAGTCAAGATAAACAGAAGGGTATTTATCATGACTATATTATTTGCAATTGCGTTATATGCGTTTTCTATGTCAATAACACCGGGGCCGGCTAATCTGGTTGTGCTATCGACTAGCGTTAATCACGGGTTTTTAAAAACGGTGCCATTTGTATCCGGCGCGACATTTGGTGCGACGGTGATTATGATTATAGTTGGAATGGGGCTTGGCAAAATTCTTAGTGAGGATAGTTTATTCTTCACGGTGTTCAGTTATTTGGGTGCAGCTTTTATAGTATATCTAGGCATTAAAATATTATTATCTTCATGCGATATAAACCTAGGCCAGCAAAAGCAGCTCGCGCCGGGTTTTTTAAAAGGCATCATTCTAGCGTGGTTAAACCCAAAATCCTGGATCGCCATACTGGCCGGGATCAGCGCCTTTGGTGTCGCGGGTAATTATCAAGAGCTACCGACTTATATTATAACTTATATCTCAGTCGCTTACCTATGCATGTTGGTATGGGCTTTCGCTGGTTCTAAAATAGCGCGGTTTCTAAAAAATTGCCGCAATTTAAGAATTTTTAATTTGACTATGGGAGCAGCACTGATACTGATTGCAGGATATATAATTAGCTTTTAATAATTAATGGGTCTTGAGCCTGGGTATTTTAATGTCACTTTTTATTCCAATGTTTATTTATGCCTTTTCGATGGCAATAACACCGGGACCAAATAACCTGATCGCACTAACGACGGGCGTGAATTATGGTTTTCGACGTGCCATGCCCTTTACATTCGGGGTTGTTGTCGGCTTTAACATAATGCTCTCTGTCGTTGGCTTCGGTTTTGGTGAAATGATTGCCACAAGCGACAGGCTGATGGAATTTTTGGGATATATCGGTGTCGGTTTTATTGTTTATATGGGTTATAAAACCATGACGGCACCAACGGAAATTACCACAAAAGAAGATAGCAGTGCCGGATTTATCCACGGCGTTATGTTCCAGTGGGTTAATCCCAAAGCGTGGACGGCCTGCCTGGGCGGTATCGCCGCCTTTAACATTGCCGGAAATGTTAATGGTATTTTGCTTTATATCGCTATCTCTATTTTTGTTGTGCTTTTCAGTGTTGGTCTGTGGGCCTATGCGGGTTCAAAAATTACTAAATTTTTAGAAGATCAAAGAAACCACCGTATTTTTAATATTGTAATGGGCGGAAGTTTGATGCTTGTAGGTGTTTATATTTTATTTATGGATAAAGTCACATGATTGCTTTTATCATTGCCACATGCGCTTATTCATTTTCCATGTCGATCACACCGGGGCCGACCAATATTATTATGATGACCACCGGGGTTAATCACGGTTTTAGAAGCACGATTGCATTTGCCAGTGGTGCGGCGTTTGGCTTTACAATATTTATGATTGTTGTCGCGCTTGGTTTTGGGTCCATACTTTCTCAGAATGCTCAGGTGATGGAATATATGGGCTATGTGGGGGCGGTTATGATTAGTTATATGGGTTATAAAATTGCTTTTTCAAAAGGTAATATGGAAGTGGAAGATACCAAACGGCCCGGCTTTATTCATGGCGCGGTTCTTCAGTGGGTTAATCCAAAGTCCTGGATTGCGTGTATTGCGGGTGTCAGCGCCTTTAATCTTGGCGCATCTGGAGAACGGCTTGCCGTTTATTCAATATTTTATATAATTGTTGGATATGCCTGCGTGCTTGTATGGGGATATGGTGGGGCAAAAATAAGTCACTTTTTAAAAGCAGAGAATAACTTACGTATTTTTAATTTTGTAATGGGCGGATCACTTGTTATCGTCGCGCTTTATTTGGCATTTATGGATAAGTGATGAAGGAAATTAAAGCAGCAATGATCGGACTTGGCAGTGTTAATAAAAACCTGCTGCGTATTCTTAGTGATAAAGCCGACATTCTTAGCGGAAAATATGGCTTGAGCTTTAAGATTGTTGTTGTTGCCGATAGCAGTGGTGTGGCCGTAAATGAAGACGGTTTTGATATGCTATCCCTTGTGGACCATAAGCAAAATGGTAACTCAGTCAGCGGCCTAGCGGGTTATACGCATGCGAGTGCCTGTGACGCCGTGACGTCAACTGCTCTTGATATTATCTTTGAGGCATCACCAGTTGATTTTGAAACGGGCGGTGAGGGGCTTGAGTTAGCGCGAGCTGCGCTTTCAAAGGGTATATCAGTGGTGCTGGCCAATAAAGGGCCGGTGGTAAAAGCCCATAGCGAGCTTCGCTCACTAGCGCGTGAAAATGGCGCAGGCTTTAAATATTCGGCAACCGTGTGCGGCGGGCTTCCGGTATTAAATATTGGTGAGCGAGATTTGATTGCGGGAAATATTTCCAAGCTTAGCGGTGTGTTTAATGGCACGAGCAATTTTATTTTTGATGCGCTGGCAAATGGCATGAGCTTTGATGATGCCATAATTGAGGCGCAGAATGTGGGCGCGGCAGAAGCGGACCCATCACTTGATACAGGTGGATGGGACGCGGCGTTCAAGCTACTTATCATCGCTAACAGTATACTTGACGCAAATATTGAACTTGGGGATATTGATGTTGAGGGAATCGAGGATATTACGCCTGAGATGTTAGCGGCGGAAAGTTCAGCCGGTAACATAATCAAACTAGTCGCCAGCTTTGAAGACGGAAATTATAGCGTAAAGCCAGCCGTGGTTTCAAAAGACACATTTCTTGGTTCCTGTAGCGGCTGGGAAATGGGCATAGAAATCCACAGTGACATCTACGGCATCAGCTATCACAAATTATACGAAAAAGAACCCGTACCAACGGCAGCAAGCATGATGCGTGACGCGGTTAATATATTTGCGGACTAGATTTTCCCAATTTCGATAAAAGTTTCCTTTTTTATTTACTTTGCATTTAGCTTTTCACTGTAATGTGGCTTTTTAAATGTTGGAGTTTTAATTTTGTTAGATAGTCTTTATCGGGGGACCAATCGTGATATGGCTTCGCAAGCGCAAATATTTGCGCTTTGTGAACTTCTTTGGAATGATGAAATGCTTCATTCGGCCTTGCTCCGTGTGGGGGTAAAGGGCTATTTTGACATGGATGAATATCTTCATGTTCATAAGATGATTACCGAATATTGGCAGGCGACAGGGGGCGATATATATCTTGGGGATTTATTTCTTGCTGAAGCGATTGTGCGCAAAGTTACTACGGACGAATTTTCTTGTATCGAATGTAAAGAAAGCATCGATTTTATTAAAAAACATAGACCACATCGTCATGATGATGGCAGTCTCGTTCATAATGTTCCAGCGTCCGTTGATGAAATACTTGAGCTAATCATTGATCTACAATCAATGGTCGGCGTAAGGGAATTTTGTGATCAGGCTGAAACGGCTTACGATATGGGAGACCGTGAAAAAATTGAACGCGTTCAATCCAAAGAAAATTATCTGGCCGAGAG
>JABJKT010000215.1 GCA_018660225.1 Kordiimonadaceae bacterium
ATTTGCTCATGCCCCAACGACGGTAAAGCTCCACCACCTGTTGATCAACTTTGGCATAATTCAGGAGAAAATCATCATAACTGATATTATCAAGAATTTTCCATTTCTCGTCATAAGTTAGACCCGGCAGATAATCCTTTTCTTCCGTACAAATACGCACGAGGTCAGATTTCGCCTGTTCATTCATCGGTGAATTTGCCGCGAATTCTTCCCACGGTATTTTGTTATATCCCGTGACCAGTTTTTGCTCGCCAAAGGTTTCTTTATCAAAAACAATACCTTTAGAAAGCCCCATAGATGAATATAATTTCTGATCATAGGCCTGATAAAATTTATCAACATCAATGCCAATTTCAATCAGCAATTCTTTACCGATATCGGCGTAATTGGACGGCGTATCAATAGACTCCGTACCGCCGTAGCCAATACGAGTTTCGCCATTAATTTCAAATTCGTTGCGTTTGGCGTGGCCGCCGAAATCATCATGGTTATCAAGCAGCAAGATGCGCGCATCGGGGTGCTCTTTATTATAATAATAGGCGGCGGTTAAACCGCTGATCCCTGCGCCAACAATAACCAGATCATAGTCTTCTTCGCGCTCGGTTGAGCCCCACGTGGTTCCAGTGACGCGCTCATGCATAGTTTCCCAGGAACCATCATGACTTCCGCGCATGCCCGACAAGGCCGGAGGATAGTAATTCGAGCCTAATTCAAATTCCGAACCACTAGATCCGAAAGCTTTTGTCCATGGTGATAAAAGGGATGCGCCAATCGCTACTTGTGTCCCATTTAGAAAATCCCGCCGTGTGATCTTGTTTTTCATTATTAACTGTCCTTACCGAGCTATATATTTTGCTAACCTACGAAGTTAAAGCTCAAGAAGCAATTATATTAATGGAGGCAACAACAGGATTAAGCCATGTAATGACGATAAGCGGAAAATCAAATATATTGGGATTTTTTTAAAATTAAATGGCCCCGGCGGGTTTTTGCACAAAATGTGTGAGGGGAATGTTCATACAGAATATGCCGGGGCCATTTAAACTCGTTACGCAACTCATACTGAAACTTGTACTATTAAACTATTTTCCAGCTACCGTCGGGTTGGCGACAGGCTTTGCCGTATGCGTTTTCTGCCTGCCCGCCGATAGTGACGGTTTGCTGATATTCCCTGCAATACTGACCTTCATTATTTTCATAAGCGGGCTGCGGGACATAGGAACCTGAATTACCGGTATCGGGGTTATACCAGGTTGCTGACTGGCCGGATGGGTAATTTTCAAAAGCGGCTTGCTGTGCCTGATGCATTTTAATTCTATCTGCTTCGTCCAGTGATTTCCCGATACTATTACCAATCGCGGCACCAGCTAACGCACCAAGCATAATTGCGGCACCATCACCGCCACCGCGACCACCACGACCATAACGCCCGCCGCGACCATGACCGCCACCGCCGTCCGTTAACGCCGCACCAACAAGCGCACCGCCGATAGCGCCCATAAAGGTACCAAAGCCTTCTTTGGAGCCCTGCTCGCATGCTGACAAAGTAAATACACATAAAATTATTGCTGTAACTTGTTTCATTTTTTTACCTCACATTTTTAATCATGAGATAATAATAGCAAAGTTATACTGAACGGTTTGTGAACATAAAGTTCAGCCTGAGCAAGCTTACGTTAATAAAACTAAATCGATGGGAGAATAAGCGTCACTTTCAACCCTTTATGGTTGCCAGATTGATCATTTTCGTCAAGTTTTATTTTCCCGCCGTAAAGTTCAGAAAGATCCTTCACAATAGAAAGACCAAGACCGGAACCCGGTGTTTTCTCATCAAGTCGCTCCCCACGGGCAAAAACCGCTTCTCTTTCCTTGATATCGATACCGGGACCATCATCACGTATTTCAATATTGATCCATTTATCATCTTTATTGCATTCAACGGAGATTTCTTTTGTTGCCCATTTCATGGCATTTTCCATTAAATTGCCAACCATTTCTTCAAAGTCATTTACATCACCTCTGAAAATAAGATCATTTTCAGGGAGATCTGTCTTTACAGTAATGTATTTATTTTCATGAATTTTATTAAGCGCCCGAGCAATATTTTTAATAGAAGGAAGTACCAAACTATGGCTACCGATGGTTTTAATATTGGCGGACATCCTTGCGCGCTTAAGATAATGTTCGACATATTTATGCATATTTTCGGTTTGTTTAGCCACGGTCGAAGACATTTGACTATGTTCACTATCCGTATTCATTCTTGCTTCATTCCTAAGCACCGCAATTGGTGTTTTAAGAGCATGAGCAAGATTTCCTACCTGCGTACGGGAACGTTCGACTATTTCATTATTATGATCAAGAAGCGCATTTAACTCATCGGCAAGCGGCTGAATTTCGCGGGGAAAATCCGACGGCAAATATTCCACCTCACCGGTTCTTACTTTTCCGAGCGACTCTTTAATATGGCCAAGCGGCCTCAGGCCTAAGAAAACCTGTAGCAACGACGCGGCAACCAGTCCTAGGCCAAGTGCAGTTAAGCCGATCAGTAATATATTATCAAACCGGTCTGTCTGCTCATCAATTTCAATGGTATCAACCGCCACCGCAAAACGGTAAACAACCTCACTTCCGGGGACTGTTATGTCCCGCTCGACGAGCCTTAATATTTGCCCCTCGGGCCCCGTTGTCTGACGGTATATAGTCGCGCTAGCAGATGTTTCAAAATCTACATCAAGATTAACATCCCATAATGATCTTGATCTGAATGGATCAAACCCTTGAGGCGAAATTTGCCAATACCAGCCGGAATAAGGTTGATCAAAGCGCGGATCAACCATTGGCCGGTATAAATCGACCACCGTTGAAGTGTCATCAGAACTGACACCGATTAAATTTTCAAGAAGACTATTAAGTCGTTCATCAAAGTTTTGCTCCAGCGTATCACGAAAAACCAGAGAGAGAAGATAGCCACCAAGCACAAGGGCCAGCGCGGTCCAAACAATAGAAATAGTAACAAGGCGTACCCATAGCGGCCTCTTAGCAGATTTACTTATTTGCTCTTCATTCTTCAGCGTCAAGCTGGTACCCCAATCCTCTGATGGTCTTGATAATATCGACACCTATTTTTTTCCTGATCCGTGTCACAAAAACTTCAATGGTATTTGAATCCCGGTCAAAATCCTGATCATAGATATGTTCGGTGAGTTCAGTTCTTGAAATCACTTTACTTGGGTGATGCATCATATAAGACAGCAGTTTATATTCCTGCGCTGTAAGCTTTATGGGCATTCCATCAACAGTTACTTTCGAAGAAGCACTATTTAAAGTGAGCCCTTTTATTGAAAGTTCAACGGAGCTTTGCCCGGCAGCACGGCGAATAAGCGCCCTGATCCGCGCCAACACTTCTTCGATCTGAAATGGTTTTGGAACATAATCATCAGCACCTGCATCAAGTCCCGCAACTTTTTCCGACCAACTATCACGGGCCGTCAATATCAGAACAGGGGTATCTATATCGCTCTCACGCCATTTTTTTAAAATGCTTATTCCGTCCATTACCGGAAGACCTAAATCAAGAATAATGGCATCATAACTTTCCGTCTCACCAAGATAATGTGCATCTTCACCATCAAGTGACGCATCAACCGCATAACCGGCATCTTCCAGAAAACTTTTTAACTGACGTGATAAATCAGGATCATCTTCCGCAAGTAACAATCTCATGTAATTTTACCCTTTAACATCAACAATTTGTGCACTTTTGGCATCTACTTTAATAGAGAGAAGTTTTCCTGCTTTAGTAAGAAGCCTTACATCATAAAGATAATTAATCCCTTCTCGTTTAGGGATAAGGAACCTGACATCCACAATTCGTCCGGGATAATTTTTCTGAACTTCTTTTCTAATAACCGATAATGAAAGAATATCTTTATCACGCACTTTATCGCGCACCTGATCGTGCCTGAAAAACTGATCCGGAATGCGCAGTTTTTGATTAGCCGGCGGGCGGATTGAATTGGGCGTAATATCCCTCATCTCCTGCGCATAGCTTTCCATTGGCTTGCACACAAAGCAAGCCATGATCACAAATATGTAAAAAGTGATTCTCATCATGGCATGATAATAGAATTTTGTGGCTTAATATAGGATGAATAACCCTTTAATGAAGTTTTGATCATATATTTCACACATTTTAACTGCTAAGCTTGCCTCGTCAAACCCCAAGCCTATCCTGAATGGCGGTGTTGGTTGTTGTATATCCGGTTGCCATTTTCCGATCTGGAAAAGCGTACGGGAAAGCGGCATGACACATAACGGCAGCTTCATAAAACCCGGTCAGAATTAATTTTATTTTACTTGGATAAGTACAAACATCACCAATCGCATAGATCCCGGGTATATCGGTGGCAAAAGTAGTTGTATCTACCTCAACATGTTTTTTATTAAGATTAAGTCCCCATTCAGCAATTGGACCAAGGCTAATTTTAAGTCCCATAAAGGGAAGTAAATAGTCGCAATTTACGTCAATAAAGTCGCCATCTACCGTTTCAATGCCGACATTTTCCAGCTGTCCGTCCGTACCGTTTAAGGCTTTGATATTGCCCATGATAAAATCGACTTTACCATCAGCAACAAGTTGCTTGAACTGAGCCTCAGTATCAGGGGCCGCTCTAAATCCTTCACGGCGATGAACAAGGGTAATTTTTTTAGCAAGTGGCTGAAGGCTCAACACCCAGTCAAGCGCACTATCACCACCACCGACGAGGACCAGTTCTTTATCCTGATATTTGCTCATTTTATAAACGGAATAATCAACTGATTTTTCTTCATAAACCTCAAGCTCAGGATATTTTGGTTTTTTGGGAACAAAACTACCGGCACCTGCCGCCACAACAACAATCGGTGCTTCAAGCACTTCACCTTGGCTTGTTGTCATCTGCCAATGACCACTCGATAATTTCTTAAGAGCTTTTGCCTGCTGATTCAGATGAAACTGTGGATCAAAAGGGCTGCACTGTAGCATTAAATCATCAATAAGCTCTTGCCCAGTGACTTTTGGTCGCCCCGGTATGTCATATATCGGCTTTTCAGGATAAAGTTCCGTACATTGCCCGCCCGGCCTGTCAAGGTTATCAATTAAATGGCATTTTAGGCCCAGTAAACCTGCTTCAAAAACAGCAAATATGCCAACCGGCCCCGCACCGACAATTATCATATCGGTCTTTACCACTTCATCGCTCATGTATCGCTCCCGTAATCTATATTTATTAATAAATCTAATTAAAATATTTTGTATTTATAATTTTTTTAGTATCTGCAAAATTATAACATAATGCTTATTTTTTGACATTAGCACAATTTAAGTTAGATTAAATTGAAATTTTTCTACAAATTGATAACGTATGATATTCAATGTTATTTTTACAGGTAAATGTATGAAAGGCCTTTTTCTTTTTAGTATTTTTGTAGTGACTTATGCGTCACTTTTTCCTTTTGAATTTCAATATGTTAGTTTGGAAAGCGACAGGATTAACGACCTATTATCAACCAGCCTTACGGGAGGGGTAATTGGGGATGTTCTGGGAAATATTATATTGTTTATTCCTTTTGGCTTCGCTGGAGCCGAACTTATTTCAAGAAATAACCCCGACAAAAAATATTATATCTATTTAATATTGTCAGGTTTCGCGCTTGCACTCGCTCTACAAGTCATACAGATATATTTACCCTCACGAGTACCGGCCCTATATGACGCCGTTTGGAATTTGGCGGGTATTACCATTGGTGTCGTAATTGCCCAATTTATGGACCTTCATTTTCCTAATGTATTAAAATCCGATGACAGACTTGCTTTACTGTCTCTTCTTTTAAGCTGGATCATGTTCTTGCTCGTGCCCTTCATATTCACTTTTAATATGGAATTGTTAAATGAAAATATAGAAACGCATCTGGATCCTAGTGAATATAGATTAATCAATATAATTTTCTTCACTGGCCTCTGGATTAGTTTCGAAAAATTACTAGATGAGATTAAACCAGGTAGAAAAAGCATATTTCTAACCCTTGAATTCGCGCTTATATTTACCATGATTGCCAAGATGTTCGTTTACCGAAACATAATAGAACCGGAAATGTTGCTGGGTGGTATCATAGCGGTTCTGATGATCAGAAGCAGAATGTTCAATAAAATCAATCCTTATAAAGTCGCTGCCTTGTTGCTTATACCTACCATGTTTTATAATAGCCTTTATCCATTTGAGTTTTATGAAAATCCCTTTAAGGAATTTGCCTGGATACCATTTGAAGAACTTTTTTCTGATGATATGCTTCCTAAAATCCAGACAGTTTTCTTTAAAACATTCAGCTATGGCTGCATTCTCTGGACGCTCTATAAAAGTTTTCCAAATTCAAATTGGGTGAATTATTTTTGTATCATTTATGCAGGAATCATTGAATATATTCAGCATCAGACCCTAGACAGGGTCGGCGGCCTTACAGAGCCACTTCTGGTAATCTTTCTATGTACCTTCATTCATCAGAACCGTGAAGTTTTCAATCTTTATGAAAATGAAGATTTAGAGACGAGTTAAGCGATAGCATTATTTTGAGTAGCTTTGTTCATCATGATGGTAAAATAATAACCTAGCGGTAAAGCAATTGCTGAAACCAGTATATTGGTCACATCAGGTCTTTTTAATCCCCATAAAAGAACTGTAATTTCAAGTAAAACAGCAATCACTATGCCGATTATAAAAAGATTAAAGAATAACTGTTCACTGTCGTTTCTTTTTGAAATTTTATAAATCGCGTATATTCCGCCCAAAGGAAGAAATATTATAAAATTAAAAAGAAAGCTAAGAAGTGCTTCTGCGCTTCCCACCTCCACATAGTAATAAAACGGCAGTAAGCTTGTATTTTCAATCACTGTAGCAACATCCGACAAAGAAATCCCTGCGTTCATTGAAAATCCTTTTAACTTTAGGGCAGCCCATAAAAAGAGTGGCAAAAATAGTAATAAAATGTGTCTGAATTTAACAACCGTATGCAAAATTAATTTTAAACTTAAAAACTTCCCAATATAAAGTCCTGCGATGAAGCCAATATATTTACAGAAAAAGGATATAAATGAGCTTTGGCCAGATATTTCAAAAAACTGCATTAATTCCAGCGCGAGTAAAATAATACTATATTTAAAAAGCAGTGATTTCTTAATGACTTTCTTTCTTTGCGCTGACATCTGGTAAAGTATACCAAGCGGAATTAAAAGCAACACCGACGCTAGCGAAGAAACAGACACGAAATCACTGCCTAATGCAAATATTTCTTTGGTGGCAAACCCCACTTGAAACTGAAGTTTGTTGATATAAAAATCAAAGGGAAAAAGAACGATAATAATCACAAATGCTAGGTATAATTTTTTGACAAAATCTATTGTCAGTGTTTCATGTAACAAATAATGCCTTAGCGCATTTAATGTAAATTTCCCGAACATCGCCCATAATATAAAACCAACCAGCATGCCACCGAGATTGGCATAAATATCCACCAGTGATGTGCCGCGGCTGCTTACAAACATCTGAAAAAATTCTACTGAAAAACCAAAAATAACGATGGACAGATATATAATGACCCATGTCATCCTGTATTTATGCAAGCTACAATAAAGGCTAGCGCTAAAAGTTAATAAGACATTGAAAATAACATGGCCAATCCATTGCCCCTGCGCGACGTTTAAGCTTGAGAGTTTTAAAACGCTAACATAATCCAAGAAAGACAACTCAGATGAATTGGCAACAATATTAAAAGGAAGCAAGGACGCATAAAGGATAAAAACAAAGATCGCACAAGTAATATTGAAAAATACTCCAGACATTTTTTTATCAAGCTCTTGATCCGTCAATATTTCGTCCTTCTATTTATTTGGCCATATTATTGGCCCCATAAGAATTATTTTCAAAGATATTTACTTTAATTCAGCCTAATTTAGTCTATATAGGTATCAATATACAGATTAATTTTTTAAGGCACTTTTTCATCATGGATACAAACTCGCTTCAGGAATTTTGGCAATTGGTGCTTGATGTATGGCAGAACGGCCTTTATGGGATCGCCGTAGGGCAACTCCTGGCGGCTCTGCTTGTTATATTTTTCTTTATGCTTTTTCGCCATGTCTTCAGCCGCTTTGTTATCGGCCGCCTTAAAGCATTTGTCGGTAAAACTGAAAATAAAATTGACGATGAAGCGATAGACGCCATTGAAGGACCACTTAGTTTCTTACCCGTGGTTCTCGGTGTATTCTTTGCCACAGAGCTCCTAGATCTAACGGAAAATATAGCGGTCGGTGCGGAAAATTTAAACCGTTCACTTATTACTTTTAATATTTTCTGGGCCTTTTATAAAGTAATCGGCCCGATTAGTCTTACATTTGGGAAATTAAAGGACATCTTTTCCACAAGTATGATCAACTGGCTGATCAAAGCCATGCACGGCTTGTTTATTTTCCTTGGTGTGGCCTCAATCCTTGAAATATGGGGTATTCAGGTAGCACCGCTCATTGCCGGACTTGGCCTGTTCGGTGTGGCGGTAGCGCTCGGGGCACAGGATCTATTTAAAAATCTTATCTCCGGTATTTTTATTATTGGTGAGCGGCGCTTCCATCCCGGTGACTGGATTAAAATCGATGGTGTGGTTGAAGGTACCGTTGATGTAATAGGCTTTCGCACAACAACCGTTGTCCAGTTTGATAAAGCACCTGTTTATGTTCCTAATTCAAAATTATCCGATAATGCCGTGGTCAACTTTTCCCGCATGAGCCACCGCAGGATTTATTGGAAAATTGGTCTACTTTATGACACGCCGATCGAACAGTTAAAGTTGATCCGCAGTGAAATAGAAAGTTATGTGCTAGGCAGCGATGAATTTGCCCACCCACCGGAAGTGTCCACCTTTGTGCGCATCGACAGCTTCAATGATAGCTCGATCGATCTGATGCTCTACTGCTTTACAAAAACCACCGACTGGGGCGAGTGGCTCGAAATTAAAGAACGGCTCGCCTACACTATAAAAGAAACAGTATCAAGAAACGGCAGCGGCTTCGCTTACCCAAGCCAATCCATCTATATTGAAAATTTTGCGAGCACTGATAAACCGGAAATTTTTCAACCCGAGAAAACCAATGTCTGACCGGTTTGAACATCATAAAGACAGAGCCGTCATTACACTGTCAGGCCCTGATAGACGGAGCCTACTTCAGGGCATCATTACCAATAATGTTGACCACTTGGATGATGGAAAAGGTCTTTACGCTGCTCTGCTGACAGCGCAGGGAAAATTCCTTCATGACTTTTTTCTGGTCGAAAAAAATGATACCATTTACCTCGACTGTGAAGCAGACAGAATGGCTGAACTTTTTCAGAAACTACTCATGTACCGGCTACGTTCAAATGTAAAAATATTAGACCTTAGTGACCATTATAAAATCATTACAGGAACGCAACGATTTGAAAATATTGACCTGTCATATGCCGACCCGCGTCATGCAAAAATGGGTTATCGTGCTATCGTCGATATGTTTCCACAAGGTGATACTGAAACCAGCTATCATGTGCGGCGCATTAAGCTCGGCATTGCTGAAGGAAGCCGTGATTTTATTCCAGCAAAAAGTACTGTACTAGAGGGTCATTTTGAACAATTAAACGGTCTTGATTATGAAAAGGGCTGCTATGTAGGGCAGGAAGTGACCGCAAGAATGAAATATCGCGGTAAAATTAAGAAGCTTATGATGCCTGTCACACTTTCCGGCACTGCCCCCGCATTCGGCACTTCAGTAACCGATGAAAAAGGCAATAAAATTGGTGACTTACGTTCAAACTGTGACAAAAATGCAATAGTTCTCTTTTCCATCAAAGATTTAAAATTCGGCACTCAATATGCCTGTGGTGATATTTATGTCACACCCTATAAGCCCGATTGGACCTATGAATGAGCGATAAAATACGCTGTGATTGGTGCGGTACGGACCAGATCTATTTGGACTATCATGATCAGGAATGGGGTGTGCCGGTTTATGATAGCCGCGCGCTGTGGGAAAAGCTTATTCTGGACGGTTTCCAAGCCGGTCTTTCATGGATCACTATCCTAAAAAGACGCGATACTTTCATTAGTGCATTTAATGGTTTTGCACCCGAAATAATCGCCCAATATGACGACGATGATATCGAACGCCTGATGAACGACAAAGGCATCATCCGAAACCGAATGAAGATCATCGCCACCATTAAAAATGCAAAATGTTATCTTGAAATAGAAGCTGAAAAACCCGGTGCATTCTCCGAATTTATCTGGAGTTTTACAGGTGGCGTCGTCAAAAAAAATCAACTCTCCACCATGAGAGAAATGCCAACCCAAAGCGAAGAATCAGAAGCCATGAGCAAGGCCTTAAAAAAACGCGGCTTCGGCTTTTGCGGCCCAACGATTTGTTATGCGTTCATGCAAGCCGTCGGCATCATTAATGATCATCTAGTGACCTGTCACAGGTATGAGAAATAAGTCGTAATTTACTTTATATCTCATTGATCTTAGTCGTCGGATTCAGGAGCGCCTGGATCACTTTCAAGTGATGCTTCAAAATCTTCTATAACCTTATACAGTGGAAAATCCACCCAGGTGTCATTGAGATAGTTAAGCTCCGGCACCTCTTCTTTTGGGTCAACCAGCAGATTATAAACAGATGGATAAGCCATATTATTAATCGCATAGCTATCCTCATCAATTTCCTTGAGAAGGATCTTCCAGTTGCGCCATTTTGCGCCAAATAGCTCGTTACCGATGAAAATCATTACGGATTCCCGTGGTGAATTATCCGATTTTCCCATCAGGAAATCAGATTGGTCTACACCATCAAATATCCGATCTTTGGGAAGCTCTACTCCTACTATGCTTGCTATCGTGGGAAATATATCTATTTGGTGAAAAAGATCATTTGAGACTTGGTGCTCAGGAATTTTTCCCGGCCAACGGATCAGGAAGGGAACACGTAAGGAGCCTTCATAAGGGGAAAACATGCTGCCGCGCCACGGACCAGTGAAACCAAACGATCTCGGCACGCCTTCGCGCCCGTTGTCTGACGTGAAGATAAATATGGTATTTTCCTTAAGTCCTAGCTCATCAACAGTATCAAGAAGTTCGCCAACATAGGCGTCCGTTTGCGCAAGTACATCAGCAAAGGTTCCGTGTCCAGTTGTCCCAAGGAAGTCAGGATGCGGATCGACCGGCTCGTGGGTTTGCGTATAGGGCAGATAGGCAAAAAACGGCTGATCTTCAGAAGCTTTGCGTTTGATGAAATCGATGGCCTGATCGGTAATTTCGCGGTCTATCGTCGCACGTTTTTTGCGGTCAAACACATCCAGTTCAACTGGTTTTTCGCCGCGCTTTGATGACATAACATGGGTGAACACGGCCCCACTATCAGGGTCAAAGCTGGCACTATCTGGCCAGAAAGCACGGTCTGATGATCTTGGTAGTCCAATCCATTCATCGAAACCCTGATCCGTGGGGTAGCGTCCCTCGGTATCTCCCAAATGCCATTTTCCGAACATGCCTGTGGAATAGCCTACACCCGAGAGCATTTCAGCCAGCGTTATCTCCCACTTGGTAATCCCGTACCATACGCCGCGCGGCTCACCTTCTACACTCTGTCTGGTACGTATTCCGTAGCGGCCCGTCATTAGTGCTGAGCGCGAAGGTGTGCATTCAGCCTCAACATTATAATTGGTGAGCTGAAAACCTTCGTGGGCAATGCTATCAATATTGGGCGTCGCTGCACCGCGCAGCACACCGCCACCATAAACCCCGACTTCCCCGTAGCCGAAATTATCCATCAGCACGAGAACGATATTTGGTTTAGCGGCCTCTTGCGGCCCAGTCTGCGCCCAGGACGCCACAGCAATGCTTGCAATGACAAAGCTGGTCATTGCTACGTTAAGTATAAATTTTGAACGGCGTAGAATAATAGAAAACATTGCTATATCCCTATAGTCGTAGCATAAATAAAATTTGTGATCACAATTTAACAACAATTGTTAATTGAAAGCAACTTGTTTTAGAACTAGTTGGAAAATGTCCTAGTATTTTTACTGATCAACTAATGACCTAATGCAGATATTATTTACGCAAAAGCCCCGCCGCGCGGGATGCTTGTTTCCTTATGAATGGCAGTGCTTAGGATAAGACCGAAGCCTACCATCAATGTCAGCATGGCTGATCCGCCGTAGGAAACCAGCGGCAACGGCACGCCAACCACTGGGACCAGACCCATAACCATGGCAATGTTGATGAACAAATAGAGGAAAAAAGTGAAGGCCATACCGAGGATCAGCAGGCGGCCAAACTGGCTTTTAACCGATACACTGACGATCATGGCATAAGCGAGCAGGATCAGATAAAGCCCTAGCAGGCTTAGGCCGCCGATTAGTCCGAGCTCTTCGGCGATCACCGTGAAGATAAAATCT
This sequence comes from Kordiimonadaceae bacterium, assembly GCA_018660225.1. GTDB lineage: Bacteria > Pseudomonadota > Alphaproteobacteria > Sphingomonadales > Emcibacteraceae > Pseudemcibacter. The sequence continues at coordinate 12,513 of JABJKT010000215.1, forward strand.
GTGTGCTTTTCGGGCAAGAAATTAAGTTGACTTTGGGTGCCCTGAATGAAGCCTTTTCCGTAAACGCCGCCCGAGCCAAGGGCAATTTTCGACTGGATAATATGGTAGCCGGCGCCGAGCGGGTCTTTTTCCGGATCAAGAAAAGTCAGCACACGCAGTTTCTGATAAGGCTGTAAAAATTGCCACGCGCCGATTAGCGCCGGGATCATGGCTAGGAAACTTAGCACAAAAATCCACATTCTAACGCCCGCTGCAAAGAGTATCGCAACACCGCCCATAATGATCAGCAGTGTTGTACCGAGATCCGGTTGCCTTAGCACCAGAACCACCGGCAATATAATCAGAATAATCGGTTTTATCAGACTTTTTATCTGCACCGTTTCTTCATCGGAAAGACAGTGAAAGTAACGCGCCAAGGCCATCACAAGAGCAATTTTCATAAATTCCGATGGCTGAAGATTCATAAAACCCAGATCAATCCAGCGCTGCGCCCCCATACCCATTTCACCCATAACATCCACAACCACCAGCATACCTAGTGCGACCGCATATAGCGGGTAAGCGAGGAACATCCAGACCCGGATATCAATGATTGCCACCACAATCATCATCGCCAGACCAATAAGAAAACGGATAAATTGATTTTTTGCCCACGGATCAATTGACCCGCCAGCGACCGAATAAAGCATGGCAAAGCCAATACCGGCAACACAGATAATAATAAAAACGATAAACCAGTTTAAATCGGCTAATTTCTGGCGAAGTGATTTTCTTTTATGATCCCCGATGCGCGCTAAGATAGACATTATACAGGCTGTCCCTGATCGACGGTTTGCTCTTCTTGCTCACTATGTTTATCAAGAACATATTCAAGTACGTCACGGGCAATTGGCGATGCATCTGTTGAGCCACTGCCGCCATGTTCAAGCAGCACTGATACCGCATATTTTGGTGTCTCAACCGGACCGAACCCAACAAATATAGCGTGATCGCGGCCAATCCATTCTTTTTCATTATTTTTAATAACCCCCCCTTCACTATTACGTTCCTCCGTACTGATACGGGTAACCTGAGTGGTGCCGGATTTACCAGCAAGGGTATACTCTTTATTCCGAAGCCTATACCTGAATGCCGTGCCGCGTTCATGATTATAAACATCACTCATTCCCTGAAGGACAATGGCAAGGTTTTCAGGATTAATTCCCATGTCCTGCGCAAATGTTTCTGTGCCCGTCTCATCCATAAAAATCTTCGGCCAGATCATTTTACCGCCGTTAGCAAGCCGCGATGCCATAACCGCAAGCTGAAGTGCCGTTGTCGACACGAAGCCCTGCCCGATACCCACATTAACGGTATCACCGCCGGACCAAGGTTCGTTCGAATAGCCCCTTTTCCAATCGCTGTTTGGATTGATGCCTTTGGCTTCACTCATAATGCCAATATTAAAGCGTTCGCCAATACCAAACTTAGCCGCCATATCGTGAATTTTATCAATTCCCACTTTTACTGCAAGATCATAAAAATAAACGTCGCATGACTGGCCAAGGGCCTGAATAATATTAATTTTGCCGTGGCCACCTTTGCTCCAGCAATAAGCGGTTCTGTTGCCAATCTGGTAGCGTGAGTTACAAAAATGAGTATCTTCAACGGTGACAATACCGTCTTCCAGCGCCGCCAGCGCCACCACCATTTTAAAGGTGGAACCCGGTGAATATTGGCCTGATACCGCTTTATTAATCAGCGGCTTTCTTATATCTTCTCTGAGGGCGTCCCATTTTTTCTGGCTGATACCACCATTAAAATCATTGGGATCAAATGACGGCGTTGATGCAATGGCCAAAATTTCACCATTATGAATATCCATCACGACGACAGCAGCACTTTCATCACGCACCCTATTTGCAGCAAATTTCTGCATTTCAATATCAATAGTAAGCTTTGCCGTTTCACCGGACAGGCTATCCTGACGCGATAGTTCACGGATCACCCGGCCCAGAACATTCACTTCAACCTTGCTGTTTCCGGCGCTGCCGCGCAGTTTTTCATCAAGAACTTTTTCAATACCGTTTTTGCCGATCTTAAATTCTGGCATCTCCAGTAGCGGGTCTCCCGTGAGTTCTTCTTCGCTAACCGCACCCACATAACCGATAATATGAGCGGCCAGTTCTTTTTCCGGATAAAGGCGCGTTGTTCCCACATCCGGCTGAATACCCGGAAGGTCGGGCATATTTACATTAACATTTGAAAATGTTTCCCAGTCCAGATTACTCGCCACACTAATAGGCATAAATGATCGCTGTTTTTTGGACGCTTTTAATATCCGTTCATTATCACGCTGCGAAATTGGCACATAAGCCTTAAGCGCCTTAAGAGTATCTTCAAGCGTCTCTGTTTCTTCGGGGATCACATTGACCCGGTAATCGGTGGTGCTTGCGGCTATGGGTCGGCCGTAACGGTCAACAATATCGCCCCGCGTCGGTGCAAGTAGCCGCATACTGATGCGGTTTTGTTCGGCGAGAAGTTCATATTGACTACGGCTTGTCACCTGCAAATAATACATCCGCCCGATGAGCGCCGAAGAAAGCAGCAGCATTCCACCGCTGACCAAAGTCGCGCGGCGGGTATACATCTTCAGTTTATTTTTATCGGACGGTTTCATCTATCTACCAGTTTTCTAGTAATTCCCAATAAGCCTGTAATGATGGGATAAAATGCAATTGTTAAAAATATTTGCCCCAAAATACTCCAATAATCGAGTAATGTTTTAAAATATATTGAGGCAATCCCCCAACTTAAAAATCCAAAGCCTGACACTATCATAACAAAAACAA
>JABJKT010000216.1 GCA_018660225.1 Kordiimonadaceae bacterium
CCGCCCGGGCCAGAAATTTCAACTTCCTTACCCAACAGTTCACTTGAGCAAAGCCAACGGCTAACGATGCCAAATTGATGCTCTTTTACATGTAATTCTAAAATATTATCACTGGGAAGTGAGGCAATTGAATAACTGCGAACCGCGCCTTCAGGACCTCTTATATTTAGAAACTGTCCCGGTTTATATAAAAAATCGCCGTAAGGTTTAATGAAAATCTGACTGACGTGACCTGATTTTTGGATCATCTCAGTCACAAGGGCTTCTTCAAAAATATCATTTGCTGCAGCGGACTGGATTACCATGCCATCATTTGGCTTTTGTTGACAGCTCAGGAAATAGCCCTGCTCAACCAGTGTTGATTTTAGTGGATCACGGCTTTTGCTTTCCACTTCATCTTCGGTTTTAAGCACGCAAGTTAGACACGATCCCTTTTTACAGCAATGCTCAATAGGGAGTTCCTGCTCAAGCAGGTTATCGAGTAGGGATTTGCTAGGGTCGCACTTAACGGGCGACCCTTCATAATGAACCGTGACATGCCCTTGCTCACGGTCCTGAGCACTATTATCTTTAGTCAACAATACTTCCATTCAACTTTAATTAAACTAAACGCACTACTCACTATACAAACAAAGTCTTTAAAAAGATTAAAGACCTAACACATCATCATGTGTGCTAGCAGCAATAGCCATTGCTTCACCGACTTCAGCCGCAGGAACACCAAGTTCTTCTAGTGTTGCTTGAAGGTGACCGGCAACGGCAGCAAAATGAGCTTCGTTTATACCGTCAAGACCAGCATGAGCTGCGCGCATGTCTTTTCCTGAATAGTCATTAGGACCGCCAAAAGCTAAGCTGAGAAACTTCTTCTGTTTTTCGCGCTGTGCGTCCATGTCTGTTGTTTCAAAAAAGTGGCTGATACTGTCGTCTGATAGTACTTTTTTATAAAAGACATCAACCGCTGCGTCCACAGCGGCATCGCCACCAATACGTTCATATAAACTGCTCATAAAATTTTCTCCGGATAAGTGATAATAAAAATCAGAAAAACTATAAATCTGAAATTGTTAATTTGCAGTTAATAACAATTATTCTAAAGGAAGGCAAGTACAAATAAACCTATAAATTTCAATAAGTTAGATAAAAAATATATCTTTGAAAAAAAATGATTAAAACGGCTAGAATACAACATTCACCACATTTCAACGGCGCACCTATTTTGAAGGGTGATTTCTGCGCAGGATTACTGGCTTGCTCCCCCGTGTGAAATGCCGAGTTCTTCATCCAGTACTGCATGGACATTTTGTAGGGCTTGCTGCTGCTTGGAGAGGACCAAGATAAAATAGAACTGTTTGGCTCTATTGACGATCAGATCATTGTTAAAGGACTGGTTCTCTTTCATGGCATCAAAATCACAGTGATTACTATACTGATCCGTATCAACGAGATTTCTCATTCGTCGGTCAAATTTGAACATGAGTGGGTATTTTGCATGAAGTTCCAGTCGTACATTACCAAGACTAGTGACTTGTAATTCCAGTCCGTTAAAGGAAAGAGTATATTCCGACAGGGCAATTTTAATATCTTCATTTTCAATAATGGAAAGCTGACCACTGGCAATAAGTTCAGTAAGGGTGGGCAGATAACTTTGCTGATGATTATAGATGTCCGATGCGAAAATAGCCATGCAGTGGCGATCATTCAGAACCGTTTCTGTATCGATGCCTTCAAAAACATCCAGCACCTCATCAATATATTTAGCCGTTGCCTTAAAATTTTCAAGAAGAAGAAATTCTTCAAAATTATCAGCATTAAAACTCAAATTTTGCATCACTTCCGAATGAAGTCGGGATAAATAAGCCCTTTCGGTAACCCGTTCTTCACGGTCATTGTTCCAATCATCAACCTGAAGACCAATAAAAATACCGACAACAACAATCATAATTTCAATGATTACCTGAGACAAGTCTTGGCGTTTTAAGGCAGAGGCGATGCGGCGTATGATCATAATCCGGGCTCCTCATGAGTTATAGAGAGTTCGTTATCGAGTTCGGTGTGGATAGTCAGGGTTGCGGGTAGGATAAATGACTATCATCCAACCGCCCGCTCCACTGCTTTTTGTGCGTGGATTGCTGTGGTGTCCAGAAGCGGGACTTCGGTTTCATCTTGTTTCACCAGCATGCCAATTTCAGTGCAGCCGAGGATCACGGCTTCGGCGCCCTGCGCCCCGAGCTGTTTTATAATGCGCAGATATTCAGCTATTGACGCCCGCACAATTTTGCCGTGGACAAGTTCATTATAAATAACGTCATGGACTATTTTGCGGTCGGCCTCATTTGGTGTAATGACGTTAATACCGTGTTTATCTTTTAATCTGCCCTTATAAAAATCGCGCTCCATAGTGAAGCCCGTGCCGAGAAGGCCGACGGTTTTGATACCTTTTTCCTTAATCACTTCAGCCGTTGCGTCGGCAATGTGAAGGATGGGAATAGTGATGTGCTTTTCAATTTCTGGAATCGCTTCATGCATGGTGTTAGTACAAATCAGCATAAAATCAGCACCAGCGGCTTCGATCGCCTTTGATGCTTGTGATAAAATGGCTTCATTCCCAGCGAAATCACCGGAATGCTGACGCTCTTCAATTGGGGCAAAGTCGACGCTATACATAACGATTTCTGCGCTATGATGGCCGCCAAGGGCTGCTTTTACGCCCTGATTTATGTCGCGGTAATATAGCGCTGAGCTTTCCCAGCTCATACCACCTAGAAGTCCGATTGTTTTCATGAATTTTATGCCATTTCAGAATGAGTGAAGTTGAAGAAAGCAGTTGGGCCCATATCGCCTTGACGCATATAGGTATCAATATTGCCCAGATGATAGGCATAATGGCCATATAAAGCCCACAGAAAGCCCATTACACTATATTCACAGCCTTGGAACCAAACGGTTTTTGATAGCTGTTCCGGGCTTAATTCTCGAAGGCGCGCCATGCTTTCAAGGTGAAGTTCACGGCCAAGGGCAATAAAGTCACCTTTAAAGAGTTTATTGGATAATTTTTTGTTGGTTGGAATTGGAATTTCCATAACGTCTTCCATCTCTACTAGAGAGCGGATAAAGCCGTCCTCGCTGGTCGTCAGATGAACATAAAGCGATTTTATAGTCACATCATCAAGCCGGTCGCCAAAGCTGACGCCGGGACCTTCAATTGGTTTCCAATCATATTTATCTTCAGGCGTTTTACGAACATATGTTTCAACAAAATCAAAAAGACGGTCAAACATAATGAGAAAGCGGTCGAACTCGGACATAGGCATAATGGCCATTTATTTATCTCCTGAAAAAACGAGTAAATTAAACATGCTTATCACTATTTCATAATAACAACCATTTGCAAGAAAATAAGCTTAGGCGGTTTAAGTTTTAAACATGATGGCCCAATTTAAACCGTACATCATGGGCATGATGACGATTGAAAATCCGGATAGCGCGCCTAGCGTGGGCATTATCACGCACATGGACCCACATAGCGAGCCCGCCACGACTTATTTGATCATCAATCTGATCCTTATGGCGTTTTTTAATCAGCAGCATGATCAGATAACCAATCAAGCTGCCGATACATCCTGTAAGAATAGCCATAAGAAGAGTATTTATAGTACTCAGACCGTTTGATGCACCGAATATAGTAACGGAAAAAGCACCGGCCAGAAATGGTGCGGCAAGTAGTACACCCTGTGCATCACCCCATGAGGCATTATCAAGCGGGAAACTTCGAGGCGTTTCAGGATCATTTGAAGTAGCGTATATATCATCAACCTGATGGCCAAGTGCCCTCTCGACCTGCCCGAGTGGCGGCATGATCGATATTTCACTTCTATCAAACCCTTTGCCCTCAAGTTCATCGATTGTTTCCAGCATTTCTTCTTCATCATTGAAGAGTGCTACTACCTCACGTATGGCCATTTTATGTCTCCTGACTTATTCTAAGTTTCCCCTTTATTTGCTCCCAATATTTTTTAAGTGTAAGACTCACCACTATACCTGAAAACGACCTGTTTTTCCAGTGCACAAAAAAGCCCGAAAGACGAAAACATCATCTTCCGGGCAACTATTTAATATGTTTAGGTTATTTTAATTTTTGTTCGAAAAATAGCATGGTTTGCGCCCATGCTTCTTTGGCTGACTTCTCATCGTAGCGTGCTTCATTGCTATCATTATTAAAGGCATGCTGAGCGTCCCACCATATCTTTAAGTCATACTCTTTACGAGCCGCTTCAAGGTCGGCTCTATACTGCGGAATAAAGGCCATCTGACGGCTATCCATTTCGGCGTAATGCATCATCATCGGCACTTTAATTTTCGGCACGTCTTCTGCCGATGGCCGCCCACCATAATAAACCACCGCCGCACTAAGGTTATCAGAACCAACGGCCATACGGCCTGACATTGAACCACCCCAACAAAAACCGACCGTTCCAACTTTACCCGTTGATCTATCAAGGCCGTTTAAATGATCAATGGCAGCCAGATAAACCTGCCGTGCTTCTTCCGCATCAAGCTGGCCGATCATTTCACGGCCCTCGTCATCGTCCTTGGCCCTTCGCCCTAAAAGCGACACCGCGTCCGGTGCAAGAACTAAATATCCTTCGAGTGCAACACGGCGAGCCACATCCATAATATGACCATTAAGACCACGATTTTCATGGATCACGACCACACCCGGCATTTTACCTTCGACGCCTTTTGGATAGACACCGTAGGCATAAACTTCCTTATCGCCGACTTTTAAAGTCACGTCCAAAGTATTAAGCCGGTCATCATCCGGTGCTATTTGCTGCGCTTCAGCTTTATTTTCAAGCATCGGCAAAATACTATTTGCCGTTACCATGCCACCCACCATCAGCGATAGGTTTTTCATAAACTTGCGGCGGTTACCATCGCCGTGAGTGAAATCGTGATAAAGGTTAATCACATCCTGGGTAATTACACTTTTGTCAACTTCTGTATCAGTATTTGTCATAGTCTATTCCCTGTATATTTTATGTTATAACTATACTTTATACGCTTAATCCTTATAAACCCTGCCTTCTTTCATAACGAAAGTGATATTTTCGATATCTTTAATATTTTCAAGCGGGTTACCCGTTACGGCAATGATATCGGCAAACTTGCCTTTTTCAATTGTGCCAAGTGTATCCGACTTATCCAGAAGATCAGCGGTATTAACCGTTGTCATCTTCAGGGCATCTGCACTCGATATTCCAATTTTAACAAAACGTTCAATTTCGCGGTAGTTTTTGCCGTGTGGTGCGACCCCGGCGTCGGTCCCCGTGGCTATTGGAACTCCCATTTCATAAGCCTTCATGATCTGACGCGGATTTTTATCCAGTGTCTTTTGCATCCGCTTGGCGCGCGCCGGATCAGTGGACGGATTATTCACTCGCGCTTCGAGCATATCCATAACCGAAAATGTCGGAATATAATATACGTGGTCTCTGACCATCCGCTCCATTGCTTCTGTACTGAGGTGAGAGCCGTGTTCAATGGACTTAACACCATAATCAAGCACCATATTACCGCTGGCAGTCGGGTGAGAATGGGCCGCTACGGGAATTTCGTACTTCTTTGCCACTTCGGTCACGGCTTCTATTTCATCAGGAAAGAACATTGGCGCCGCATCTTCGTGGGCGCAGGGCTGTGTTCCGCTGCATGATGAATATATTTTAATCCAGTCAGCACCGCCGGTGATCATATCACGGGTGGTTTTTCGGCAGCTTTCGACGCTGTTACATTCTTTACCGTTTTCCCGTCCGCCGACACCGATAATGTTTCCTGCCGAATAAATGCGCGGGCCAATAATATCCCCATCATTAATGGCATCACGAAGCTTAAAAATGCTGTCATCTGACGCACCTAGATCACGAACCGTGGTAAAACCAGCCATTAGCGTCACATATGAATTTTTAACACCTGCAAGTACATGATCAGCCGGATTTCCGCTACTATTGGCCAAATGCACATGCATATCCATCATTCCCGCCATGACAAATTTATCGGAAAGATCAATGATCGTCACATCGCCGTCCGCATCATTTATATATGAAGCGCGAACATCGGTTATTTTACCATCTTCAACGAAAATAGATTGTTCAGATAACGGCTCCTGCCCGGCAACATTTAGAAGGGTGCCAGCGTGAATAATAGTAATTTTTCTATTCTCTTCATCTTGCGCAAATGAAGAAACAGAAAAAAGTGATATTAAAATTACATAAAAAATAAACTTCATAATCAGTCCTTATAAACCTTTCCGTCTTTCATAACGAAAGTAACATTTTCGATAACTTCTATAGTCTCCAGCGGGTTACCGTCCATGGCAATGATATCGGCAATTTTCCCTGCTTCAACGCTTCCCAGCGTATCTGAAAACCCGAGTAGCTCCGCACTATTAACCGTGGCCATTTTAAGGGCATCATTATTTGGGATGCCGGAACGAACAAAATATTCAACTTCACGGTAATTGGTGCCAGCATTTCTTCCGTCACCATCAGTACCCGTAGCAATTTTTACGCCCTTTTCATAAGCTTTTATTACGGTCTCAGGATGACGTGTTACGAATTTCATATTATGTTCGGCATAAATCGGGTCCGTATCAGGATTGGTTGCGGCCCTCTCCGTTTCATCAAGGTTAGACATTGTCGGCACATAATAAACACCGTCCCTGACCATAATATCCATCGCTTCTTCATTCATAAAGGTTCCGTGTTCAAGCGATGTTATGCCAAATTTCAAGGCTTGCAGCGCACTATCACGCGGGTGGGAATGAACCGCCACCGGGATTTCATATTTCCTTGCCACATCAGTAATAGTTTTAAATTCATCATCAAAAAAGATCGGTGCACCGTCTTCGTTTGAGCAAAGCTGTCCACCACGGCAGGATGAGCGAATTTTAATCCATTTCGCCCCTTCCGTGATCATATCACGGGTGGTTTTACGGCAGCTTTCAACACCATTACATTCGCGGCCATTGTCGCGGTTACCGACACCAATTATTATCCCGCCAGGAATAATGCGCGGCCCCATAATATCACCTTTATCAATGCCTTCGATAATTTTGTAGAGCGTGTCATCACGTGCGCCGAGATCACGCACGGTGGTAAATCCAGCCATCAATACTTTACGGCTGTTTATAACCCCCATCAAGGCGTGATCAGCGGCATTGGCAGACGGATTATTCAAATCCCCTTCAGCCATATGAATATGAACATCCATCATTGCTGCCATGACAAATTTATCTTTAAGATCAACGATAGTAACATCCGCGTCCATATCACCGGAAATATAAGACGGCACCACATCGGTAATTTTCCCGTCTTCAACAATAATTGATTGTTCGCTCAAGGTTTCACCGCCCGCAACAGGCAAAAGAGTGCCCGCATGAATGATTGTAATTTCGCGCGGCACTTCTTCCTGCGCTACTGCTGTAAATGAGAATAACGATATTAAAGCTGCATATAGTATAAATTTCATATTTTAATCCTTGTAAACCCTGCCGTCTTTCATGACGAACACGATGTTTTCGATATCTTTTATTTCTGTCAGTGGATTACCGCTAACCGCAATAATATCAGCGATCTTGCCCACTTCGATAGTGCCAAGTTCATCAGATTTATCGATAAGGTCGGCGCTATTTATAGTGCCTGCCTTAAGGGCATCGGCGTTCGTCATGCCAAGCTCAACAAAGCGTTCCACTTCGCGGTAGTTCTTTCCGTGCGGCACAACACCGGCATCGGTACCGGTCGCGATTTTAACACCTCTTTGGTAAGCTTTAAAAATATTGGGTGGATTATTATCATAAAAGCTTTGATCATGGGCTAGCATCTCAGCCGGTCGGTCACCCTCTTCAAGAACTGTTTCCAGTAAATCCATCACGGCCACAGTCGGCACATAATAAACACCGTCACGGATCATTATATCCATGGCAGCTTCATCAATGAATGATCCGTGCTCGATGGAAGACACGCCGTAACCAAGCACTTGATGTGCGCTGGCTGTCGGATGAGAATGAGCCGCCACTTTAACGTCATATTTTTTAGCCACGTCGGTAATGGCTTTTATTTCATCATCAAAAAACATCGCCGCGCCGTCTTTATTAGAGCAAAGCTGTCCACCGCTACATGATGAATATATTTTAATCCAGTCCGCACCACCAGTAATCATATCACGGGTGGTTTTACGGCAGCTTTCCACGCCGTTACATTCTTTACCGTTTGAGCGCCCGCCAACACCAATAATACTGCCCGCACTTAGCACACGTGGCCCAATGACATCGCCGTCATTAATGGCTTTCCTTAGCTTAAAGATGGTATCGTCAGTGGCCCCAAGGTCGCGAACGGTGGTAAAACCAACCATCAGCGTCTTATACGCGTTTGAAACACCGGCCAGTGCCGCATCGGCGGCGTTTTTACCCGGACCCCGGCTCATGGCAAGATGCACATGCATATCCATCAGTCCGGCCATAACAAATTTATCAGATAGATCAACGATGGTCACGTCCGCATCATCAATTTCGCTTACATATGACGCCGTGACGTCAATTATCTTTCCATCTTCAACAATGATTGACTGTTCGGATAGTGTGTCTTCACCGGCCACCGCCATTAAAGTACCCGCATGAATGATGGTGATTTTACGTGGTTCTTCGGACTGTTCCTGCGCAAACCCGAGCGACACACCGCTTATACTCAAGAATATTATAAAAATAATGTTTTTCATTTCCACTTCCCTATATGTTATGATCATAATAATTAAGCAATCCATGAGCAGAAGCAATTAAATTTTTATTTAATCAATCCATTAAAAGTTGGAATTCAATATCGGCGAATTAACGAAACGAACTTTTGATTACAAAACCATTATGGGACCGTCATTTCTAAATGGCCTCCCTGATAATGATGAATGGCAAAAATTTAAAAAATATATTAATCACGAGCAAACCCTTGCTTTAACAGAGCTATGGTTCGAAAAAGCGAGTAAAACTAATGGAGTTCCTTTAAGAGAGGACTTCAGTTTCGATGAATTTGTTCAATATGGCTCAAACATATATATCGCAAAATTAAAAGAAGACAATCGTTGGCATACGACATTCTGCGGTGGCAGCCTTGTTGATGTGCTTGGCTTTGACGCAACAGGTAAATGCCTTGATGAGTTTGCTACGCCTGAAACATTGAAGTTTTGGGTCGATAATTTAAATATTATGGTTGAACAAGAAACGGTCTACTTGGAATTTTACTCGCTTGAGTTAACAAATAATGAAATTTCCCATAGCCTGACTATATCATTGCCGCTTAAAAGTGACACAGACAGCATCAGTGATACCAGCCTCACACATGAGGTCTTTACCAGCGAAAACCTGTTCCCAGATAGCCTAGAATAGCGTTATGTCACGGCGAATATCCGGTAAGTTCAACATAACCATTGCCGCTAATTACCTGACCTCTTTTTGTGCCTTCAATATCAACGGCCCCTTCCCAATATCTTGGTATAGTATTAAGTTCTTGATTTTTGATCATCGGCTCAATCATCAGTTCAAGATTTTGATCTTCCAATGTAAGTTTCCAACCAGACGGATATCTGCCACCAAGTGGGCTATCCCAATAATCGGTAACTTCAATATTAAGATCATCGGCGGTCAAGCTTGTTTTCTCTCCGTGCGCACTAACGAAACTTCCGGCGCTGAAAGGATGCCTGCTGCCATCCTGATTACGCAGATTATAAAACATCAGATCGCTACCGTCCGATAAATGAAGTGCGTACCAGTCCCAGCCCTGTTGCTCCGGCGCTAAGGCGCTTGTGCCCCATTCCCGGTCAAGCCATGTTAGACCCTCAACCGAGTGCATCTGACCATCAATTTCAAGTGTCCCATTGCTTTTTAGACGCGGTAGGGAATAATAATATGTCGCATTTCCCGGCGCCGCTGATTTCTGACTAAGGCCTTGATCGCCATTAAAAATAACCGGTTTTATAGCCTCAAGTTTTAAATCGAGCTTTATATCACCGTCTGCAGCCTTAATGCTCCAATTATCCACTGACATATTCAGTGTCCAGTCCTCAAGCCAGACCCGCGACCCAGTTGCGCCGGCAAGCCGCCCATCACCGCGTGAATAACGCTGAAAGAAATCAAAATCTTCCCCGTCCACATCCGTCACGGCGAAATGCGCCGCAAAAGCAAGTGGTGTTTTCCATTCTGATCCGGACTTTTCTTTTTCTGTTTCCGGGGCCATTGCAAGGCGGAAGAAAGTAAGTTCATAACCAAAATGTTTTCCGTCCTGCGCATCCAGATTGCCAGTAGCGTACCACCATTCATGACGGTAACCGGGATGAGGACCGTGGTCGGCCGGGAAGTTAAACTCTTTTAGTGTTTTGGCCCGAAGAAAGCCCTGCTCTTCCACATCACGTAAGATATCAAGCCGCCCCGAACTGGTGGTTTGTTGAGCATTCACTGAGGAAATAAGCGTTAAAAACACTATTATATATTTTAACATATTCATTCCTCCCTCAAGCTATTGATCGGCGCAGATTTCGTGGCGTGCCACGCGGGATATATGGATGCGAGTAAAGCTGTCAACACGGCAATAGCAAGTGCTGCTCCCAAAGTATCGAGCGGCAAAATCATATCAATCTGCCAGCCAAAGGCACGGCGATTAATGACATTGATCAGCATCCAACCACTTATCATACCAACGGGAAGCGCGAACATCCCCGCCAGCAAACCCATGGAGCCGCATTGAACGACAATAAGCTTGGCGATTTGTCCCCGTGTCATGCCAAGGGCGCGCAGTATAGCAAACTCTTTACCGCGCTCCAACGATAGCGCTAGCGCCGCCGCCAGCACCCCAACAAAGGCAACAATCATCGCCAGCCAATAAAGCACATTGGTAATGATAAAAGTACGGTCAAAAATTCTAAGCGACATTTCCCTGATCCGTTTGTTTGATCCAATCATGAGCGCTTGATGTGGTGCGGCCGCATCATTAAGTGCATCGATAACGCTTTCATCATCAAATCCAGGCGCAAGATATAGTCCCATTGATGAAATGACATCATCCTGAAAATGTTCCAGATAAGCGGCTCTACTCATGGTCAAACCACCCTGATCCGACCCATAATCACGGTAAATACCCAGCACGTTAAACGCTTGATCACCCTGTTTGGTTGGAAGCGACAGCTTATCGCCAATTTTTAAGCCCTGCCTATAGGCGTAAGGGTCGGTGATAATCACCCCTTCTCCCGCTTTAAAAGAAGGCCAGATCATCATTGGATCACCTCGCAGAAAATCGTATGCTTCATAACCTTCGGCAGCGAGTTCGACTGCTTGCAGTCTAATTGATCCGCTCTGCGTTTCAATCCAGACGCCGCGGGCGGTGCTAAAATGACTTACCCCCGGCACTTGCGCTAGAATTTCTATAAGCGCTGGCTCAATACCGCTAAGCGATGATGCGCTACCCCTGCCCGGCACACCGACATAAATATCAGAATGAAGCGAACTGACCAGCCAGTCATCGACATTTTCACGGAAACTACCAATCATCACCCCCATACCAACAATTTCCGCAACCGCAATGGTCAGCGCAGCAATAGCGACACCAGTACGGCTTAGTGAGCGTAAAATACCGCGCACAGCAATGCGGCCCGGAAGACCGGCGACCCGCCCCATTACAGCCGTCAGTAAAGGCGTGATCAGTTTAACAAATAGTGGTGCGAGCAATGCCGAGCTAACGATAATAAGAAACAGCGCAAAAAATCCTGCGATCAAACTAACATCGGTAAACCGAAGCACCACACCAGCCAGTAAAATCAGCAACCCCGCTAAAACGGCGAGCCAACCCAGCAGATTGCGGGCATTTTCCTCAACCACCGAACGGACCAGTGTCAGGCGCGGCGGATAAGATACCGCCTCAAAGGCCGGAACCGTAATGGCGATAAAGCTGGCGACCAGCCCGGCGGCAATGCCTTTAATAATGGTTAGGTTACTTACGGTGACTTGGCTTTCTCTAACTGAAAAATAATGATCGCTCAGGCTTCTTGAAACAAGAGCAACCAACTGCTCCCCTAGCAGCATACCGGCGACAAGCC
>JABJKT010000217.1 GCA_018660225.1 Kordiimonadaceae bacterium
GATTTATTTTTTTATGTCATTATCCGCCGAAGCTATATGACATTTTAACGCCAAATGTGCGTGGACGGGAGGCTCCAAAGAGTACTGTAGGAGCAAGCGCATCACCTTCATAACCGCCATCATAATAAACCCTATCAAAGAGGTTTTCCGCATAAGCCGTTACTGACCAACCGGCATCATCCACGTAACCTAAACGTAAGGATACATCGGTCCAACTCTTAATTCGACCTTCCTCAAGATTACCAAGGCCAACGAAAATGCTGCTTTGTGCGGCAATTTCTGCTGATGCGGTCATTTCACCTGTTGACGATACTGGCGTATGATAACTTATCAAGCCTGAACCTTTATATTTAGGTGACCCAGATAGACGATTTCCATCGCTTCCTTCTGCAATCAAATCAGCACCCTTAATGGAGTTGTGGTTATAAGACCCGGATAAGATAACATCAAAATTATCACCTAGTATCGCCTGAACAGTTCCTTCAAGGCCATATGAAGTCACCTTACCAACGTTAGCGGTCTGTGTACTTCGGTCAAAATAAGTAAATTGAAGGCCTTTATAGGTGTAATTATAAGCATTGAAATCATATTTTAGGGTATTTTCAGCATTGCTGCCTTTAATACCGACCTCATATGACCAGACTTGTTCCGGACCAAAATGGTTTGGCATCACGCCCGCCATAGCAACCAGGGTTTCATCGTTTATGCCATCACCAGGATCACCGCCATCGTCAACCGTTGGCAAGATATCACCCGCACTGCCGCTGGCGGCTAAAGTAGCACCAAAACTATTATACCCACCGGACTTATAACCTTTGGTGATACTACCATAAAGCATAGTATCGTCGGTTGGTTTATAGCGGGCAATAAAGCGTGGCGTAAACGCATCCCAACTACGTTTTGTGGAAACGGCTCCGTCAGTTGTATGACCAAAATTATAGTATGGCCCCAGATCACTATCTACAGGGAAGATATTGATAGAAAAATCTTTGGTGTCTTTGGTGTAACGAACACCTGCTTCAATATCTAATTGATCCGTCACAGCATAAGTCAGGTTAACATAAGTTCCCCAACCTGAATAACTACCGATCGCCTGGTTATTTTCATTTAGACCAGAAGACGGTGTAAAGGCGTATGAATAATATGAATATAAATCAGCGCAATTATCATAACCATAATAGTTATAATAAGTACACATCACATCTTCAGCAGAGCGAGCTTTAAAATTTGAATCGATATTTTCTTTATAGAATGACGCACCAGCATACCAGCTGAGCGGCCCATCTGTATTGGATACGAGCCTTATTTCTTCTTCGAAATAGTTACCTACTTGATCCTGACCATAATCGGCAAAATCAATGGCACTACCACCCCAATTCTCAGCGTAGCTATATTCATGGTCTTTAAAACCAGTGAGTGATGTAAATGTCGCAAAATCAAGATCAATGTTAATTTCACCACTTAATGTGACAACTTCACCAATGTCATGGTTACCAAGCCCTAAATTAGATTTGAACGATCTTAAATCGTCCGTATCAGGCAAAAATCCTGTACCAAATAAATCTTCAAGTACAGGAATAACAGTATCATCATCTTGTGCACGGTACACTGTACCACTTGTTTTACGGTCTTCATATTCTGCTACAAAAAGCGCATCCCAAGTTTCACCTTTCATTGCAGCGGAAAAACGGCCAGCCGTTTTATCATGACCGCCGTATTTTTCACCGGCTGCGGTTGTGGCATTTAAAGTGTTCGTCATCCAACCATTTTCATGACTTGTATATCCAGCAACACGAATAGCAAAATTTTCATTCACGGGTAGATTAACAGCACCTTCACCTTCATAAATTCCACGCTCACCTATGCCTGCTTCAACATAGCCAGACATTGCGTCATAATCAGGTTTTGCAGTATGGAAACTAATTGCACCAGAGATGGCATTACGGCCAAAAAGAAAACCTTGTGGGCCA
Source organism: Kordiimonadaceae bacterium (assembly GCA_018660225.1). GTDB lineage: Bacteria > Pseudomonadota > Alphaproteobacteria > Sphingomonadales > Emcibacteraceae > Pseudemcibacter. The sequence goes on from JABJKT010000217.1 coordinate 1,971, forward strand.
CGAAGAACTTCCGCACGTTCCATATCAAACATTGATGTTACAGCGGAACCCTGTCTTCCTTGATAAAGGTTATTTTTGAAGAAACCTACTGATGGATCACCGCCTACACCGTAATCGATGGTTGAAATACCACGAATGTTGACGAAATCAATAAAGCTATCTTTACTATCACCAGCAAAGCCCGGCGAAAATTTAATCAAATCTTTTACATCGTCAAGATTGACGCGTTTCATGAATGCAGCATCATATGCCGACATCGCAACCGGTACATCCTGCACGTTTTCAGCACGTTTGCCCACCGTCACTATGGTATCAAATGGGTTTACATCCTCATCTTGAGCTGCATCCTGGGCTTGCGCCGCGGAAAAACCCATTGTTAAAGCAGCGGCTGAAACCCCTGCGAGTAATATTGCTCTTTTTGGTCTAGATCGACTTTTCATTTTAATCTCCCTTTAAGATTTTATGATCGTTTAATATTTCCTGCATAACGAATAGTTCTTTTTCAAATTGCCGCCACTTTCCAACCGAACGACTATGTACTTTCTCTCTCACTTGCGTAGCGCTGGCGGTTGTAACAGCGGTTTTCTGCTTGTGAAACTCTAGGCTTGCGTCTTGCCATTCAAGACCCAAATAATTAGTTAATCTACGGGCTTGGCCTTCCATGTCGGATACGACATCTTCGTAGGCCACCTCTATCATTCTGTCACCGAGCACTTCTCGGTAATGGGACATTAAGTGGCGATATCTCACATGATGCCTTGCCATTTCAGCTTGGTCATAGGAGTAAAAATAAGCATCAGCAAAAAGCTGTTTATAACTGGCAAAACACGCATCCATAGGATCACGGGTCACATGAATTATTTTCGCGTTAGGTAAGGCCGCAGCAATGAGCGGTGCATAAAGAAAATTTATCGGCAATTTATCAACAAAATATGGCAAGTCAGAACGCAAACTTTGCGTCGCATCCATATAAAAATCACCTAATATTTTGGGCACCACTTTTGCAGCGGCACGTACATTTTCACTAGAAATCATACCTATAGCTCTGGCCCCGCCCGTGCTTTTTACGGCGCGTCCAAATTGCTGAAGTTCACCAGCAGAATGGACATCATCACGGGCCGTAATGATCCGTTCAATAAGAGTGGTTCCCGTACGCGGTTGACCAATAATAAAAATAGGCGAAGAAGCATCACACCCTTCGCCTGCATTTTCGAGCCATTCTTTGGTTAAAATCTCTTCTAGCGTTTTAAAACTTTCAATTTCCGATTTTTCATCATAATTAACATTTGCGCGTTTAATATTCGCCCCTGCCTTGTAGGCTTTAAAGGCCTCAGGCCATTTTTCAAGATCTTCATATTCCTTAGCGAGGCCATAATATAAATATGCCGTCGAAGATCTTTTGGCGTCAGCCTCTTCAATTAATGAAAGGAGCTGATCGATATGCTCCTGATCTGTAGCTCTTTCGAGCCTTGATAATATCCAATGCGCCTCAGCGTTTTTTGGAAGTTTATCTAATACTGCCTCTAGTGCGGTTCGGGCCTGTTTTATTTTCCCAAGAAACACCAAGCTTTTTGCTTTATTGAGCATAAACAATGGTGAATCGCTTTTTGAACAGGCTTTATTATACCAGTCAAATGCCGCTTGCTGATCCCCAAGAAGGCTATATACGGTTCCAATCACATTGTGTACCAATGGATCATCTGAACTATATTTTACAGCATTTTCCAATGCTTTATCCGCACCGTTATAATTGGCCATTTTAAGAAGAACACGTGCAAATTGCGCCCAGGCTGCCGCATGATCTTCTTTTAAATCAACCACAGTGGCAAATGCTTTACGGGCAATCGGCCAATCTTCTGTTTCTTGAGCAATGAGACCAACAAGGAAATGACCCTCTACAAGTTTAGGCATATATTTCAGGACAAGATTGGCACAAGCACCAGCATCCTTTAAGTCGCCTTTCAATATGGCATCAAAACCACGTTTGAGATATTTCGCAGCATGCTGATCTGTAAATGTCGGCGCGCCCTGATTTCCACCTGATTGCATATTTTTCATCGCTAAAGTTACCATCCTATCGCGTCTCGCAATTTATAATAAGCCATACCGACCGCATAGGCCGGTTGCATCAAATGCCTTCCGCCTGGGAAAGGCATATGCTTTACGGAAGCCACAATATCATATCTTTCAGCCTGACCTGCTATAGCTTCACTTATCAGTTTAGCAGACATATGAGTTGGTGCAACCCCATGGCCACCATAACCGGTTGCAAAATAAACATTATCGCTTAAACGGCCTAACATTGGAATTCGGTTAAGACCAATCCCCATATAACCGCCCCATTCATAATCAATCTTCACATCTTTTAGGATTGGGAACACTTTATGCAATTTAGGCTCAAGTACGGCCTTAATGTTTTTTGGATGCCGTCCTGAATAAGTTGCCATTCCGCCAAATAACAAACGTTTGTCATTGGTCACTCGAAAATAATCAAGCGCCCAGCGTTGATCACACGTTGGCCAACCTTTTGGCGCTGTCGCGGCAATTTGTTCATCACTTAGCGGTTCTGTTGCGATTATATAACTACCCGCAGGCAAAACGCGTGATGCCAGCTTTGGTACAAGATTACCCAAATAACCATTTCCCGTAACCACAACGAAATCTGCGGTGATTGTACCAGTTTTTGTAACGACGCGCGGCCTAGCACCATGTATAATATCGCTTACTTCAGCGTGTTCATAAATAGTCGCCCCAAGTTTTTCGGCCGCGCGCGCTTCACCTAATACTAGATTAAGCACATGAGCTTGTCCCCAGCCATCATTGGTACGCCCGCCTATATATTGATCACTAACAACATAATCAGACAGCTCTTCTTTGTTTAATATTTTGGTCTCATAAGGATAGTTTCTATCTGCGAGTGTATCTGCTGATTTCTTTAACCATTCCAATTCTGATTTTTTCATGGCGACATCAATAAAACCAAATTCCAAATCACAATCAATATTATATTTTTCAACCCAATTTTTGATTATATCAACACATTCTATCGACATATCCCATAAAGCCTTAGTGCCTGCCTCGCCAAAACTATCGATCTTGCTTTTATTCTCCCACATGGAATAAGCATACCCGCCGATAATATGACCTCCATTACGGCCCGTGGCACCCCAGCCAATTTTATTTTGTTCAACAACACAAACTTTGAAACCACGTTCACTTAAATGAAGCGCCGTAGCCACACCAGAAAACCCGCCACCAATAATACAAACATCAAAAGTTTCATCGCCGGAAAGTGCCGAAAAACCAGCCGTATCATTACACGTTGCAGCATAATAGGATGCCGGATATTCATTACTGTGTATATGGTCGCTTATTCGCATTATTTATCTCAAAAAACATACTTGCTTATAGGATTCCCCCCCCTAAAATCAAAATTTGTACAATTGTGATCACATTTTAAGCAGATGTCAAGGCGATTTGCTTATTCTTGATGGCAAATATGGCTTTTTCTGTTAATAAATACACATCAATGCAAAAGGTATCTATATTTTTGTGATCACTTTTACTAAGATAGATTGATTTCTAACCATAATAGGGACAAATAAACTATGACCGCTGCTCCTGGTATCAATTTGGATAAACTCGGTAATATAGAAAACGAGACAGCGCAGGAATGGGTTTACCGTGCATTGCGCTTTGCTATTATGTCGGGACAATTCCAACCCAACCAGGCATTAACAATTCGTCAAATCGCTGGAATTTTAAATGTTAGTGCCATGCCCGTACGTGAGGCTTTAAAACGTCTCACCACTGAGGGGGCACTTACAATAAAATCCAATCGCCGAATAATTGTGCCAACTCTTATCCCTGCCCGACTTTCTGAGCTCATTGAACTTCGTGTGGAACTAGAATCATTTGCGGCGATTCGCGCGCTCCCTTATATCAGTGCGGAACTCATTAGCCATTTGGAAGACCTTAATGACAAACAAAATTCCGCATTTGAAAAACGGGATTTTCAGGGTATCATCCTTGGCAATCAAATCTTTCACAGAACCTTATATTCTGCTCACCCACATGCTGTAACGTTACCGATGATTGAACAATTATGGTTACAAATTGGTCCTCTTCACCGTCTATCTGTCGCTAAACTGCCCGAGCATTATACTCATGACCGGCATTGCGACATCATTGACGCACTGAAACATCATAATCCATTTGGCCTTAAAAGTGCGATTGAAGCAGATATAAGAGAAAGCATCGGATTTTTAACGGAAAGTGATTTGCTCACTGGCCAAGATGAAAATCTGCCACTACCCAACAAAGATTATGTGAAATCATTAAAAAAATGAAACTTTCTTTATGCTGAACTTTCTTGACTTTCATTGGTTTCTTGCTGCCATTGAAACAGGTTAAGCTCGATAAAGACGAAGGCAATAATCCAAAGAAGAGCATCCCAAAAATCAAGTAAACCACCAAGCAGCCCCCAATAAGCAGCACAGACAACCAGCGCCGTATAAAGAACGGCTTTTATGATAGTGCTAACACGAAGCAGCATTCCTTTTAACAATCCTTTTAATTGACACCAAACATCCACTTCAAGGATGACGACAACACCCAACCAGGCTGTTGCATTTATAATATCAATCCACGCCAAACCTTGCGCCGATGACAAGCCTTCTTCATTTCCAATTAAACTCTCGCTGTTTATTTTGAACAGCTCCTGCCCTGATAAAGAGGTACAGTTTTCGGCTGTCAAATAGACATATTCATCCATTGTAATAATCATCGCCATCTCGCCATCGATTAGGCTACAGACATCCTGTACCAAGAGCGGCGCAACATCATGAAGCATAAAAAACTTGCTGAAATAACCATAAACAGCATAAATAATTAAACCGTAACAAATCGTTCTAATTGCCATCAGCCCCCATTTAACGCCATTATCCTCCAATACGTCATCAGAGATTATCCAGGTTTCGAGTTCAAATAATAAAAGCAAAATCACCCAGTTCACGGTGTCAATGGTTGCGGTGAAAGCTTCAATGGCATTTGAAAATGTCACCCCTTCACTGAAAGTATGAGAGGCTGCAGAAAAATCAGCCACAAAAAATAAATAAATATTGTAAGTCAGCAGTAAATAAATCGAATACTTGAACAGTATATATAACTTTTCACCAAGATTTTTATATTTATGGTCGGTACTCATATAGCCCTCTTATTGCTCTCGTTAATTATAATAGCTCTTTAATTCTGTAATAAAGCATTCCTAATGCCAACATTTGATTTCCCACCCAGCGCGGTACAGGTATCCGGTGCTGTTTTGCTTTTTCAAATAAATCGAAATGTTCCAGTTGTCCGGTTATGGCATCTGACAGCATTTCGCCCATAATATGAGTAACGTTGACCCCGTGTCCGCTATAACCTTGCGCATAATAAACGTTATCATTTATACGGCCAACATGTGGCGTGCGGCTTATGGTTATTCCGATCATTCCGCCCCATTCATAGTCAATTTTAACATTCTTTAACATTGGAAATGTTTCAATCATATGGGGTAGCATGGTGTCTTTGATGCTTCTCGGGTCGCGGCCCGAATAATTACATTCACCGCCATAAAGAAATCTATTATCAGCCGACCTTCTAAAGTAGGCGAGAAAAATGCTCATATCCCATACTGATTGATTTTTCGGCAAAATCTCAGTAGCCAGATCACTATCCAATGGCTCGGTTGCCAAAATATATGTCCCAGCGGGGAAAACCACTCCACCGATTTTTTTCTTTTCCAAATGATGATAAGCGTTGCCTGCGATCACCACTTTGTTTACTTTAACACGGCCAGACTTCGTAACGACGACAGGATTTTTACCGTGGATAATCTCGACAACGCCACTGCCTTCAAAAATACGTGCGCCCAAACTGGCTGCCGCACGTGCTTCGCCAATACATAAATTAAGCGGATGAATATGAAAATCCATATCATTATAAAGGCCCCCGACATATTTGTCAGTGCCAATATAATCACGCAATTGCGCTTTTTCCACTAGCTTGAAATTGTCTCCCCAGCCTTGCTCGCAAACATAATTAAACTCTTTTTTAAGCTCATCCATATGGTGATGTTTAATCGCAGCGGCCATATCGCCTGGTTTGAAATCACAATCAATATTGTATTTTTTTATCCGTTTCTTAATAATCTCATGGCCACGCCATTGCAGATCCTTGATCATCTGATCAGCACCAGCACCGTGGGTGTTTCTAATATTATCCTCACCTTTGATCGAATAACCTACCTGACCACCGTTTCTTCCCGATGCTCCCCAGCCAATATGGTTTTGCTCAAGGAGCACGACATTAAAGCCGCGCTCCGTTAGGTCAAGTGCCGTTGACACGCCAGTAAAACCACCACCAATAACGCATACGTCAGCAGTAATTTCCCCTTCTAAAGAAGGATAAGCCGTTTTATCATTGAGCGTTGCCGCGTAATATGAAGGGCAATGCATTTCAGACATTATAAAACACCCAAATCCTTCGCCGTTAGATCAAGACAGAGTTTTGCTTTATCAAGAAGTTCGTCAATTTCATTTATCGAAATAGTGAGCGGCGGACTAATGATCATCGACTGGTCCGTTGCACGCATAATCAGATCATTTTCAAAACAATGGTTTTTACACATACCCGCCGCATCCTGATCACCGCTATAAACTTCATGTGTATCTTTATCTTTTACAAGCTGTATCGCTGCCATCATCCCGCGGCCGCGCGCTTCACCAACAAGCGGATGATTATCCACAAGGCTTTGAAGCCCCGCGCTAAGATAAGGCCCCGTTTCATCGCGTACTTTTTCAACAAGTCCATGATCTTTGATATAGTTGATATTGGCTATCGCAACCGCAGACGCCACAGGATGGCCGCTATAGGTATAGCCATGATTGATATTGCCGCCTTCGTTTAATACTTTGAAAACATCATCGTGAATACCGCTCGCTGAGATTGGGATATATCCTGAACTAATGCCTTTCGCCATGGTAATAATATCGGGTTTAATATCAAAAGTTTGCGACCCAAACCAGCTACCCGTACGGCCAAAACCACAAATCACTTCATCAGCGATGAGCAAAATATCATACTTCTTACAGATGCGCTGAATTTCCGGCCAATATGTGCTTGGCGGTACAATCACCCCGCCGGCACCTTGGATCGGCTCGCCAATGAAGGCAGCAACATTTTCCGCCCCTAATTCAAGAATTTTTTCTTCAAGCTCCTGAGCGCGGGCAAGGCCGAACTCATCTTCAGACATTTCACCGCCTTCAAGATACCAGAACGGTTGGCCAATATGCTCAAATCCCGGAAGAAGTGAGCCGTCTTTACCGCCCATATTATGCATATAGCCCATACCGCCAAGGCTGGTTGCGGCAAGCGTACTACCGTGATAGGCATTTTTACGACTGATAAATGTTGCTTTTTCAGGTTTGCCTTTGATGTCCCAATAATGACGGACAAGACGCACATTGGTGTCATTGGCTTCTGAACCAGAACCGGCAAAGAAGAAATGATTAAACCCTTGCGGCGTTACTTCGGATAAAAGGCGCGAAAGTTCTATTTGCGGCGGATGTGCCGTTTGAAAGAAACTATTATAATAAGGCAGCTCTCTGATCTGACGGTCGGCCGCTTCAATCAGCTCCTTACGGCCATAGCCGACATTAACGCACCAAAGCCCAGCCATACCATCAAGGATTTTATGACCTTCAGAATCGTAGATATAACTACCTTCGGCCTTTGTGATAACACGCGTTCCTTGTTTGCCAAGGGCATCAGGATCAGAAAATGGATGAATGTGATGATCGCGGTCAAATTCCTGCCATTGCTCGGTCGTTCTATTATAATTTAACATCTTTTTTCTCCTTTTACTTCACACTTAAATATTGGCAAGCATGAAGCGAATTTCCCATTCGGTCAATTTGCTTGCATTCGCAAGGCATTCCATTTTTTTTACGTCTTTATATGTAGTTACAAATTCATCGCCCATATATTCACGGATCATTTTTGAATTATCAAAATTGTTCAGTGCTTCATAGATATTATCTGGAAGTAATAGCGTTTTGATATCATAAGCTGAACCAGTGACCGCTTCACTAGGGGATAGCTTTTGTTCAATACCAATATATCCCGCAAGCAGCGTTGCTGCAAAAACCAGATACGGATTAACGTCCGAGCCGGCAATGCGGTTTTCTATACGCCTTGCTGCCCTGTCATTTCCAGCAGGTACCCGAAGACCAACCGAACGATTTTCAATTCCCCAATGAAGATTAGCCGGTGAGCTAAGCGCGCTACCAAACCGTAAGTAACTATTGGAATAAGGCGCAAATATTGGCATTAAATTTGGAATATATTTTTGAAGCCCAGCAATATAGGAGTGGAAAAGATCTGTATCTTCACCATTATCATCAGCGAATATATTTTTGCCGTCTTCTATGCCAATGACACTCTGATGAATATGCATTGAATTGCCAAAATCAGCCGGGAATGGTTTTGAAACAAACGTCGCACAAGCACCATGATCAACTGCTGCCCGCTTTAGCAGTCGCTTAAAATAAAACGCCTGATCAGCAACGTCCAGCGGATCACCGTGTCTCATATTCACTTCAAATTGACCCGCCCCTGCTTCCCTTTCAATCGTATCAATGGGAACGCTCATAATTTCACTATAACGGCGCACATCAGAGAACATATCGCCAAACTCATCAAGGGCATCCATCGAAAACACACCTTTATCATCAGTAGGTTTTCCAGACTTTCCCGCCGCAGGCTTCGGTGCACTCAAGCTATCACCTTGATTGGCAATGAGGTAAAATTCAAATTCCGGCGCGACAATCGGTTGCCATCCTTTATCCTCATATAATTTCAAAATATTCTTAAGGATTTGACGGGGAGATGACTTAGAGAACTCATTTTTATCATCTACTAAATTACAAATGACACTTGCTGTCGGTTTTTTACGCCAAGGCGTTAATCGCAGACTTTCAAATTCAGGCCGGAGATATAAATCTTCCTCTAAATCAGTTAAAAATTCGTTCAGGGCAAAATCACAATCTATTGTTACCGAAAAAATTGAATCGGGCATTCTAAGATCTTTACCGCTTAGTCCTTTGACAAATTTATCTTTCGGCAACATTTTTCCGCGGGCAATCCCTGCAAAATCACAGACAATGACCTCAACTTCTTCAATCTCATTCTTATCCAGCCAATTTTCAAATTCAGCTTTATTATTATCGTTTTCCATAAAACACCTTTATTTCCTTTCTTTTCAGGTCTTTAATTATTTTCTATAGACGATATTCCCGTTCATCATCGTCAAATCTACTTTTATCTCATTAATCTCGTATGTATCTACTTCAAATAAATTTTTCTCTAGTATAATAAGATCAGCCTTTTTGCCAACTTCAATTGACCCTATCTGATCTTCCATACCTAATTGATATGCCGCATCTATTGTATATCCACGAACCATATCTTCCAAACTTAGCCGCTCACTCATGGGGGGCTGAATTAGCCCTTCTGGCTCACCGGCATTTTGTCTGGTATGACCGATTTCAATATTATAAAGTGGTGATATGCCCAGCGATCCCGCACCAGTAGACGGATAATCACTGCCAAATGTTAAGCGTACACCGGCTTCTTTTAAGCTTTTAAAAAGGTAAGAACGATTAAATTGGTCTTCACTTAAAAACTGTTTCCCTAGACTGTCATAGGATGCCCATAATGGTGTGCCTTGTGCAATAACGTTAAGCTTGGAAAATCGCTCTATTGCCTCTCTTTTCATAATTTGAATATGGCAAATTGTATATCTCGTATCGCTATCACCGTGTGCGGTTTGTGCGGCCTCAATAGCATTAAGGGTTTGATCGATCGTACGTTCCCCTAAAGCATGGACATGAACGTCAATATTACGGGCTGCCGCTTCAGTTACTAGAGTTGTCAGTTCTTCTTGCGACAAAAGAATAGAACCGTTATTGCCTGGCTCGCCTTGATATTCTTCATACATCCCCGCGCTTCGTGCCTCAACCGTGCCGTCATTTAAAATTTTCAACACACGAATATGCTGTTGAGCCGCTTTAGTCGCCTCGCTTAAGGCTTCAAGCTTTTCAATCGCGTCGCCTAATTGCTCACGGGACGTGACTAAATATGAGCCAACCATTCTAATGTTATAACCGTTATTCTCTTCAAGACGTTTATGTACCGCCGGGGCCAAAGCGGTCATTTCGAAATCACCTGCTTCATAAGCAGCCGTGATGCCATAACCATTCATAATGTCAAAAACATCTTTCGTTCCTGCCGTCACGCTCTCAACAGAAAAGACATTAAGGTCTTGCATGGCTTTAGTCGCCGTTGCCTCGTAAAACCATCCTGTTGGATTACCGCCCTCATCCCTTTTGTAAAAATCAAATCCTGGGACGGGGTCGGGTGTATCTTTATTAATCTCCAACCTCTCCATCGCTTTTGAATTTGCCCAGCCGCTATGAAACCCTTCATCCATAAGAAACGCAGGGCGGTCCGGTACCACACTGTCCAGCATTTCTTTTGTTGGCCCATTTTGTCCAAAGACGGTTGAGTTATAACCAAACCCAAAAACAACCGGCAAATCTTTATTGTCTTCAGCATAGGCTGATATTTCTGTTAATAAATCATCAGGGCTTGCTTGAGGACCTACGGAAAGTGCGTTTACATAACCACCACCCAAAACCGTATGAGTATGACTATCAATAAATCCCGGCAATAATAATCGCCCACCTAGGTCATGTTGCTCAGTTTTAGGGCCAATAAATTTTTCTAGGTCTTCTTTAGGGCCGACAAAAATAATCTCATCATCTTTAACGCCGACCGCAGCTGCCCACGGGGCATCATCATCAACGGTGTATACTTTTCCATTGATAAAAATATGATCTGCCGTTTCTGCTTGTTGTTGCTGATTGCCACATGAAATCAGGCATAAAGACAGCATAAAAGCTATCGTAACTTTTAAGGCTGTATTCATGTTTAATATCACGCTCAATATGTTTTTAGCTCTTAACAATAAAATTCTCTTTTTTCACTCAGTTCTCAAGACTGGGAAGTTTCCACAAATTCAAGCCAATTATTAATTTCCTGCAATCGCAGGCAAGGATCCAAAATATCACTACCCATTTTATATTCTTCAATAATATCGCTTCTTGATTGATCATTTTGTGCGCTCAGGAAATCTGCGGCCATCTTTTCTGCGGCCTGATCATTCTCGCAAATCTTTTCATCAACCAGCATTGTTTTATATTTTTTCACAATATAAGACATATATTCCAAATCAAATTCAGGATGATATTGAACACCCCAGAATATGGCATTGCCGCGCTTGATCTCTAATGCCTGAACGGGCGATATGTCATTGCTTGATAAAATAGTCGCGCCTTCTGGTAATTTTCCTACATGATCCAAATGAATAGCATTGGCATCAAAGGTGCCCACTTTACCTTTATAAAGCGGATGACTATTTCCTTCACTGGTCGTTGAAATGTCACGCGCAATACCGACTTCTCTTCCTTTAGGGTTTGCGACCACTTCACCGCCCGTTGCGACAACCGCAACCTGAAGCCCCCAACAACTACCAAATATTTTAACATTGCCCGTGAAGCAAAGTTTCATGAAATCAATTTGCCGTATAATTGCTGGCTCTTCATTATAAATATTAAGCGACGACCCGGTCCAGACAACGCCGTCATACTTTTCCACTTCGCTTAAGACAGGAAGAAGCGCATCTTCGTCTGCGGGATTAATAATTGTGCATTCAATGTTTGATTTCAAAAACCGCAATGTTTTTTCATATAAATCACTTTGCGTCTGGCTTCCGGCAGAAATTGCCAGTTCCCTCGCCTCCCGGGTATTGCCTTCAACAATTAATAGCTTCAACATAAATTCCAACCCAATATCAAAAATTCACAATTTTGTGATCACAAATAATGTCACTATATAATCTTATATTCAAGAAAATTCAAACCAGTATTGATTTTTTATTTTAAGTCTTTGTTTTATAAAGCTTTAATGGATGCAGTTAAAAAGCTCCCCATAAAAACACCTTGACAAATTAACAATTTCTAGGCCATTCACTAATAGATAGGTGAAATCTTCAATTATTTAAAATTCAAAATTATTATAAAGAGATAGCAATTGGCGCCAGCAGATCAAAATCAAGATAATGGTACGTCTGATCGGAAAATTACGCATGAAACCGTATATGATAGCCTATATGCATCAATTATTGCTGGACATTTTGAACCGGGGAAAGCCCTTACAATCCGCGGTTTAGCGGAGGAACTTGGCGTAAGTCCTATGCCCGTTCGCGAGGCGATCCGCCGCCTTGTTGCACTCGGAGCGCTTGAGATGCGCAGTACGCGTAGAGTGAGCGTTGCTAAAATGACCGAAGAAAGATTTCGCGAAATTGTTGATACGCGCACATTATTAGAGCCGGAGATTGCGGCGCGAGCCCTCCCTAATTGCACTGATGAACTCATTAAAAGATTAGAATCTATTGATAATGAGGTCGCCGGCGCCATGGAGCGAGGCGATCCGGATGCTTACAGTTTAAAGAACCGCGAGTTTCATTTTGCGCTTTATGAAGCAGCCAACTGCCCGATAATGCTGAGATTAATTGAAAGCATCTGGTTACAGTTTGGACCGTTTATGCGCATTGTCGTTGGTCGACTTGGTACATCACTGATCGTCGATCAGCATATTAGTGCCGTTGCCGCGTTAAAAAACAATGACGAACAAGCTCTTCGGGAAGCAATCAGACTAGATATTTATGATGGCATGGACCGCATCGGCCTGGAACTTCTAGGACATTCAAGCAACGAATAGTCTTATTTTGTGATCATAATGTCACAGTTTTACCTGCTCATCTACGGCCCGAACCGCGGCATCAATCGCACCATTAACATAGGCATAGGCCGACGCATCCGAATTCGCAATTGATATGCGGCCAATCTGCGCCCGCCCTGCAATATGCGGGCCTTTATCGGGGCCATATTCAGGATCATCGGAATAATCATTATATTCATAGGCATAACCGTGCGGCCATCGGTTTACTGTGATCCCAGCTATATCACGCTGCGCATCGAAGCCTGTTCCCCTGAACATTCCTTCGAAATGGCCAACGATTGACCGCTCGAAATCATCAAAAGATGTTTGATAGAGGTTCATTCTGCCCATCTTGGCTTGTTCAATAGCCGTATATCCTTCATCAGGCACCGTTGGCACACATGTCGCGTGAACGAGGATCGGCTGATCTGGATTTTCAGAAAACGTGTAATCCCCCATACTGACCGGAAAATCGAGCACATATGAATGATGTAATTTTTCTTTTGGTAATCTGATGCGGTTGCATTTTTTCTCCGCAAAAGCACGCCAGTTCCGAAGAGCAATATTCGTATAAACGAGCGGTACCTTGGTGGCATAATTTATGGCTTCAACCTGTTTTTCCGGCACTTCAGGACAAATGAAGGGAATGATACTGTTATAACACGCCATAATTACATGTTTTGCGCGAACGCGGTAGACGGTATTATTTCTAACATATGAAACATCGACATGACTTTGATCGATCGAATGGCGCACATTAACTGCCGTACTATTAAGGCGAATGCGGTTATCTGAACCTTCCTGATCCAACAAACTATAATCCACCTTAGAAAGAACCAAATCTTCCATAGTGTTTCCCGGCACGGCTTCAGGTATCAGTTTTCTAACCAGTGAGCGAGCGACACCCGCATTACCGTCTGGAAAATGAAAAATATAAGGTTCTGATGTGTCAGGCCCCTCAAGAATTTCAACAAGGTCTTCAAATACCCCCATGCCGACTTCATACATAACGGCCGCCTGCATCGCGGAAAGCGCATCCCACCCAACACCCCAAAGCCCTTTTGCATTATCGCGAAAAGTATCACTACCCTCTTTAGGCATGTCATAATATTTTTCTAAATATTCTATATATGTAATACTACGAAGGCGCTTGATTTTCTCTTGCGCGGGAAGGCCCTGAAACGGATCAATCGGATCAAACATCAATTTAATCAGTGCATCTTGTGCCTTTTTAGAAATTGGGAACTCACGAATTTTTTCTGTTCGCTCTTTCCTACCAAACGTCGATTTGTCATCGCCAAATAAATCATAGAGACCGCCGTAAGGGTTCTTGATTAATTTACCCTCGCCAAAATCAGGTTTCTGAAAATATAATGCCCCGCCCATTTCCCATTTGTTGTAATGGCCCATTTTAAAATAGTCATAAAAACGCTCTGTTTCGATGGAGATATCCTTAAGAAGTTTTTTGGCTTCCTGTGAATAATGACCGGGGTCCTGCATGGTCTGACTGCCGCCGTAGCCAATGACTTTCTTACCATCAATATCAAATTCATTGCGCTTGGCATGACCACCAAAATCATCATGATTATCAAGAATTAGAATACGCGCTCCAGCCATTTTCTGCTGATAAAGAAAAGCCGCCGAAAGGCCCGATATACCGCCACCAACAACAACCATGTCATATATATCATCGGTCTGGTCTTTAGGAATATCCCAGTCCGTACGTTCCAAAGAGACGGCATGAGAAACCTCAAATGATCCGGCATGACTGCCGCGCATACCAGTAAGTTTTGGCGGATAATATTCAGAACTGGCGCCTTGTTGCTGTGCGAATAATTCCATCGGTGACATCATGGCACCAGCGGCACTCGTTAATGCTACTCCACCCAGAAAATCTCTTCGATTGATATTTGGTAAAAGCCGTTTTGTCATGCATATATCCTAAGAAATTTGATTAGCTTCGCTTTACTTTTTTATTACTATATGACATCTTGAAAAAATATCAAATGTGATCACAAATAAAAATTGAGAAAAATTATGAGCAACACGATACCCGGTCCAAAAGCAAAAGCAATTCTTGAACGCGGAATCC
>JABJKT010000218.1 GCA_018660225.1 Kordiimonadaceae bacterium
TGTAATCAATGCCCTTATATGGCGCTTAATACACTGGAAAAGCTCTATCACTGCATGAACACTCTTGGCCCTGAAATTGAGGTTGATGAGATTACCCGCATTAAAGCGCTGGCACCCTTAAATAAAATGCTTGAGATGTCACCTTCCATGGCATCCAACAGACCGCCTGCATCAGGGCGAGCATTTTAACATGCCGCTTTTTAAAGAAGAGCTACGATCATTTATCACGAGCATTCTTGAAGAAGATATTGGCGCGGGGGATTTCACTACTCTCGCCACCATAGCGGCCGACGCCACCCTAAAAGCCGAAATGAACGCCCGTGAAGGTATGGTTATTGCCGGCATTGATATTGCCGAGCGGATCATCCACACCGTTGATCCCGCCATAAAAGTGGAAATACTGGTTCAGGATGGCGTTGAGGTTACCGCCGGCAATGTGATTATGCGCCTTGACGGAAATGCGCGAAACATTTTAACCGCCGAGCGGGCCGCACTGAATACTTTGCAACATCTTTCCGGAATTGCCACATTGAGCAGGGCCTATGTCAGGGAAATTGAACACACCAACTGCCGTCTGCTTGATACCCGAAAAACCATCCCGATGATGCGAAAACTGGCCAAATATGCGACAAAAATGGGCGGAGCAATGAACCACCGCATGCGCCTTGATGACGGGATACTGATCAAAGATAATCATATCGCCAGTGTCGGCTCAATAAGCGCTGCCGTGGGCGCCGCTAAAAATTATGGCATCGAAACAAGCACTATTGGTATTACCGTTGAATGCGACACGCTCGAGCAGGCCGCTGAAGCTGTCGCCGCGGGCGCAGACCGCCTTTTGCTAGATAATATGTCACTTGAAATGCTGCGAGGAGCCGTGGCAAACTATAGCGGTCAAGTCAAACTCGAAGCATCAGGCGGCGTCACTCTAGGAACCATTAAAGCCATCGCTGAAACAGGCGTCGACTTTATCTCCGTCGGGCGCATCACCCAATCGGCTCCCGCCGTTGATATTGGCCTTGATTATTTAAACTAAGCAGGCATACTCGCTAAAAATTTAAGGGTATAAGTTGATGACGCTCGCTCGTTCAAATATGTTGCTTTTGCTGACCGCTGTAATTTGGGGCAGCAGTTTTATATTTCAGAAAATGGCCATGGATACCATGGATCCGTTCATCTATAACGCGCTGCGTTTTTTCCTCGCCGCTTTATGTCTCATTCCGATCCGTTATATCAGGCGCGGCAATATTGATATTATGGATAGTTCCGATAAAAAGCATATGCTTATTGGCAGCCTACTAGCGGGAACCGTGCTTTATATAGCGGCCGCATTCCAGCAAATTGGCCTTGAACTGACAACCGTTTCCAATGCCGGTTTTATCACCGGGCTTTATATTTTATTTGTCCCGCTGATCGGTATTACACTGGGCCATCGTTACGGCAAAGGAATTTGGGTCGCTATTTTGATCGCCTGCGCGGGACTTTATCTGGTTTCGGGCATGACGGGATTTTATTTGCAAAAAGGCGATCTGTTCATACTGATCAGCGCTTTTTTCTGGGGTAGCCATTTAATAATAATTGATCATGTATCAAACAGGCATCATCCGATTGTCTTTGCCATCCGCCAGTTTATTGTCTGCGGCGTATTAAGCATGATTACGGCTATCGCGCTTGATGAAAGACTGTTGATCACTGACGGAATTGAATGGTTTTATGTCTTTATAAACGGATTTCTGGCCATTGCCCTTGGTTATACGTTCCAGATTGTCGGCCAGAAAATCACCCCGCCATCACAGGCCGCCCTTATTTTTAGCACTGAAGCAATCTTCGCCGCACTGACCGGTTATTTCTTCCTAAACGAAATTTTAGGTCCAATGGCGCTACTCGGTTGCGCGCTTATGCTCGGTGGTTCATTAATGGCGCAATTTTACCCGCCGCTCGACAGCGACGCGAAAACTAGACATGTTGGCCGCAATTAATGTGGACTTCTAATCCGGCGGAGTAATCGGACATTTCGAAGTGCACATAATAACTTTTCTAGAGCCATCCGCTTTTTCGAGCGAAAAAGGCTGGGTTATTTTGATATTCTCAAAACCGGCATTAACATAGGCCTTTTCCAATTGCTCTTTACTAAAACCGAAATCATCTTCACCATCTTTCGCGTGCCAATCCCACTGAAACAATTTCCCGTCTGGCTTTAG
This sequence comes from Kordiimonadaceae bacterium, assembly GCA_018660225.1. Taxonomy (GTDB): domain Bacteria; phylum Pseudomonadota; class Alphaproteobacteria; order Sphingomonadales; family Emcibacteraceae; genus Pseudemcibacter. The sequence continues at coordinate 2,202 of JABJKT010000218.1, forward strand.
CAATCCTCTCAGAAATCTGAGCGTTTCTTCAAAATCGTCAACAAAGGCAAATACGGAAGAGGCCGTAACCAAATCAAATTTTTCCTTAAAGACCGCATTGTCCTTAATAACCTGCGCAGATAATTCCATAGAGAACGGTGTAATATTATCAATATGTTTAGCGGACAGTATTGATATCATTTTGGATGAAGTATCAAGGGCAACAATGTTTTTTGCCGTTTCGGCCATCTTTTGAGAAAGATTGCCAGTGCCGCAGCCAAAATCAAGAACATTCAACCCAGCAATATCGCACTGCGCCGTTAGAGTTTTAAAAGTATGATCTGCATAAATAATCACCCCCGGATTAGCGTCCCAATCACCCGCGTAATCATCCCAATCATCACTCATTGCTTTTTCCAGGTGGTTTAGACGTGTTGGCCGCCATTAATGTGGATTTCTGAGCCGGTGACGTAATCGGACATTTCTGTGCATAGATAATAGATGGTTTTTGCCACTTCTTCCGGTGTACCAAGGCGGCGCATAGGGATTTTGGATACTAAATCTTCGGTCCCAGGCGAAAGAATTGCCGTATCAATTTCGCCCGGCGCAATTGCATTAACGCGAATACCGTCCGGGCCAAAATCGGCCGCCATTTCACGGGTTAGTGACGCAAGAGCCGCTTTTGATGTGGCATAAGCCGATCCGGCAAACGGGTGAACCCGACCGCCAGCAATTGATGTCACATTAACAACCGCACCCTTAGCCAGTGCCAATTCATCATGAAGGCCGCGTGCTAGTAATATAGGCGCGAAAAAATTCACTTCGAAGACTTTTTTCCAGTCATCTTCATCGGTATTTTGGGTATTCATACGACCGCCATCCTCAAGCTTAGGAGAAATTCCGGCGTTATTAACCAGCGCATTAAGCGGCGCACCACCAAGTCGTTCTTTAATTTCTTCAATCCCTCTAGCGCGGTCTTCAGGATCACCGAGATCGATCTGTACATGATCCTCGGGTCCCGCTTCCCACGGGCAATGTTCTGAAAAAGGTTGCCGCGAACAGGTAATTACCCGCCAGCCAGCACTTGAAAAACGCTTAACGGTTGCGTGGCCGATGCCGCGGCTAGCTCCGGTCAGAACAACTGTTTTTCGTGCATTGGACCGTCTTTCAACAAAATCCGGATCACCTGGTTTATTTGGCATTATATTACCTCTGTTACGGCTTTATTCACCCTTGGCAGGGAGCATAAGTGAAAACTCTAATTTACCCAAGAAGTAATTCTTCTAAAATGGCCTGCTCTTTTTTAGAAAAACCGATGGCCCACTGACCACCAAGATCAAAAATTGGCCGCTTGATCATCGCTTCATTCTGGGTCAGCAGCGTAATCGTCGCCGCCTCATCGATGGTTTCTTTAACATCATCCGGCAGTTTGCGCCATGTAGTGCCACGCTTGTTAAGAACAAGGTCAAGGCCGAGTTTCTCGACAAACCCCCTGACCATTTTTTCCGTGATGCCTTCTTTACGGTAATCATAAAACTCAAACGCCAAATCATTGGCTTCAAGCCATTTGAAAGCCTTCTTCATGGTGTCGCAATTTTTAATGCCGAATATTGTAATCATACCTAAACCTTGCCACTACCGTCATTATAAGGATCGGCGTGGATCAGGATTTCTGAATTTTGGTAGGTTTTCATGAGAGTGGCTTCTACCTGATCTGATATAATATGAGCGTCGTAAAGACTGATATCCTGTTCAAGTTCCATATGGAACTGGATGAAAATGTTGAGGCCGCTGCGGCGGGTTCTTAGTTCGTGAATATCGACCACTTCTGTGTGAGTGCGGATGATGCTTTCAATATTGGCCCGCTCCTCTTCGCTCATTTCTTTATCCATCAGCACGTCAGTACTGGCGCGAAACACTTGGCGGGCGCTATGCAGCAGGTAAAGACAAGCCACCGCACCAAAGGCCGGATCAGCATAAGTCATACTGAAATAACCGCCAAGAACCAGCGATATAGCAACGCCGAGATTAAGTAAAATATCACCGGTATAATGCATTCCGTCGGCTTCGATTGCGACGGAACCGGTACGCTTAGTGACATAGCGTTGGTAGATCACCAGCAGTGCCGTGAGCACAATTGAGAGAATAATAATGCCGATGCCAAGGTTGGTTTTTTCAAGTTTTACAGGATTGATAAACTTATCAACCACTTCATAAAGTAGAATAATTGACGTGACCGTTATGACAAAGGCTTGTAGCAGTCCGGCGATGGCTTCTGCCTTACCGTGGCCAAAACGGTGATCCTCATCAGCGGGCACCATGGAAAAACGCACGGCGGCAAAAATAATAATCGATGACAAGCTATCCATCACGCTATCAAGCAGTGTGCCAAATATTGCCACGGAACCGCTTTCAACATAGCCCCATGTTTTAAGACCGATGAGGGTTATTGCAACACTGACGGACGCGGTTGTCGCGCGCTTTAGTAATTTTTCAGCTTCTGATTTATCAATATTATTCATCATGGGTAGAGCGTCTCGTTATCCCAGCCGCCTTGATCATTGCGCAGATAAATATGGCGATCATGCAGTCTGAATTTTCTGTCCTGCCAAAATTCCATCCGTCTTGGAACCATGCGAAAACCGGACCAAAAATCGGGCCGTGGCACGGTAGTGAGGGCGAATTTTGTAGTATATTTTAAGATCCGCGCTTCAAATTCAAAGCGACCTTCCATAGGCTGGCTCTGTTTTGAGGCCCAAGCACCAATTTGGCTATCTTTAGGGCGTGATGCGAAATAGGCATCGGCTTCCTCGTCACTAACGGGCACGACTTCACCTTCAATCCTGATTTGACGGGCCATGCTTTTCCAGTGAAAACAAAAGGCCATATTGGGATTACCCGCTATTTCCTGACCCTTGCGGCTAGAAAGATTGGTATAAAATGTAAAACCGTCCGGGCCGTGATCCTTAAGAAGTACCATTCGCGACGACGGTCTTGCTTGATCATCGACCGTAGCGATCGACATGGCTTCGGGCATATCTTCGGATCTTCCAGCCTCTTCAAACCACTGCGCAAATCTTTCAAACGGGTCTTGCATATTAATTCCAACCTTGTAACGCTTTATTTAGTAATTAATTATATGATATATAATAGCAAATATATAGCCCAACTATTAGGATAATACATGTTAAATTCAAAATTTATTGCAAAAACCGCACTTGTGACAGTGCTGTCTTTTGGTCTGGTCGCATGTACCAAAGAAGAAAGCGGCACTTTGCTCGGTGCTATTGGTGGTGCGCTGATAGGTGATGCGTTAGGCGGCGGCGATGTAGGTGTGGCTGTCGGTGCGCTGGCCGGGGCTTATGCAGGGCGCAGTGTTGGCAGGCAACTTGATGAAGCGGATCAGGCAAAAATGTACCAAGCGACCCAAGGCTCACTTGAAACAGGCGTGTCTGGCAATGCATCAACATGGTATAATCCGGATAGTGGCAATTCAGGCACGGTAACCCCGCAGCCCGCTTATGATAACACGGAAGGCCAGTATTGCCGTGAGTATCAGCAAACGGTTACCATTGGTGGTGCCGTTGAAACCGCATACGGAACCGCATGCCGCATGCCAGATAGCACTTGGAAAATCATTAATAGCTAACTATACTGGCTACATTATAAAAAAATAAGAATGGAAATATGAGAGATCCTTATACAGTGCTCGGCGTGTCAAAAGACACAAGCGCAGCCGACTTAAAAAAAACCTACCGAAAGCTTGCTATGAAGCTTCACCCGGATCAAAACCCGGGTGATGATAAAGTGGCTGATAAATTCAAAGAAGTTTCGGCTGCCTATGCGCTTCTTAGTGATAAAAACATGAAAGCGCGTTTCGACCGCGGTGAAATTAATGCCGATGGTTCTGATAAAGGTTTCGCCGGTTATCGCAGACAAGCTGGAGCGGGCGCTGGCAATCCGTTTGGTGGAGCGGCAGGCGCAGCAGGTGGTGGAGGTTTTGGTGCCGGTTTTGATGCAGAAGATTTATTTTCCAGTCTTTTTGGTAATAAAGCTAAAATGCAGCGGCCCAAAGCAAAAACAAGACGAAAAGGCGCCGATAAAACATATAATATCAGCATCGATTTTCTTGATGCGGTGCTCGGCACCAAAAAACAGGTTAAGCTTGAAAATGGTAAGACCTTGAACATCAACACACCGGTTAATGTTAAAGAAGGTCAGCAAATAAGACTTAAAGGCCAAGGCATTGCCAGCATTGGCGGCGGCGCAAGCGGCGATGCGCTGATTGAAGTTCACATTAAAAATCACGCCTTTTTTAATCTAAAAGGTAATGATATTCATATGGATCTGCCGATCACACTTGATGAAGCGGTGCTCGGCGGGAAAGTTACTGTACCGACTATTTCCGGGAAAATTGCTCTCAATATCCCCAAAAGTTCATCCTCTGGCAAGATCATGCGCCTGAAAGGAAAAGGAGCAACAGACACCAAAAGTAAGAAAAAAGGTGATCAATTGGTCAAATTAATGATCATGTTGCCAAAAAATGACGATGCAGAGCTTGAAAAATCTATCAAAAAATGGTCGACTAAAAATAATCACGATGATTTGAAAAATATCCGCAAGCATTTGGAATGATATGACAAAGACACTGTCTTTTATAAAGTTTATCATAAAAGCGATCGCAAATTTTACTAAGCATGACGGTATGGTAATGGCTGGTCATCTGGCGTTTTTAGGTATGCTGGCTTTATTCCCGTTTATTATTTTTCTGGTTTCTCTCGCCGGCACTTTCGGACAGTCTGAAGCAGGAACTGACGCCCTCGCCGTTATGTTTGAAAATATGCCGCAGGATGTGGCAGTTGTTCTGCGCGGACCGATTGAAAAAATGGTTTCAACGACCAACAATGGCATTATGACTTTCAGTATCATTGGCGCGTTATGGGTTTCGTCGTCCGCCATTGACGCGGCACGCCTCGCCATCGTTCGGGCCTATTCGACGGTAACACGCCGTCCTTATCTTAGGCGTCGGGCAGAAGGGCTTTTACTGGTAATACTTTCAGCCAGCAGCATTATCCTCGGTATGACCGCACTGGTTTTTGGACCCGTTATCTGGCAGACGATTATTAAGTTTATCCCGATAGAGGCCGACTGGAGGTTTCTTTGGAATTTAATCCGGCTTTCTGTCAGTTTCGGACTTATATTTGGCGCACTTTGTCTGGCTTATTTTGTTCTGAAGCCGCGTAGTCTTAAAATAGCCGGACCGGTCGCACCCGGGGCGATTGGCGCCATTGTACTTTGGATGATTGTAGCGAACGGGTTTTCACTTTATTTGAAATATTTTGGAAATTATGATGTAACTTACGGAAGCCTTGCAGGAGCGATAATTACACTGGTATTTTTCTATTTCATCAGTGTCGGATTTATCCTTGGTGCAGAGATCAATGCGGCCCTTTATCACTTGAGGATCAAAAAAATAGAAATAATTGAGCCAAGCGATTGAATTTGTAGGAATATTGTGTAGGATATAGTTAATTTGGTAAAGAGCATTATATCAAAAAAAGCATTTGGGAAAAATACCCAGAGGAATAAGAAATGACTGAAAAAAAAGGACTCCTTGCAGGTAAGCGTGGCATTGTAATGGGAGTAGCAAATAATCGCTCCATTGCGTGGGGCATAGCCAAGCAAGCCGCAGACGAAGGTGCCGAGCTTGCTTTTACTTTCCAGAGTGAGCAACTTGAAAAACGGGTGCGTCCCCTTGCGGGCAGCATTGGATCAGATATAATTCTGGCATGTGATGTGACCGATACAGCATCAATTGATGCTGTTTTTTCTGAGCTTGAAAAAAGATGGGGCAAGCTGGATTTCCTTATCCATGCCATTGCTTATTCCGATAAAAATGAACTTACGGGACGTTATGTTGACACCAGTCAGGAAAACTTCACTAAAAGCCTGAATATATCGTGCTATTCATTCACAGCCATTGCCCAGCGTGCTGAAAAGCTTATGACTGATGGCGGTAGTATGGTTACCTTAAGTTATTACGGTGCAGAAAAAGTTATTCCCCATTATAATGTTATGGGCGTCGCCAAGGCCGCACTTGAAGCCAGTGTCAAATATCTTGCCCGTGATCTGGGTCCAAAAAATATTCGCGTCAACAGCATTTCTGCAGGACCTGTAAAAACGCTCGCCGCATCGGGCATTGGTGATTTTCGCTATATCCTGAAATGGAACGAATATAATTCGCCAATGGGCCGCAATGTCAGCATTGAAGAAATTGGTAATGTCGGCGTTTATTTCGTCAGTGATCTTTCTACCGGTGTTACCGGTGAAAACCATCATGTGGATGCAGGTTATCATGTCATGGGAATGAAGCGGGAAGACGCGCCGGACCTCACCTTAAACAAGGACTGAATTATGTCAGATAATAGTTACGGCAAACTGTTCCGGGTTACGACCTGGGGCGAGTCGCATGGCCCGTGCATCGGCTGCGTGGTCGACGGTGTGCCGCCTCGCCTTGAGTTATCTGAGGCAGATTTGCAGGTTTATCTCGACCAAAGAAAACCTGGTCAGAACCGCTTTACCACACAGCGTAAAGAACCGGACGAGGTTAAAATTATGTCCGGCGTGTTCGAAGGTTTAACCACCGGCACCCCTATTAGCCTGATTATCGAAAATAAAGATCAGCGCTCAAAAGATTACGGCGACATCAAAGACAAGTTTAGACCCGGACATGCGGATTTTACCTATATGGAAAAATACGGCATCCGTGATTACCGCGGCGGCGGCAGGTCATCTGCCCGCGAAACAGCCATGCGTGTTGCGGCTGGCGGTGTCGCGCGAAAAGTTTTAGGTGATAGCATTAAAATCACAGGTGCACTCGTGCAGATCGGTAATAAAAAAATAAACCCGGATAATTGGGATGACGGGGAAATTTCAAATAATCCTTTCTGGTGTCCGGACGCAATAATGGCCGCCCAGTGGGAAACATATCTTGTTGAGGTTCGCAAGTCAGGAAGCTCAATCGGTGCAGTGATTGAAATCCGTGCCAGTGGTGTTCCCGCCGGTCTTGGCGCACCGATTTACGGTAAGCTTGATGCTGATCTCGCCAGCGCCATGATGAGCATAAATGCGGTTAAGGGTGTTGAGATTGGTGCAGGGTTTGGCAGCGCCATGCTCCGCGGCGAAGAAAATGCCGATCAAATCCGCATAAAAGACGGCAAACCCCATTTTAAAAGCAATCATGCCGGCGGCATTCTTGGCGGCATATCATCAGGGCAGGATGTGGTGGTGCGTTTTGCCGTTAAGCCGACATCATCGATCTTAACCCCGCGTGATACTATTGACGCGCAGGGCAATGAAACAGAAATTTCAACAAAAGGCCGCCATGATCCGTGCGTCGGTATTCGCGCCGTACCAATCGGTGAAGCGATGATGGCCTGCGTACTGGCTGATCATATCATGCGCCATAAAGCGCAGTGTGAATAACATATGTGTGAGTAATATTTAAAACCCGGGAAAAGTAAAATGACATCGAAGCAATCCAGAAGATCATTTATCAAGAAAACAGCCGCCACGGCGTTCGCTTTTTCAATTGTCCCAAGGCACGTTCTCGGTCAGGGCATGACAGCACCAAGCGATCAGTTAAATATCGCCGTTATCGGTGGTGGCGGTAAAGGGTATAGCGATGCGGTTCATGCGTGGGGCGACGGCGCCGCAAATATTGCCGCCATTTGTGATGTTGACTGGAATATGGCTTCGAATGCATTTAAAAAATTCCCCAACGCGAAGAAATATAAAGATTACAGAAAACTGCTTGATGAAATGAGCGATATTGATGCCATTACAGTTTCAACGCCAGATCATACCCACGCCGTTATCGCCCATAACGCCATGCAGCGCGGTCAGCATGTTTATGTACAAAAACCACTGACCCACAGCATTCATGAAGCGCGCGTGCTCACAGAAGCTGCAGAGCGCCATAACATTGTCACCCAGATGGGTAATCAGGGCGCATCAGGTGATGGTGTTAAGCAAATGATTAAATGGTTTGATGAAGGTTTAATCGGCAGCGTTAGCGAAGTTCATGTCTGGACCAACAGACCTGTTTGGCCGCAAGGCATTAAAACACCAACCGAAATGCCGGCGATGATGGACGGCCTTGATTGGGATAGCTGGGTTGGCCCGGCGGCTTACGTTGATTATCACCCGCTTTATCATCCATTCAAATGGCGCGGCTGGTGGAATTTTGGTACCGGTGCCCTTGGCGACATGGCATGTCATCTTATTGACCCGCCATTCAGGGTCTTGGGGCTTGGTTATCCGACCGAAGTGGAAAGCAGTGTCGGCGCGATCTATTCACAGGACTGGATACCGGATTATCTGCCGGAAAGCTGCCCACCATCTTCGCGCACCCAGCTCGCGTTCCCGGCTACGGCTAAAAACGCCGTTCCTGTTAAGATGACCTGGACCGACGGTGGCCTACGTCCATTTCATCCAGAACTAATTCCGGCTGATCATGATATCGGCGATAAAGGGGGCACAAACGGTGTGATCATGATCGGCGAAAAAGGCATCATGACCTGCGGCACTTACGCGGAAAACCCAAAAATTTACCTAAACTCTGGAGAGATTATAGAGCAAGGCAATGACTTTACCCCGTCCGCCTTGCCAGAAAACGGCCATCACCAAAACTGGGTGGAAGCCTGTAAAGCAGGCTACGGCAGCACGCAGCATAAAGCCCTCACCTCATCCTTCGACTTCTCCGGCCCGCTCACAGAATCAATCCTGATGGGTAATCTGGCGATTAGAAGCTATAATCTCCGCGAGCCAAACGGGGACGGTTTCAATTATCCCGGCCGCAAAAAATTACTATGGGACGGCGCCAACATGAAGATAACCAACTTCGATCAGGCCAATCAGTTTGTGAAGCGAGATTACCGCGAAGGCTGGAGTCTGTAGAAGGTTATTTTCTTCTGCTTCTGTATGTCATATCAATCACGCCCTCTATTTCTATATTCGAGTAAAGTGTTGCGTTGACCACTTGAGGTCACCCCGGTGGCGGACGTTATGTTATTAGAATTTTACAATGGAAAATAGATCAAGTAGAATAGCACTTGATTAAATTAATAAGCAACAGATAGAAGAGAAGGTAGCGTAATGGGATCCGGAGCAACACGACCAAACAATGCCGATGACAAAATGATGGCGGCCATTGAGCGCGGTGATCAAGGCGAGTTTAAAGATCGTAAACCACCTAAAAACAAAGATAAGAAACTCATTAAAGAAAAAGCAGCAAGAACAGACAAAGCACGCGAAAAAGCCGGAAGGTTAAAAGCGTTGAGACTAGCTGCTGAAAAAGAAGGCAAGGCGAAAAAAAAGTAGCCGTGATAGCAAAGTGAAAATGCTCATCCGCAAATGTCTGCTTTGGGGTGGAAGCGGCCTCTCAAAATATCAATCCTTCAAACTATCCACATAGCCCAGTATCGACTGAATGCGGATGATGTCGTTTAGGGTTTCATGGTCGGCGCCCTGTGAAATTGCACCTTCCTGACGTTCCTGCCAGTGGCTAATGAAATCTATTTTACTCTCATTATCAGAATTTTTCTGAAAGCTAAGATTTACATGATCTTCAAAGGTTATCGCGCCCGCTTTATAAAGGTTCGCGCTTAAGGTGGCCACTTCATTCGCGGTGGCATATTTCAAATCAATCTGCCCTGCGGTTTCTTTCCAGGCGGGGGAGATGTTGATTTGAACGGCGTTAGTCTCTTCTGACGCATTTGACGCAGAAGTATCATTGCCCGCTATTAAGGGTTTTTCAGATTTATTTTGTAATGCACTTTGTTCGTCCATCTGCGGGCGAGTGCTATCGGATAAAATCAGGTCTTTTAAGTTCATATTATAGGCTCTTACGCTATTCATTTGGTTACACCTTGCAAATACTCATTTTCGTAAACGTATCCTTGCAAGGACCGTGCCAGCCCCTCTATGTTCAAAAACGCCTAGTATTCCCTACCTCAAATACTAACATATTGTTAACAAAAGCATTTTAATGATTTATTAACCATGAAATTTGGCAAAATTTGCCGAGTATCATTAACAATTAGTCTAATATATAGAATAAAATTGTGGCAAAATGATGCTGCAGGAATATTGATAGGTTTCTATCTGTTAAAGACAGAAATGATCTCAAGATGCGGTGAATATAAAAACTGGTCTACCGGCGTAACGGCCCCCATTTTAAAGCCTGCCGCGGCGAGATTTTCAACATCACGGGCGAAAGTAATCGGATTACAGGAAATCATAATCAGTTTTTTTATATCCGAATTAATAATCTCGGTCATTTGATGACGAGCACCCGCGCGAGGCGGGTCAATAATCGCCACGTCATAGGTGTTAAGCTCATGAGGCAGTAGCGGACGCAGAAAAAGATCACGAAGTTCCGTTGTAACCTGCTTGACGTTCGTCATTATATTGGCGCTGTTTTTTAACGCGACAAGCATTTCTTCATTATTTTCTACCGCGTGAACGGTGGCTTTTTTTGCCGCCGCAATGCTAAACGTGCCGCAGCCGGAAAAGAGATCAACCACGCGGCTCGCCTCTCCTAGCCCCTTAAGCATGGCAGAAATTAGAGCATTTTGCCCGTCAACCGTTGCCTGAAGGAAGGCACCTTCAGGGAAAAATACTTTATTACCATCGAACGTGACATATGGTTTTTTCCGCTCGGCAAGCGTTTCATAGTATGGTTTTTTAAGCCCGGTATCAAACCAGCTTACCCGCGCGAGATCATTTACTTGAGCAAATTCAGCCAAATCCATTCTTAAATTCAGATCGACCTCACCTTTTGATTTGAACACAACATCGAGCCCGTTATCACCTTTGGTAATCTGAATAGTCATTTTCTGCTTCACTTTAAGCAGTTTTTTCAGAAATTCTCTGAGCGGGTCGATGAAGGCAACTATTTCCGGCACCAATATGGGACACATATTTATATCAACCAGATTATGACTGCCTTTTTCGGCGTAACCGAGGACGATTTTCCCCTCGCCGCGCCCTATTGCCTGAAGGCTGGTTCTGCGGCGGCTACTTTGTGGGCTAGCCCTTAGTGGTAATATTTCCACATCATCAATACCCTGATTTTTCAGGGCGGTTTTGATCAGGCCCGCTTTCCAGTTTTTATAATAATCCTCTTCAATATGCTGGAGCTGACAGCCACCACATTTGGTAAAGTGAGCACAGACCGGCTCTATACGGTGCGGTGATTTTTGGTGGATATGACGAAGGCGGCCTTTGGCACCGTTCAGTTTAATATCAATCACGTCACCCGGCGCACTGTAAGGGACAAAAACAGTCTTGCCGTTTAGTTGCACTATACCGTCACCACGGCCACCAAGTTCTTCAATAGTCACTTTATCCGTCATCATTTTTTCCGGTATATTGGGCCCCAATTAAAAATTCTATATTGCCTTCAGGGCCTTTTATGGGGCTTTGGGTCAGGCCGGTCACGTTCCAGCCTTCCATTTCGTCCGTAATCCAGTTTTTAATTTTTTCACATACTTGCTCATGCTGTTCAGGATCACGGACCACACCACCCTTGCCGACTTTCCCTTTGCCCACTTCAAATTGTGGCTTAATAAGCGCGACCAAAATGCAGTTATCCGCTGCAAGTGACATCGTCGCCGGCAGCACAGTCGATAAACCAATGAAGCTTGCATCACAAACGATTAAATTAACCGGGTCTGGTATTTCAGCCGCCGTCAAATAGCGGGCGTTGGTTTTTTCAAGCACGGTCACCCGTTCATCATTACGGATTTTCCAGGCAAGCTGGCCGTGGCCCACATCAACCGCGTAAACTTTTGCCGCTCCCTTTTCCAGACACACATCGGTGAAACCGCCAGTCGAAGCCCCCACATCAACTACGGTCATACCCGTGACATCAATATTAAATTCTTCCAGTCCCTTGACCAGTTTAAGACCACCGCGACTGACCCATGGATGTTCTTTTCCACGCACGTCGAGTATTATATCTTCTTTAACTTGCTGGCCTGATTTTAGAATTTTCTGCTCACCCGAATAAACATTTCCTGCCATAATATAAGCTTGGGCCTTTGTACGACTTTCGGCAAGCCCACGTTCGACGAGCAACTGGTCTACGCGCTTTTTAGCCATTGATCTGTGTAGAGTTTAAATCGTTATGACCGAGCGCATGAAGAGCAGTTTTTATAATATCTTCCGAAGTGAGGCCGGCCGTTTTATACATTTCATCAGGGCTGTCCTGATCAATGAATATATCAGGAAGTTTTAAAGTTCGCACTTTAAGGCCTTGTTCCATAAGGCCTTCATTACTTAGATAATCGAGAATATGACTACCAAAGCCGCCAATAGAACCCTCCTCTATGGTGATCAGCACTTCATGCTCAAGGGCCAGTTTTCTGATCATCTCAAGATCAAGCGGTTTGGCAAAGCGGGCATCGGCCACTGTGCATGAAAGACCTTTAGCCGAAAATTCATCGGCTGCTTTTAGCGCTTCTTCAAGGCGGGTGCCGAGGGAAAGAATTGCAATCTGCTTTCCTTCACGGACTAACCTGCCTTTACCTATTTCAAGCACCTCACCATTTTTGGGAAGTGCTACTCCGGTTCCTTCACCGCGCGGATAACGCACAGCCGACGGACCACTATCATGGTTTGCCGCTGTTGCGATCATATGGGTGAGCTCTGCTTCATCGGCTGCGGCCATCACCACCATATTAGGTAGCGACGCCAGATAAGTGATATCAAATGATCCGGCGTGGGTTGGCCCATCAGCCCCGACAAGGCCCGCACGGTCAATAGCGAAACGAACCGGCAGGTTCTGCACCGCCACGTCGTGGACTACCTGATCATAGGCACGCTGCAGGAAGGTCGAATATATAGTCGCAAACGGTTTATAGCCTTCGCAGGCAAGACCAGCTGCAAATGTAACCGCATGCTGTTCAGCGATACCCACATCAAAGCAGCGATCCGGGAATTCCTCTGCGAACTTATCAAGTCCTGTGCCAGACGGCATGGCCGCGTTAATGGCGACTATCTTATCATCTTTACGGGCTTCATTAATCAGCGCCTTGGCAAACACACCAGTGTAACTAGGCGCTTTGGGGACTGATTTATTTTGCGCGCCGGTTCCCACATCAAATGTGGAAACACCGTGATATTTATCTGCAGCATTTTCGGCGAAGGAATATCCCTTGCCCTTTTCCGTTACCACATGAATAAGAATTGGTCCCCCGCCTGCATCGCGAACATTTTCAAGCACAGGAAGCAAATGTTCCATATTATGGCCATCAACCGGGCCTACATAATAAAAACCCAGTTCTTCGAAAAGCGTTCCGCCGGTTGCCATACCGCGAGCATATTCTTCTGCTTTTTTCGCGCGGGAACTAATAGGGCGCGGGAATTTTTTTACGATATTTTTGGCAAATTCACGAAGGTTTAAATAAGACCTTGATGAAAGCAACCGTGCAAGATAGGCGCTCATTGCCCCAACGGGCGGCGCAATGGACATATCATTGTCGTTTAAAATTACAATAAGACGGCTTTTTAACGCACCGGCATTATTCATCGCTTCATAAGCCATTCCGGCGCTCATGGCACCATCACCTATTACTGCGATGACATTTTGCTCGCTTTCGCCGTCACTAGCAAGATCTCTAGCAACAGCCATCCCAAGACCTGCTGATATGGATGTTGAGCTATGACCGGCACCGAAGGGATCATATTCACTTTCTTTTCTTTTTGTAAAACCAGCTATTCCCCCACCCTTTCGGATTGTATGCATTTTATCACGGCGACCCGTCAGTATTTTATGAGGATAACATTGGTGACCCACATCCCAGATCAGCTTGTCTTCGGGGGTATTAAAAACATAATGAATTGCCGCTGTAAGTTCCACCACACCAAGACCAGCGCCCAAATGACCACCGGTACGCGATACATTATAAATCATATCAGCGCGGAGTTCATCGGCAAGATCGCTCAGTTGTTCTGGCGCCAGTTTTCTAACATCGGCCGGAAATTTGATCTTATCGAGTAATGGGGTCTCGGGTTTACCATTCATATTTTATACTTCGCCTTAATAAAATCTAATGAGCGCGGTTTAGAACAAATGCGGCAAGTGATCTTAAGATATCTGCCTTTTCATCAAAACTCTTTAAGCCGCTTATGGCCTGCTCAAATAAATTTTTTGCACTCTCTTTAGCTTTTTTAGTACCCATAAGGGATACTAGTGTTGCTTTTCCCGCCTGTTCGTCTTTTCCAGCGGTTTTTCCTATGTCCTCTGAACTGCCTTCAACGTCGAGTAGATCGTCGACGATTTGAAACGCTAGTCCAATATTTTCAGCGTATCCAATTAATGAATCGCGCCTTTCTCCCGTTACCTTAGCCAATATTGCGCCTGCTTCACAGGAAAAAACGATTAACGCTCCGGTTTTCATATGCTGCATACGGGTTATTTCACTTTCAATCAAGCTTTGATTTTCAGCTTTTAAATCAATCATCTGCCCGCCAACCATGCCCTGCGCGCCTATGGCTTTTGCCAGTTTTGCTATTAGTTCGCATCTAACTTCTGCATCAGGGTGGGTTTTTGGAGACGATAATATCTCGAACGCAAGCGTAAGCAGCGCATCGCCCGCAAGGATCGCTGTGGCTTCATCATATTTTTTATGTACTGAGGGCTGACCGCGGCGCATGTCATCATTATCCATAGCAGGAAGGTCGTCATGGATAAGTGAATATGTATGCACACATTCCACAGCCAGCGCTACACGGGCAGCATAATTCATTTCAATTGAAAAAAGTGACGCGGACTTCATGATCAGAAATGGTCTAAGCCTTTTCCCACCGCCGAGCAGGGCATAACGCATAGCACTGAGCACCTGATCTTCCATACCCTCTGCTTCAGGTAAGAAATCCTCAATAGTATTTTGGAAAGATGCGGCAAATTCCTTAAGGGAATTTTTGGCCATTTCAGGGTCAGTTATGGACATATTGTCAGGTTCCATCATCAAGCGGTGAGCTCTTAAGGGTACCATCTCCTGATTTGGTGATTTTTTCTATCCGCGCGGTGGCGTCTTTAAGTTTTTCCTCGCAATGGGCCTTTAGCCTCGTTCCGCGCGTATAAATATCTATTGAATGCTCAAGCGATACATCGCCGCTTTCAAGGTTTCTCACGATATCTTCAAGTGCCGCGAGGGCCTCTTCAAATTTCATATCTTTTATATCATCGGCAATTTCAGCGGATGGTTCTGAATTTTTAGTCACTTCCTACTCCCGTAAAACGAAAATCTTCCCTTAAATCACTTATAGCGGAAAATTCACCCGTTCATCAATGCACAAACGTGCCTCTGTGCACATTCGCCAATAATTCCAAGATTATAGCCCCCTTCCAATGAGGATACAAGGCGGCCTTTTGAGCATTCATCAGCGACTTTAAGCAATTGTTCGGTCGCAAAATAATAATCTTCTGTGTCTAAATTAAGATCGGCAAGCGGATCAAGGCTATGGGCATCAAACCCGGCCGAAATTAAAATGAAATCCGGATTAAATTCTTTTAACGCCGGGATGATGCGGCTTTCAAATGCTTTTCGAAAAGCGTTACTGCCACTGCTGGCGGCGAGCGGCGCATTTACGATCACGCCTTTACCGTGGTCATGGACATGGCCGGTGCCGGGGTATAAAGGCGACTGGTGTGTCGATGCGTAAAAAAGGCCTTTGGTATTTTCAGCGACCGTTTGAGTGCCATTGCCGTGATGAACATCAAAATCTATAATCGCCACGCGGTGACAAAAATATTTTGCCCGCGCATAAAGTGCGCCGATCGCCACCGAATTAAACAAACAAAAACCCATCGCATGATCTGGTTCCGCATGATGACCGGGCGGACGCACGGCACAGAAAGCGTTTTTATTATCTCCTGCCATAACTCTATCGATCGCTTGACAGACAGCGCCAGCCGCCCGAAATGCGGCCTCTTCGGATCCTGATGATAGATAAGTATCACCGTCTATCATGGCATTTCCGTCCATGGGAACATTGTTTGCAATATGCTCAATATGCTGCTCATCATGGACCAACTGAATTTGTTCCATGGTGGCTTTTTGCGCTTCAATCCGCTCAAGGGCATTAAAATCAGGACCTTCAAGAGCGGAAAGAATAACCTCTAGCCTTGCTTCACATTCCGGATGACCGGGCGGTGCTACGTGATTTAAACAATCACTATGGGTAATCAGCGCTGTGGTCATTTAGCCTCTTTAGCCGCTTCATATTTGGCTTTTTCTTCGGCAACAAGTTCTTTTTTAGAGAGCTTACCGACCATGGTTTTGGGAAGCTCCGGACGAAATTCAATTTGTGACGGGCGTTCATGCTTACCAATTTTTGGTTTTATGAAAGCCAGTAGCTCCTCTTCATTTAAAGGCTGGGCACTGTCCTTTAATTTTACAAAGGCTTTGGGCGTTTCACCCAGATAATCATCGGGGATGCCGATGACAGTTACTTCTTCCACTGACGGGTGATCATTTATTGCCTCTTCAATAGTTCGGGGAAACACATTAAAGCCGCCAACCAAAATCAGATCTTTGTCCCGATCAAGAATAAAAGTAAAACCATTTTCATCAATTTTACCCACATCGCCGGTCCTGAGAAAATCACCAATCATCACTTTGTCGGTGGCATCAGCACGCTTCCAGTATCCTTTCATTATTTGTGGGCCGGAGACGCAAATTTCACCAACTTCGCCTATGGGTAAAAAATGTCCAACCGTATCACGGTCCATTATTCTGACATCGGTTCCAGGAAGCGGTAGGCCGACCGATCCGGCTGTGCTATCCCCCGTCGGGCTCGAGTGGGTAACAGGGGACGCCTCTGTAAGGCCGTATCCTTCTGTTATTACAATATCGAAACGATCAATATATTGCTGGCGAAGGTCTGCAGGCAGTGGCGCACCGCCAGACATGGCCGTTTTAAATTTATGAATACCGATCTTGGTCGCGTCCTTATGATTAGCCAGCGCCGTATACATGGTCGGAACACCAGAAAAGAGGGTAATATTTTCCTTGGTCAGCAGCTTAACCGCGTCTTCGAGTTCAAACTTTGGAACAATGACAATGCGCGCCCCTATATTAAGGCCCACATTCAGCACGACGGTAAGCGCAAAAATATGGAAAAATGGCAAAAAAGCCACTGTATTTTCTTTACCAAACTCAAGATCTGACGACCAAATTTTTGTTTGAAGCATATTGATATATAAATTGGAATGGCTGAGCATTGCTCCTTTTGGCACACCGGTCGTGCCGCCGGTATATTGAAGGACGGCGATATCCTCTTCAGGATTTATGTCAACAGGCTTAAAATCCCCATCATTATCACATAATTCTTCAAAATCAACATGAAGATCGTCTTTGACAACCTTCGCTATAGCACTGCTTTTAAACAGTTTAAAAAGTATGTTTTTAGGGAAAGGCAGTATAGTTGAAAATGAGCTGACAATAAGCTTCTTAATGCGACTTTTTTCTGAAACTGATCTAATTCTTGAATAAAGTGCATCAAGATCAAGGGTAACCATGATATCGGTTTCACTATTTTCCACTTGAAATAACAGCTCACTTTCTGAATAAAGCGGGCTATAATTAACAACGGTGCCGCCGGCTTTTGATACGGCGAAAAAGGCAATAATAAATTGTGGGCAATTTGGAAAAAACAAACCCACTTTTACACCCTTTTTAACACCCATATTTTGAAAAGATTTGCAGGTGCTATTAATAAGATTTTGCAGCTCACCGTAGGTCCAGGTTTTTCCCATAAAATCCATAGCAATATTTGACGGAATTTTATTTGCCGTATCATCTACGATTGAGCCTAACGGTCTTCCCTCAAACTCCATATCCCATTTTACATGCTGCGGGTAATGGTCTAGCCATGGTCTATCGTTCATATTTCCCTCTTTTATCTAAATAGGATCCACAAAAAAATCTGGTAATAATGTGGCGTCTGGATCAACGGCATATTTGCCAAGGTCCGTTATTCCGGCAGCGGCCATAACCTCATCATCAACATAAAAATTACCGCTATTTTCTCTTGCATTCTGATTAAAAATTATATGGGCCGCGTCGGCCATTATCTCTGGCTTGCGGCTTCCTTTTATGGCCTGTTCCCCCCCAAGCAGGTTTCTAACTGCTGCCGTTGCAATGACGGTCCTAGGCCATAAAGCATTGAAAGCAATGCCTTCTTTTTTAAATTCTTCTGCCATTCCAAGCACGCACATGCTCATACCAAATTTTGCCATTGTGTAAGCCACATGAGGGCCAAACCATTTTGGTTCCATATTAAGCGGCGGTGAAATATTAAGAACTTGCGGGTTTTCTGCTTTTAGCAAATGAGGAATACAAGCCTTGGAAACCATAAAAGTACCGCGCGTGTTGATGTTATGCATCAAATCATAACGCTTCATCTCAGTATGCACTGTCGGGGTTAGCGATATGGCGCTTGCGTTATTTATTAAAATATCAATACCACCAAATGTTGAAACCGTTTTTTCAACGGCGGCGGCGACGAGTTCTTCATCGCGTATATCAACCTGACAGGCGAGGCCTTTACCACCGGCCCGCTCAATTTGATCTAGCGCCGTATAAATAGTTCCTTCGAGTTTTGGGTGCGGCTCAACAGTTTTTGCAGCAATGGTCACATTAGCCCCATCAGCAGCACAGCGAAGGGCAATTGCTAGGCCGATACCGCGACTTCCGCCGGTAACAAAAACAGTTTTTCCCTTTAAAGTGCTCATTTATTCTCCCATACAGGCTTGTTAACTGGAGCCACAGCAATTATAGAACAGTATTAAGGAAACTGAATCAAGTATATTGTAATAGAATGACTGAACGACGGCTATATATTCCATCGATTAAAACATACGTTCTTGCTGCATCTAAATTAAAGCAAGGCGATATTGTTTCATTTCCGACCGAAACCGTATACGGGCTCGGCGCGGATGCGACGAACAGTAGTGGCGTTGCAAAAATTTATGCGGCAAAAGAACGGCCAAGCTTTAATCCGCTGATTGTCCATCTCGCGAGTGCAGAAAAGGCGCAGCAGTATGTCAAAATGAATGCTCTCGCGCAAAAGCTTGCTGACAAATTCTGGCCCGGCCCTTTTACTATGGTTCTTCCCCTTAAAGAAAATAGTGGTTTATCTGATTTGATTTCAGCAGGTCTTGATACGGTCGCTGTTCGGGTGCCAAAAAATGATGTTGCTCATTCACTACTTGAGCATTTTGATGGCCCAATTGCCGCACCAAGCGCCAATAAATCAGGAAATATAAGTCCGACAACTGCCCAACATGTAGACGGCGAGTTTGGCGAAGAGCTTGAAATGATTATTGATGGCGGACCTTGTGAAAAAGGAATTGAATCGACGATTGTTCAGATCGAAGGGGAGCAGATAATAATACTCAGGCCCGGTAATATTACCATTTCTGAAATTGAAGCCGTGACCAGTGAGAACGTAATATTTAATGCTCAGTCATCAGATACGCCAAATTCACCCGGACAGCTTGAAAGTCATTATGCACCAAATTCTAAAATGCGCCTTAACGCTAGTGAAGTATTTTCCGGTGAATGTTTTCTGGGGTTTGGTGAGTGCGGCCCATCAACCGTTAATCTAAGCCCTTCGGGTGATCTGATTGAAGCTGCGGCAAATTTATTTTCAATGATGCGAAAACTTGACCAGATGGATTTTGATACCATTGCCGTCGCCCATATCCCGCCTACTGGACTTGGCATGGCAATAAATGATAGGCTCAAACGAGCAGCAGCGCCGAGGGATAACAAATAAAATGGCCATCGATCAAAATCATTTGCAAGCCTTAAAAACCATTTCGGGAAAGAAAAGCTATTCAGATGATCAAGCCGTAATAGCGCCCCATGTGATTGAGCCGCGCGGAAAGTTTTCAGGTAAAACAGCTCTTTTATTAATGCCTGACAGCAAAGAAATTGTTTCAGAAATTGTTTCTTACTGTTATGCACATGACATAAAAATCGTCCCGCAAGGCGGCAATACCGGTCTTGTTGGCGGCAGCATCCCGGATAGTTCCGGTAACGAAATAATCATAAGCTTAAAGCGCATGAATAAAGTGCTGGCAAAAGACCCGCTTAATCACACCATGACTGTGCAAAGCGGCGTGATCCTTATCGATGCACACAAATTAGCGGACACGATTAATTGCCAGTTTCCAATGCATATAGCATCTGAGGGATCAGCGATGATCGGCGGTAACATATCATCAAACGCCGGCGGAATTAATGTGCTGCAATATGGCGTGATGCGTGATCTTGTGCTCGGGCTCGAAGTTGTTCTGCCAAACGGTGACATTTGGAACGGCCTTACTGGCCTTCGTAAAGATAATACCGGTTATGATTTAAAACAGCTTTTTATTGGTGGCGAAGGGACGCTCGGCATAATAACGGCGGCAACGTTAAAACTTTTCCCGCGCCACAAGCAGAAAAACACGGCTTTTGTCGCCATAAAAAACATGAAAGCCGCAGTGGAACTGCTCGCCCTTGCCCGTGACATCAGCGGTGACAGCCTAATCGCATTTGAAATACTGCCTCGTATAGGTCTCGATTTTACTATCAAACATATGCCCGGCTGCCGCGACCCGCTTAGTGAGCGATACGACTGGCATATCCTGATGGAATGCGCCACATCGCTTGAACGTGATCTTCTTGATCTGGAAGCGGTGATGGAGAAAATTCTTGAAACAGCTATGGAAGCAGGGCTAGTTCTGGACGGGGTCGTGCCTAAGAATGTCGCGGAAATGCGGGAGCTGTGGAATTTACGCGAACATATGTCAGAAGCACAAAAACATGAAGGTGGCAGCGTAAAGCATGATATATCCGTCGCCGTTTCAAAAATTCCGGAGTTTTTAGAGCGTGCAACGAAGGCCGTTGAAAATGCCATGCCCGGCATTCGTCCGGTTCCCTTTGGTCATATCGGCGATGGTAACATTCATTTCAATCTTTCACAGCCCGTGGATATGGAAAAGCAGGATTATCTTGCAAAATGGGCTGATCTGAACCGCACTGTCCATGATATTGTTGTCGATATGGGTGGCAGCATTAGTGCCGAACACGGCATCGGCATTTTAAAAGTAGCAGAGTTAGAGCGTTATAAGCCCGAAATAGACTTAAAGGTCATGCGCGACATCAAAAAAACGCTCGATCCAAAAAACATCATGAACCCGGGCCGGATCGTTCGTTAGTCTTCTCCTATCCAGCTTAAGAGGAATGCTTCTTGATCCTCGCTACTATCCATTTTTTCAACGATCATTTCCGGATCTTCTATGAAGGTGATCTCTGCCAATATGTTTTCGCCCTTAGAAATATATTCAATAGTCACTGTTTCCCCTACGTCATGTCGAGAAAGGGCCCTATCCCAACTTCTGCTAGACCGGATAGAGCGTCCGCCTAACTTAACAATTTGATCGCCGCGCTCGACGCCGGCTGTATAAAGTGGCGAGCCGACTTGTACCGGGTTTGAGACAATAGCGTCTCTTTCTTTAAAGTTAAAATTCACTGGTCCCAGATAGGGCTCAGCTTCATTTTCTTTATTCACTACCAACCCGGCGGCTTTCAGTAAAGTTTCATAATCTGGAACCTTTTTACCAGAGATATAATCAGCAAAAAACTTATCAGCAAAAGCCGTATCATCAAGCAATTTTCCAAGCGTCACACGCAAATCATCACGGTCATATGGTTTTTCATTTTTGCCAAAATCAGCCCACATCAACGCCATATAATCATCAAGCGATTTACCGGGATATTTTGCCCGAATAGTCAGATCGAGAGCGAGCGCACGCGAGCGGCCATAAATATAATAGCTAAAGAATATATTACGGAAATTAGTTCGGTCAATGGCAGTGCCTGCATCAGTAAAGGTAGCCATCATACTAGCGCCTTCCGGACTAAAATAAAGTCGGCCGGGCACTGAATTTGCCTGATTTACAATATCCGATACTGTTTCAAGATAATCGTCAACGCTGCTCTCACCGGCTCTTCTGATCAACAGACCGCCATAATATTGGGTAAAACCTTCCGCAAACCACAGGTTTTTTGTCATATTCTGTCCGGTAAAATCAAACGGCTCAAGCGTTTTTGGCCGAATACGTTCCACATTCCAGATATGGAAAAATTCATGGGAAAGAGTACCAAGCTGGCCGAACTCACTTTCTTCAAGCGAAGATGAATTGGTGAGGACGGTTGAGTTTCTATGCTCCATCCCGTCTCCGCTCACATGAGGCAGATAACAGGCAATGAAGACATACTCACCATAATCAAAATCTGGCAGTTCGCCGTAAACTTTGACATGTTCATCAACCACCGCTTCCGCTTGGGCGGCATATTCATCCAGTTCGTCTTCGGTGCCGTCATGGTGAAGGGCGAGTTTAATGGTATAATCTTTATTGTTTGAACGAACGCTCCACTCCCTCACCTGATGATCACTAAGCTCGACCGGGCTATCCATGAAATAGGCGAAATTAGGTGCTGTAAACTCAAATGGATTACCCGTTTTGACCAACTGAGTAGCCACTTTCCAGCTATCATCATAGGGCATAAAATTTACCTGAACCGGGCTATCTACAAATTGTTTTGACCAGATAAAAGTTGCCGGAATATTGAGATGAGCATGGGTGCGATCAACTTGACTATATGTACCATCTGCCCGGTCAGCAAAAAGGGTATAGCTAACGGTAACCTCACCGTCATGATCAGAAATATCCCACTCATAGGGATTAGGCCGCGTGATGCTGAGAGGCTCGCCTTTGCTATTCACCGCTTTCACATTATAAACATTCTTAGCATATTCATGCAGCGCATAACGCCCCGGTGACGTCCTGCTCATGCGAACTTCCAAGATAGCGTCTTCAATCCCGGTAAAAGTCGCCGATATCTCCGCTTCATGATGGGCCGCATTATCAAAGGAAACCTGATAATGGACATCCCCGGACGCAAAAGCGCTGCCGCTAAAAAGCACCAACATGATTATCGATATAAATCTCATAGTTTTTCTCTCCCATAGCTTAAAACACTGTAGCTATAGGCTGATCAATTGACAATAGTAGCTTATGAATTATAACTTTAACCGAGTTTTTCAAACAGAAACAAAAGATATGAAAATAATTACTATATCCGGTGCTAGTGGCTCGGGGAAATCTACATTGGCGAAAGAAATTGAACGGTACCTTCCCGGGAGCCTGCTGCTTAGTCTTGATCGCTATTATCTTAGTAAAGCCGAGCAGATTGAAATAAATGGCTTTTACAATTTTGATTATCCCACGGCCATTGATAACGCGCTTTTAAAAGAGCATCTCAGTGCTTTAAAAAGCGACGGCACGGCAAATGTGCCTGTCTATGATTTCACGGTCAGCGAACGTGCCGGGTATGAGCAGGTCAGCGCGGCAGGCACGATCATAATTGACGGCTTGTTTTCAGGCTCCCTTCTCAGCGCTGAAGCAGATATCAGTATCTTTGTTGATGTGGATCTTGAATTGGCATTTAAGAGGCGCATTGAGCGGGATATGTCTGAGCGGGGACGAACGCTTGAAAGCGTGACAGAGCAGTATAACAGGGACGTTCTGCCGGCTTATCATGATCATATCGCGCCGTTAAAATCCACTGCGGATATGGTTCTGCTCAACAACACATCCATTGATCTTCTGCTTAAAGAGGCGGAGAAAATATTAGCTTTGCTTTGATAGCTGTCTATATTTTGAGCGAATTTGTATATAACCGATGACAAAAATAATATAGACAATGATGAATATCCATCCTGTCCGGTCAATATCAGAAAAGGTTAAGGCCGCTTGAACTGTGAGTATTAAAATGCCGATGACACTTATTGTTTTTAAGGTTCTGTCTGACATTTTTATCCTTGCTGCGGCAAACACTTCAGGAAGTCTCTTGGAGAGCATAAAGGCTGCAATAAGCGGTACCATATCATAGATAAAAACAAGCCCGCTACCGAGCATAATGATATAGGTAAGGTCCCAATCTGCCAGAATAGGCGCGGAGCCAATAAGTAGTAATATTGTTAGCAGGATGTGCGGTGTATTAAACCTTTTATTGACCGTGGCAATCCCTTTTGGTAGCCAGCCATCGTCACAGGCGATCAGCACAGATTTTGTCGCCCAGGAAAATGTTGAATTTATGCTGGTGGCGAGGGCAAATAATCCTGCACCGACGATAAAGGCGGTATAAACAGGCGCTGGAAGAATAGCCATAGCAACTTCCGCCAAAGTTTTACCCGCCGTTTGTTCAACGGGCAGAATGCCCACGGCAACGATAGAGACAAGCGCGAAGAAACAAGCCGCAATTAAAGTGCTATAAATGATTGCCCGGGGAAGATCACGGTGCGGGTTTTTCATTTCCCCGCCGAGTTCCGACACATAATATGCGCCGCCCGTGGCAAATGACATCACAACGCAGGCAAGGGCAAATCCATACCAACCACTTGGGAAAAGTTTTTCCTGATCCGTGAAATTGCTGTAATCAACTTCAAAAATACCAAAAAATATCAGCGTCGATAAACCCGTAAGCAAGAAGACAATCATAATTTTTTGCACGGCCGCCGCCTGCCTGATCCCAACCAGATTAACCAGATAAAAGATAACCAATATGGAGAGAGCTACATATTTAATATTTGCTTCTAGCGCCGGAATTAGGGCCGCCGCGTAATTAGCAAAACCAAGGGCAAACAGCGCAATAAGGATATGAGTAATAAGAAGAAGTGCTAAGAAAAAGAAACCCATTTTATCACCAAGCACGCGCTTGCAATAAACATAAAGCCCGCCGGTTGCTGGCATCGCAGAACCCATAAAGACAATTGGTGTTTGTTTGATGAGTGAAAGCGTCGCCGATAGAATAAAGGCAAACGGAACCGCATAGGCGGTAAATTCAATACCAATACCAATCAGCACCATAATACCCGAGCCAATAACCTGACCAAGCGCGATGGCGAATACGTCCCAAAAACTAAGTGTCTTTTTTAATTCCATTATGCAATCCCGCTACATTTTTGATAAAGCGGCACCAAAATCCGCGATCAGATCATCCACATCTTCAAGTCCCACTGAAACGCGGATCATGCCGTCTGATATACCCATTTCAAGCCGTTCTTCTTTTGGAATATCAAGAAAAGCCATCAAGGCCGGGATCTGCGTCGTCGTGCGAACACCGCCGAGGCTCGCTGAAAAACAGCCAAGTTCCAAATTATCAAGCACTTTAAGCGCCCGGTCCCCGTCCCCGACATCAAAGGTAAGCATCGCGCCGAATTTCGGCATCTGCGCCTTTGCTATTTCATGTTGTGGATGACTTTCTAGTCCCGGATACCACACTTTATTGACAAGAGGGTGCCCCTCAAAATGTTCCGCGAGCGTGGCGGCTGATTTACAGGCTCTCTCTAAGCGTACACTCAAGGTTTGAATGCCGCGCGATAAAAGCCATGCGTTAAAGGGGGCAATTGGCGCGCCAAGTTTTACCATGGTGTTCCAGCGGATTTGTTCCAGAAAATCTTTAGGAAGCAGATCTGACTTCATACAGATTGTACCGCCAATAACATCACTGTGACCGCCAATAAATTTTGTCGCACTTTCAAGCACGATATCCACACCATGCTCCAGAGGGCGCATAACATAAGGACTAGCAAATGTATTATCGCAGACGACGACAATATCCCGCGCGTGGGCCAGCTCAACGAGCGGCGCAACAGGTGCCACCTTCATGGACGGGTTGGCGATGGTTTCAAAATATATGATTTTGGTATTGGGGCGAATGGCGTCACGAACTGCATCAATATTAGCCGTATCAACGAAGGATGTTTCAATATTATAATCGGTCAAACGGTGATCAAGCATTTCATGGGTTGAACTATATGTGGTCCAGTCACAAACAATATGATCACCACTTTTAAGCAGTCCAAGCAGCGTAACGGAAATAGCGGCCATGCCGGACGCCGTAGCAAGACAGGCATCGGCGCCTTCAATCATCATCATCTGTTCTTCAAACTGATATTCCGTTGGATTACCGCAGCGACCATAAATGTTCACTTCTTTACGGGCACCATCCACAATATTTTGAAATATTTCCGCATCATACTGAAAGCTAGATGACATAACGATATTGGGGCTGATGGATTTTGTCGCTTCATCAGGCGGGCAGTAAACGGCCCTACTATCGAAATTAAGGTTTTTTCTTTTATCTTTTTTCATAGTTTCTCTAATTCCTCGTTAATTTCGTTATAAGAGAGCATCATGGAATTAACAAGTGAACAACAAAAAAATAAATTGTGATCGGCATTTGTTTCAATTATAAAAATATCAA
>JABJKT010000219.1 GCA_018660225.1 Kordiimonadaceae bacterium
GGATAAACAAAAGGCTGGCCGATTGAATATTTAAACGTCATGGCGGCGATTGTCGGTATTTTGGCAATTAACCTGTATGAAGCGACGCGGCGCTGATCTTTATCATTAATATCTGTGCTGTCATGATAAAATGCTGACATAGCACCGACAACACCACACATAATAGCCATCGGATGGGCATCACGGCGAAAACCAAGAAAGAAACGGTTAAGTTGCTCATGTACCATCGTATGATAAGTGATGTCATGTTTGAAATTGTCGGATTGCTCTTTAGTGGGGAGCTCACCGTTTAACAGTAGGTAAGCTACTTCAAGAAAATCGCTTTTGTCTGCTAACTGATCAATGGGATAACCGCGATATAAAAGTTCACCCTTATCACCATCAATATAAGTAATGGCGCTTTCGCAGCTTGCCGTTGACGTGAAGCCAGGATCGAAAGTAAACATATCAGTGTCACGATATAAGGCGCGGATGTCTATAACATCTGGGCCAGTTGAGCCCACAAAAATCGGTAGTTCAAAAGTTTTGTCACCGATTGTTAATGTTGCTGTTTCCTCTGAAACTGTTTTTTTATACTTATCTGCCATATGTCTCCATCCTTCTATATTGATGACCACTGTGAACTTAATTTCAAGTGCAAGTGGTTTATTTAATGTTTTTATATATTGTTTATATAAACAAATTGTTTACTTTTTTACTTAATTACTAAAATTGATCCTTGATCCTGCTCAAGCTTTCGTCTTTTCCCAGCCATGCAAGAACTTCTGATATGCCGGGCGATTGATTACTGCCTGTTAGAGCTGCCCTAAGGGGCTGTGCAACTTTGCCAAAACCAACGTCTTCTCGTTCGACAAAATTCTCTATCGCACTTTGCGTATTTTCCACATTCCAATCTGAGATATTATCCAGATCACCGTGAATTTTTTGCAATATTATTTTCGCATCATCATTTAAGGCCTTCATTGCCTTGGGAATAATGTCTAGCGGGCGACGGGCGAATAAAAAGAGCGCGCTATCAGCCAGATTAATTAAATTCTTCGCGCGATTTTTAAGAGCGCCGAGCGATGATAAAAGTCTTTCTTTTTCTGCGCCTGTCAGACTGCGTTCAAGTTTTTGTTCTAAAAACGGTAGGCATCCATCACAAAGTGTCTGATCGCTAGCCGTTTCGCGCATATAAATGCCGTTTAAGTTTTCAAGCTTGGTAAAATCAAACCGTGATGGTGATTTACCAACGCCGTTTAGATCAAACCAATCTATGGCCTGTTCCTCTGATATTACTTCATCATCACCGTGGCCCCATCCAAGACGAAGCAAGTAATTTTTAAGAGCATCGGGAAGGTAACCCATATCGCGGTAGGCATCGACACCAAGTGCACCATGACGTTTGGATAATTTTGCCCCGTCCGGGCCGTGAATAAGCGGTATATGGGCATATTCCGGTAGTTCCCAGCCAATGGCATTAATCAGTTGTGCCTGTCTTGCGGCATTGGTTAAATGATCGTCACCGCGGATAATGTGGGTAACACCCATATCATAATCATCAACTACTACTGAAAGCATATAGGTTGGTGTACCGTCCGCACGAAGCAAGATCATATCATCAAGCTCGACATTCTGAACCGTCACATCGCCCTGAACCAGATCTTTAATAACTATTTCACCTACCCGAGGTGCTTTAAAGCGGACCACAGGATCTACGCCAGTCGGTGCATCAGCAGGATCGCGGTCACGCCAGCGACCATCATACCCCATAGGGCGACCATCGGTTTTTGCTGTTTCACGCATCTGCGTAAGTTCTTCTTTCGAACAGTAACAGTGGTATGCTTTGCCGTCAGCAAGCAGTTTATTGGCAACGTAGGCGTGACGTTCACGGTTTGCATATTGAAAGACCACATCATTATCGGCTTCAAGGCCTAACCAGTTCAAACCATCAAAAATCGCATCAACGGCTTCCTCGGTTGATCTTTTACGGTCAGTATCTTCAACGCGAATGCGAAACTCGCCGCCATGATGGCGGGTAAATAGCCAGTTAAAGAGCGCCGTTCTAGCTCCGCCAATATGCAGAAAGCCTGTCGGGGAAGGGGCAAATCGTGTTACTACTTTCTTCATTTGAGTTACCATGAAGCTCCGTTAAGGTTAAATTTCGATTATCCGCAGTGAACTATTTGAAATGCATTTGAAATGCACAAATGATATACTCGCCATCACTGCTTGATTTTGTTGAGCTTTTATTAGCATATAATAGGTTGAAAATGGAAGCTTTTTCGTAAATTATTTTTATTTTGCATTGACGGGGAACGGGGAATTTTAACAACTTTTAAAAATATAAGATCATTGTTTTATTTGGAGCATGAGCAATATATTCTCACTGTGCCTATTTTATTGGCCGTGGGTATAGGGCTTTATTTTTCCGGTGCTGTGTCGGCTAGTTTCTTAAATGTTGTCGCGCTTTCGGTTTTCTTATTCATTGTGGCTTTGTTATTAGGTCATAAATTTCCCTTTTTAAAATATGCAATATTAGCCACATTCTTTATCGTGACAGGATACTCACTTGCCAGCTACCGGGTATTATCGCTCGCTACACCAACGCTTGCGCAGGAACTGCGGCCAACTAATATTACTGGCACTGTCGAAAATGTTCATCTTTATGAAGATGGTAAAATCCGCCTTACGCTGCGTGATACGGTGATTATGGGAACTGAACCACTTAAGCTTGTTAATGTGCGGGTTAATAAATTTGATGAAATGCCCTACAAAGGCGACAAGGTAAAACTTCGCGCCGGGCTAATGCCACCGCCAGGGCCAAGTATGCCCGGTGATTATGATTATGCCCGTCAGGTTTGGTTTCAAGGGCTCAGCGCAGTGGGTTACGCCGTATCAACGCTTGAGATTACTGAAAAGAATGATGATATCTCAGCGGGCATTAGCCAGATGCGCCAGCGCATGGCCGAACGGATCAAAGCACAGATACCTGGTGAGGCGGGGACGCTTGCTGCCGCGCTTGTTACCGGAATAAGGGGCGGCATGCCCGATGCACTCGCCGAAGCGATGCGTAATGCGGGACTTGCTCATCTTCTTGCCATATCCGGGCTTCATATGGGGCTGCTGTGTGGGGTGGTGTTTTTTATGGCCCGGCTTGCGCTATCGTTATCACCAAAGTTGTCGCTTAATTACCCGATAAAGAAATGGGCCGCGATTATCGCTTCCGTTGCGGGGCTTGGTTATTTATTCATTAGCGGCGCATCTATCCCGACCATCCGCGCCTTTATTATGGTTATTATCGTCTTTTTAGGGGTTCTGACCGATAGGAAGGCCATTTCACTGCGCCTTGTGGCCATTGCCGCCATATATATCCTTGTCACGTCACCGGAAGCACTGATCGGTGTCAGCTTTCAAATGTCCTTTGCCGCCGTGGTCGCGCTAGTGATTGTGTTTGAACGCTTCGGCAATGATTTTATGAACAAGTTTCGCGGTGATAGTGGGTTCCGTCAAAAAATAGTTTATTTTTTAATTGGTAGTTTGTTTACCTCACTAATTGCCGAAGTGGCGATTGCGCCCTTTGCCCTTTATCATTTTAACAAGATTGTTTTGTTTGGCCTTCTCGCTAATTTGATCGCCATGCCGGTGATGGGTTCATGGGTCATGCCGTGGATTGTGGTCACTTTGGTGTTGATGCCTTTTGGTCTGGAAAAAATCGCGCTTATTCCCATGTCATGGGGGCTGGAAGTGATCATGGCGACCGCTTACTGGGTGTCAGAGCTTCCCGGTGCGACGCTAGAAATTCCTGCGATAGACGCAAGAGCGCTCATCTTGCTGGTGATTGGCGCGCTTTGGCTTGGCATTTGGCGGCTAAAATGGCGTTTTGCCGGTATCCCGGTGATGATGGTCGGTATTGTTCTTGGTGCCACCTATGTCCGACCGGATATCCTGATTGATAATAGTGGCAAGACCATTGGTCTAAGATCTGCGGATGATACGTTCAGTTTATCAAGAACCAACGGCAGCCGTATTGTTCGGGATCGCTGGCGGCAACGTTACGGTCAGGAAGAAATCAGTCGTTGGGAATATGAAACATTCGCGCCTCAAAATTCAGAAGGAAGAGAGCTAAGCTGCGACGCACTAAGCTGTCTTTATAGACCAGCCCGTGCCGAACATCTGCTCATATCACTGGTGCAGAACGAACAGGCGTTAACCGAAGACTGCCAAAATGCCGACGTGATCGTAAGCCTTGTCCCGGTGGAAATAAACTGCCCGGCGGATCATGTGCTCGACCGCTGGGATTTCTATAACAACGGCGGCTACGCCATCTGGCTACCGCAAGGTGAGGGCGGGGATGTCAGGTTAGAGAATGTAAAGGCCAGCCGCGGTGATTTCCCTTGGGTCAATTAATGTGGTAAAATAAATAAAAAAGGAACGTAATAATGACAGTTTCATTCAGAGATGCGCAGGCGGCTGACATTCCGGCATCAGCAGAAATAATGTATCTGGCTTTTACCAATATAGCTTTAAAACATAATTTTCCACCCGATTTCCCCCATGCGGAGGCGACGGGTGGCATCCTTTCAATGCTATTGGAGGCACCGATCTTTGATGCCATCGTAGCTGAGGAAGATGGTAAAGTTTTGGGTAGTATATTTGTTTCCCGTGGCTCGCAAGTAGGTGGCATTAGCATTATTACTGTTGACCCAAATGCGCAGAATGTATCGGTCGGCCGTGCGTTGATGGAACATGGTATGGCGCGGCTAAAGGATCAGGGCCATAGCCGCCAGCAGCTGGTGCAGGCAGCCTATCATAACCGCTCGCTCTGTCTATATACCAAGCTCGGTTTTACCGCCTGCGACATGCTTTCCCATATGGTTGGCGATCCTATTGAGGCTGAAATACCGGGGCGTACCGTTCGCCCTGCTTTTATTGATGATATGGATGCGTGTAATGCGCTGTGCCGTAAAGTGCATGGCTTTGACCGTGCGGAAGAACTTAGTGGTGCTGTTCATATGGGAATAGCCCATGTGGTCGAATGTGACGGTGTAATCAGCGGTTATAATACCGGTGTTGGCTTTGTAGGTCATGGGGTTGGAGCGAGCAATGATGATGTAAAAGCAATGATAGCCTTTGCTCACGAATTTATGGGTCACGGCATCATGATCCCAACCACCAATGGTGAACTGTTCCGTTGGTGCCTTGATAACGGACTGAGGTTGAACCAACAACTGACGCTCATGGATACGGCGCCAACCGGCCCGGCAAACGGGGCCTACTGGCCGAATATTCTTTGTTAATGAGTGCCGCTTATTTTAGAGCCATTAAATATTTTGGGAATGCCATAAGGATCATACAACAAATTGAAGCGATTATCATCGTATAATGTTGAGCGGAAAAGTTGGCATTAATACCTTGGACAATAGGCGTATTAATTAAGTCAATTGTCACAGGCAGTTTTTCCAGCTGGTTTTGTGTAATGATTCCAATGCTGTTGATAATTTGATCGATCCTGCTATTTAGGCCATTAATAACCGTGAACTGCGAATAACAAAACATGCCATATATGGTCATAATCATAGCGCGCAAATAGATGTTTAATTTATCACCGGTAAAAAATATGGCGATGATCATGGCGATAGTGCCGCTCATATAAAATTCAAACCTGCTGATGGCCTGATCACCGTAACTCAGCATAATCGCGTAAAGCTCTGCTTCTGACATGGCCTGTTCCATGGTCTTTCTCCCGAATGTTGTTGTAAATTAATGTGTGACGCCCAGATTGGCATCGATCAGCGCGTGAAGTTCGGCAATTAAGTCCGTTTCAATACGCATCCTTCTGACATGAGCGGAAAGACGGTGTGCGTTTGCCACCATGTCATTTTTAAAAGCTTTATTGGACATTACATTTTCATAATCGCACGATATTGTGGTTGCGCCTTGAACGGCGATCCTCTCAATGGTGCTGAAGCCCTCAAGCGACATAGGCATGGTAATCACGTCAGGATATTGATGGCTCATTATGGTGGCTCCTACCTGAATTTCGAAGGTCACATCGCTTGATGCGTCAAGGGCAATTTGGTATTCGGATATTTTTGCTTTTATAGCTTCATCAAGAATATATGATATCCGGCCACTAGAAAAAAGCTCCGTAATGGTCGGAAGTGCGACCGAAGGATCGGCATAAATATGACTTTCATATATGCTATTGCATTCAAGGTTTGTAATATCACTACGGCCATTTTCCTCGTTGAGAGTCCTCATGATTTCATTTAAATTATCAAGATGGAATTGTCGGTAATCGGTGTTTATGTTTGTGATCTCATAAGCATCTACCGCATCCTCATGCAACCGTTCAATATATAATTTTTCCTGCACTCTCTCTTTGTTATATTCAAATTGCGCAGTCACCTGAGTTCCCAGAAAGATACCAACAATCACCACAATAACATCCAGCCCAACCGCGAACCAGTTTTGATCGGTGACATGTTTCGTAAAACGGCGCAGGATCATTGGAATTTCTCCAATTCGGCTTCGATCATGACTTTTAGAGCCTGTTGTTGTTCTATCGCCAGATGGACGCGGGCGAGTTCGTCATAAGTATATGCTCTGATGAGTGAGATAGACTGAGAGAAAGCCAGATCCGTACAGAGAGTTTGAAAATCATAAATTATTTCACCCGGTTCAATATCTTCATTGCCGATTCTGGACTGTTGAAGGTTAAAAGTAATTTTTTTATCAATCTCAACGACGTGAGGCATGGTTCTTAGTAATAATTTACTATCAATATCAACCGCTTCATCAATATAGACGGAATGTTTGGAGAGCGCTTTTCTGAGCTCAATATTTTGAATGACCAGGGATTTTCCGGTTGAATTAAGCTCGTCCATTGTGGTGCGGGAGAATACTGCAGGCAGAATTTTACCCATTGTAAATAGACCGTTAGTAAAGATCAGTTCATTTTCCGTTGGAAGATGGCAATTTGATAAATCGTCGAGCATAGTACGAGTATAATTATCCTGACGTTCCATAAATTCGATGCGGGAATTATTCTGATTAATAGAATCAACAATATCGTCATGAAGGCGGCTTAAATACTGGGTTTCTTCTTTACGGTCTTTCCTGTTGTCATTCCATTCGGATACTTGAAGACCTAAAAATATACCGACAACCAGCACCGTCAGGTCAATACTGACCAATAACCAGTCCTGTTTTTTGATTGCAGTGATGATGCGGCGCACTATCATTGTTTTCTCCCCTGAGATAGGGGGAGTGTACAATCAAAAGCTGATTTAGTCTAGGTTAACTATCCGCGACGGAGAAGTAGTCATAATATTCACTTTCCATGCCTTGGCCGAAGCGTTCTATGCGTACGTCGAGAACATATGGTCGGCCACGTGCCATTTCGGCGCGGCAGCGGGCGATGGCGGCCTTTAGGTCCCCCGGGTTATCTACCCGTTCACCTTTAATGTCGTAACTTTCGGCCATTTTGGCGTATTTAATATCAGGGTGTTTAAGGTTTACGCCGATATATTCGCCGGTCTGGGATGTGCGGCCTTTATAGAAATTTTGTGCTTTGCGGTTGGCGGCATATTCACCGTTATTGAATATGACGATGCCGATGGGCACATCATAGCGCGATGCGGACCATAATGCCTGCGAGCCAAAGTTAAATGCACCGTCGCCGGTAAAGCACCATGTTTCGCGCTCGGGCCGTCCCATTTTAACACCGATCGATGCGGCGAGGGCCCAGCCAAGCACGCCGGAATTGGTGGCGTAGTTATAACGGCGCTCAGAAAAGGGTTTTTCATGATCAATTTTGAAATAATCCCACAGATGATATTTGGAAAGGATCAGTTCCGTAGTGATCAGCGCATCATCATCAATAGCAGCGTCAAGTTCAAGCATTAGACGAGACGTGGAAATAGGACCCCAGTCATGTTCATCGCGCGCCTTTTGATCAAGGGCGGCGCGGCGATTTTTTGTATATTCATGGACCCAACTATCGTCCTGTCCGCTGATGTTGCGGGCCTTTAATTCTTTAAGGACGGCTTGTGCAGTCGCTTTAACGCTGGCAACCATTGCTATATCAACCGGATAATTACGGCCGATTTCGGTGCTTGCTAGGCTGGTATGGATGATTTTTGCATCGCGCCTGACCCACGGCACAGGTGATTTGTTGACGACCTTGAACATATGCCCGCCCAGAGCCCAGAAACAATCGATTGACTGCGCAAGACTTTGATCAGTGCCGTAGTTACCACAAAAATGGCTGTGGGTATTAGGATATACACAGGGCATCCTTGCCCCAAGGCATACACCGGCGCCGACAATTTCTGCAATTTCCTGAACTTCGCCGCTTACTTCATGACGCACGCAATCATCATCAAGAAATAGCATAGGACGATCAGCCGCGACCAGATAATCAACGATGTGTTTTACGTCTGCGTCACGCGGCGCGACTTCCGTATCAACCATTGAACGGGAGCGGGGAATAATTTCCACGCTGTCGACCTTTGTTTCCCAGTGGTCTTTTGAAAAGGTGAGAAACGTTGGCCCGCCCGGTGGTGCTTCCGATAGCATAAAGGCGCGCCTCAAAGTATCAGGAATGGTTTTTGCACTGGTCACGTCCCATGTCCACTGGGCATAATCGGCGGGCAGCTTATGCAGGTTCGGGGCTTCAAGAAAGCCGTTGCTGCCGCGGTATTCGGTTGTTTGGCGTCCGGCCGTTACCACAACGGGCGTACGGTCGCGGTAACAGCTTACCATCTGACCAAGCGCGTATGAGGCCCCGGCAACAGAGTGGAGCTGCACGATTGATGTTTTTTTAGTGGCGCGTGAATAACCATCAGCCATGGCCATGGCGGCATTTTCATGGATGCAGGTAACGTAAGTGAGTTGGTCCCGGTCAACGAGCGCATCTAAAAAGCCCACTTCTTCAGAACCAGCAAGGCCAAAGACATAGGGAACATCCCATTCAATTAGAAACTCGGCCATAACTTCGCCGCCGCTAAGGCCTTTAACCACGCGGCTTTGTTCGGGTGTTTCATCCGCGCCAAGCGGTGCTGCATTTACGCTGGCAATGCTAAGAGTGTTGGCAATCGCACCCGCACCGGCGGTTGATACGCCAACATTTCTGAGCTTTGCCATAAATGTTCTGCGGTCGATTTTATTGTCAATGAAGTCTTTGCTAATTTCAAACATATTTCCACCCTTATTGCTATTTTTGCAATCATGGTAGCGGATTGAAATTTACCGTCAAGATTTATATAGCTCAGCCTTCTTTTGGGCGCATAAACTTTGGCATATAACGCCATAAGAAGAACAGTTTGAAATAGTTTCCTTCGTCCTTATAACCGCTCGGGTGGCCAAGGCGATCTGGCTGCACTGGAATGCCATCTTCAACGGGAAGATAAAAGGTGCCGAATATGCGGTCCCAGATGGCAAAGCCAACGCCGTAATTAACCGAGAATTTGTGACCTTCAGGAACTTTGGCGCTATGATGCCAGCGGTGCACTTCTGGTGTGACAAAGAAATAATTTAATATTGGCCCGGCGTGGAGCCCTGCACCGCAATGTGAAAATGTGCTTGCAGTGTTAAGTAATCCGGCGCTGATAACGATGGCCATGGGATCAAAGCCGATAAAACCGAGTGCAACGGGCGGAAGCACGTTTCTAAGGGAAAAATCAACAGGATGCGATACATAAGTATTGGATGCCTTAAGATCGGTTACCCCATGATGATAGGAATGAAGTTCCCATAAAAACGGAATAATATGTTGAATACGGTGCACGCTATAACGAAAAAAACTGTAGACCATAAGCACAAGAAATAACTGCAGCCAAAAGGGGCCTAAATCAGCCGGAGTAGCAAAAAACAGGCTGCGGCCGAACATAATTTCAGGTAAGAAAAGCACAAGTGGCGTATAAACCATTGCACCGAGAACCTTTCCGGTTACCAGGACATTCATTAATGTGGATGATAGATCCCGCAGGGCGAGCGGCTTTTGAGACACGCCTTTTTTATAATGAAATATTCGCTCAAGTATGAACATCACGCCGAGCGTTGCAAAGGCCGTTAGGCCGGGGATGGCGGATCGAAATTCCTGGCCGTTGGTGTATATTTTAGCCCAATAAACTAAAAATAAAGCGGCGGGAAATACGATAAAACTGATTGATAATATTTTTTTCTTGGTTGTCATGACTAAGCCCCTGATCTTGGTGAAAAAGAAAGTAACTTTAGCGTATGTAGTTATTCAACGAATACTGTTTATGACTTATGATGATTTCAACTTATACTAAAGTCATTATATTTTCAAGGGAGCGGTTATGGTAACGCTTTGAATATTTGAACGCATATGATACGTTTCAAAAAAAATATGAGGGACAAAATGAAATTATATCAATTAATGGTTAGTACTATTATTTCGACTATTGCTATGACTGGAATGTCTAAGGCACAGGACTTTAATGATGTGGCTTATAGCATCTTCAAAGACAGTATCGAAATGAGAACTGTAGTGGGTGTTGGTAACGAAACACCGAAGCTAGCGGCCTATCTGGCTGATCACCTTAAAAAGGGCGGTTTTGCGGATAATGATATTACCATTATTCCTCATGAAGATACGGCGGCGATGATAATTCGTTATCGTGGTGATGGTCGGTCTGGTAAAAAGCCAATTCTTATTTCGTCTCACATGGATGTTGTGGAAGCGCTGCGCGAAGATTGGGTACGTGATCCGTTCACGCTTATCGAAGAAGGAGATATGTATTTTGGACGCGGTACGCTTGATACAAAGCTTAATGTTGCTGCGCTTGTGGCTACTTTTATCAGGTTGAAATCAGAAGGTTTTATACCTAGCCGCGATATTGTTTTAGCCTTTAGCGGTGATGAAGAAACGGCCATGGCAACGACCAAGGTGATGACCAAAGATTACCGTGATCAGATTGATGCGGCGTTTGCCATTATTGCTGATGGGGGTGGTGGGCGGATTGGTGAAGACGGTAAGGCTTTTTCTTATACGGTTAGCCACTCTGAAAAAACGTTTATGTCCGTTGAAGTTACGGCCCGTAATACTGGTGGTCACAGTTCCCGTCCGAAAAAGGATAACGCGATATATGATTTGTCGAAGGCGATGCTTAATTTATCGAAGTATGAGTTTCCTGTACTGCAAAGTGAACTGACCCAAGCCTATTTTGAAAAAACGGCAGGTTTAGTGACTGATACAGTAATCGCCGAGGCCATGGCAGAATTTGCCAAAGATAAAAATGATAAAACGGCGGTGGCTACGCTGCGTTCTTACCCGCAATATATTGGTGCAACTGGTACGACATGTGTTGCTACTTTGCTTAAAGGTGGGCATGCTGATAATGCTCTACCGCAATCAGCAACGGCGACTATTAATTGCCGCATATTCCCCGGCATCAGTGCTGAAGCAACCCTTGATCAGTTAATAGCGGTCGCAAGTAATGACGCCCTTGAATGGCGAATTATCAATAATGTTGAAGCAGCACCTGAATCGCCGCTTAATGAAGTTGTTATGGGAGCCGTGGAGAGGGTGGTTCATGAAGAATACCCTGGTCTTCCCATTGTCCCGGCCATGTCGCTCGGGGCGACGGACGGCAAACATTTCAGAATGGCCGGTATTCCAAGTTATGCACTGACCGGAATTTTCATTAAATCGTCAGACGGTTTTTCGCACGGCCTCAATGAGCGCGTGCCCCAAGATAACCTGCCGCGTTCCATGCGCATCTGGCATTCGCTTATTACTGAATGGGCGGGTTGATTACTTCACCCGTTTCCAGAGCATTCGGGCGGTGGGGGAATTGTAGATGTGTAGATAGTCGGCATCCACATCATAGTGGCGGGTGACGACTTGCTCGGTGAATTCGGGAACCAGATGGCCGATGCGGTTATAGGTGACCTCTTTTTCAGTTAGATCAAGGCTGTAATGACCAAAATAGCCAGAATATCCATTGACGATTTCTTCGTTATTATCATTAAGCTCGGCGTTATCACGGTCAGCACTGAACATTTGCACATGCATAATGCCGGACGCGGTATAAACCAGACTTCCAACCAATGTCGTGTTTTCAATCACAGATTCCTGCCACTGATCATTTTCATTTTTAAGTTCAAATTTGATCATTTCCCACGCCCCGACAAATAGTTCCTTATCACCTGCATATGCACTGCATGAAAAAGATAGTGTAATTATTATCAAAGTGATTAAACGCATGATTTTTCCTTAAAAAGTTCGTTTGGTTGGGTTACTGCTTTTTTTGCGGTACTTCCTTGTATCGGGTTTGCCTAAGGTTGAGCGGCCTTTTGGGGCGGAAGCACCGATGTGTCTTGCCATGGGGTCATATTCGATGCCGAGTTCTTTTTCTTCTAGGTGTTTTATTTCGTCGCGTAATCTTGCGGCTTCTTCAAATTCAAGATTGCCAGCGGCTTCGAGCATGGTTTTTTCCAGCCCTACGATATAGGAGCGCAGATTATGCCCGACCAAATTATTGGCCCCTTCGCTTTCCAGAGAGACGGTGACATGATCGCCTTCTGCGGTGTCGCCGATAATATCGCCGATTTGTTTTTTAATGCTTTCAGGGGTAATGCCGTGCTCGACGTTAAAAGCTTGCTGGATTTCACGGCGACGGTCGGTTTCCGCCATGGCGGCTTTTATGCTGCGGGTTTCTTTATCGGCATAAAGGATCACTTTACTGTCCACATTACGGGCGGCGCGGCCTATGGTTTGGATCAGGGACGTTTCTGAGCGCAGGAAACCTTCTTTATCGGCATCTAAAATCGCTACAAGTCCCGTTTCCGGAATGTCTAGACCTTCCCGAAGCAGGTTAATGCCAATCAGAATATCAAATACACCAAGACGTAAATCACGAATGATTTCAATGCGTTCCAGCGTTTCTATGTCCGAATGCATGTAGCGTACTTTAAGGCCGCTATCATGCATATATTCTGATAGGTCCTCTGACATACGCTTGGTAAGGGTGGTGACCAGAACCCGGTGGCCGTTTTTAATCACATCCTGAACTTCGTGAAGTAGATCATCAACCTGACTTTCTACGGGGCGAATTTCAACGGGGGGGTCAATAAGACCGGTAGGCCGGATCACCTGTTCAACATATTCACCAC
The DNA here is from genome assembly GCA_018660225.1 of Kordiimonadaceae bacterium. Lineage (GTDB taxonomy): Bacteria > Pseudomonadota > Alphaproteobacteria > Sphingomonadales > Emcibacteraceae > Pseudemcibacter. Next base: position 13,126 of record JABJKT010000219.1, read on the forward strand.
CTGTTTGCTCTAACTCCCATTTACCAGGAGTGGCGGACACATAAACGGATTGAGGCCTAAAATATTGCCATTCTGAAAATTTAAGCGGGCGGTTATCAAGACAGCTTGGCAAACGAAAGCCAAATTCTGAAAGGGTGCTTTTGCGTGAAAAGTCACCTTTTGACATGCCGCCGATTTGCGGCACACTAACGTGGCTTTCATCCATGAACAGCAGCATATTTTCCGGCAGATATTCAAAAAGCGTTGGTGGCGCTTCGCCGGGATTTCGGCCGGTAAGGTGACGGCTATAATTTTCAATACCGGCGCATACCCCAGTAGCCGTTAGCATTTCAAGATCAAACTTAGTGCGTTGTTCAAGTCGGGCAGCTTCAAGCACCATGCCTTTATTTGCGTAGTCTTTAAGCTTCCAGTCCAGTTCGGTCTTTATGGTTTTTATGGCCTGATCCATGCTCGGACCCGGTGTTACATAGTGACTGTTGGCATATACTTTAATCGATGTAAGTTCTTCGATCTTTTCACCGGTCAGCGGATCAAAAAGGGTCATTTTTTCCAGCTCATCACCAAAGAAATCAAGCCGCCAAGCCCGATCTTCAAAATGGCTGGGGAATATTTCGATAACATCACCGCGTACGCGAAATGCGCCGCGGGTAAAGGATATATCATTTCGTTTATATTGCAGTGCTACCAGATCACGAAGTAGTTGACGCTGGTCATAAAGCATGCCCAGATTAAACTGGATTGCCATCTGCAGGTAAGTTTCTGCGGCGCCCATACCGTATATGCATGATACACTAGCAACGATGATCACGTCGTCCCGTTCAAATATGGCGCGGGTGGCGGCGTGGCGCATACGGTCGATGCTTTCGTTGATACTGGCGTCTTTTTCAATGAAAGTGTCCGAGCGGGCCACGTAGGCCTCCGGCTGATAATAATCATAGTAAGATACGAAATATTCGACAGAATTATTAGGGAAGAAGCTTTTCATTTCACCGTAAAGCTGGGCGGCGAGGGTTTTATTATGGGCCATGATCAGGGCAGGGCGCTGGGTGCCCTCGATGATTTTGGCCATAGTATAGGTTTTACCAGAACCGGTAACACCAAGCAGTACCTGGTCGGTCAGGCCGTCATTGATGCCTTCGGTAAGGGCCCTGATCGCCTCTGGTTGATCGCCGGCTGGCTCAAATTCACTGACGATTTCAAATTTTATGCCGCCTTCTGTTTTGGCCGGGCGATCATAATATTCGCGCGGCTGAAAAATAGTTGGTGAATTTAAGTTATATTCCTGTTTCATGTGCTTAATATGTGGTTATTAATTACTTTTTGCAATCTCTCACTTGCACTATTTTTTTACTTCACTTAATTTTGCAGAATAATTTATATTGATTCTAATTAATGGATAAAAAAATGGCTTTCATCGCTGATACGTTATCACGAATTAAACCTTCCCCAACTATCGCCGTTACAGCCAAAGCCGCTGAACTTCGCGCCGCTGGAAAAGATGTTATCGGCCTTGGCGCTGGGGAGCCTGATTTTGATACAATTGACTATGTTAAAGAGGCTGGTATCAAAGCCATTAATGATGGGCAGACCAAATATACGGCCGCTGACGGAACGCCGGAATTAAAAGACGCAATCCGCGAAAAATTCAAACGTGAAAACGGGCTTGACTATAAGCGCGAAAATATCAGCGTTAACTGCGGTGGTAAGCACACCATTTATAATGCTTTTGTCGCGACCTTGAATGATGGCGACGAAGTTATTATCCCGACCCCTTATTGGGTATCTTATCCGGATATGACATTGCTTGCGGGTGGGACACCTGTTTTTATTGATGCTAGTCTGGAAACCGGCTTTAAAATCACCGCCGACCAGCTTGAAGCAGCGATAACGCCAAAGACCAAATGGGTGATGTTAAATTCACCTTCTAACCCGTCTGGGGCGGCTTACTCATATGATGAAATGAAAGCGCTTACCGATGTTATTTTAAAGCATCCTCATGTCTGGGTGTTGGCTGATGATATTTATGAGCATATAATTTATGACGGATTTAAATTTCACACACCAGCAAGTGTTGAACCGAAGTTGATTGACCGAACCCTTACCATGAACGGAATGGCCAAGGCCTATGCTATGACAGGGTGGCGCATTGGCTATGCTGGCGGTCCGGTGGAACTGATTAACGCCATGCGAAAGGTGCAATCACAAAGCACATCAAACCCGTGCTCTATATCACAGGCTGCATCGATTGTTGCCCTAACGGGACCGCAGGAATATTTAAAAGAACGTGCTGCCGCGTTTCAAAAGCGCCGAGATATGGTAGTCGCCATGGTTAATGATGTGCCCGGGCTATCATGCCCAACGCCGCAGGGTGCCTTTTATGTCTATCCGAGCTGCGCCGGGCTTATCGGTAAAACCTCGCCGGACGGCAAGCTAATTGAAACCGATCTGGATGTTTCAACTTATCTGCTTGAAAGCGTTGGTGTTGCGGTGGTTCACGGTGAAGCCTTTGGTCTTTCTCCGCATTTTAGAATTTCCTACGCAACATCGGAAGATGTGCTAATCGAAGCTTGCGGACGTATTAAAAAAGCTTGCGCGGCGCTCTCTTGAGTTTTGACTTGGTCATATTCGATTGCGATGGCGTGCTGGTTAATAGCGAGGTCATCTCAAACGAACTACTTAGATCAGCTCTGGCGCGCCACGGTCTTAAAATGACACTTGAAGAAGTGATCGAAACCTATGTCGGGCGCTCAATGCTTTCTGTTGTAGCCATTTCAAATGAACTGCTGGGCAGGGACCTTCCTGATAATTTTCTAAAGCGTCTTCAAATTGAAACATTTAAAGCATTTGACGAACGTTTAAAGCCCGTTGATGGGATAAAGCAGGTGCTTGAAGAACTTCAGCAGCAAAATATAAATTATTGTGTTGCATCAAGTGGGGCTTTTGAAAAAATGGATCTGACGCTTGGTCTTACGAGGCTGCGGGATTTTTTTGGAGGGCGGATCTACAACACGTCGCAAGTTTCCCGCGGAAAACCTTATCCTGATTTATTCTTATATGCCGCCGAACAGATGCAGGTGGAACCGGCAAGATGCCTCGTCATAGAAGACAGTCTACCCGGTGTCCAAGCCGCCGTTGCCGCAGGAATGGAAGTCATGGCCTACTCCGTGCGCGGCGCCGATCAAGCCTTAAAAAAAGCCGGTGGGCTAGTATTTAATGATATGCGAGACGTGCTAACGCATATCAAATAAAATCTTCATCAGTTCCTTTTATAAACCGGGAAGTCCGGGCGTTTATATGTTTTTGGTGGGTTATTTTCTAGCTCTTCCATCAAATGAGAAACGGCCTTTTCCAGTTGCGGGTCGCGGCCTTCGCGCCATGATTTTGGATCGAAGTCCACTTCTATATCAGGGGCTATGCCTTTATTTTCAACTTCCCATTCACCGTCAAGGCCGTAAACGGCAGCGTCCGGTGCGGTTACTCTGCCACCATCCATAAGTGTCGGCATTGACTGCGCGGCGACAAGTCCTCCCCATGTATGTTTACCAATCAGCGGTCCCAAATTTGATTTTTTAAAGAACCATGGCATAGCATCACCGCCTGAACCGGCCCGTTCATTAATCAGCATTGCTTTAGGGCCATAGATGGCACCGGCGGGAAATGGCATGTCCATATTTCCATCACGGAAAAAGATATTGGCCAGACGCTCGCGACTGAATATCTGGACTACATAATCAGCAAGCGAACCACCACCATTAAAACGCTCATCCAGCAGTGCGCCTTGCTTATCGGTTTGTGAAAAGAAATAACGATTAAAGCTAGTTACTCCCGGTCCAGCGGTGTTGGGCATATAAATATAAGCCAGTTTGCCGCCGCTTAATTCATCCACTTTACGGCGATTTCCTTCGACCCAGTCAATATGACGCAGCGGCTGTTCGTTGGCTTGAGGCATTATAATAATTTCGCGTACGTCTTCACCACTGGCACTTGAAGATATTTTTACCCGCGTCTGCTTACCGGCGGTATTTTCGAAATATTTATATATACTGCTGTTCGCGCTCACGTCTCGCCCATTTACACTCAGGATATAATCACCAACGGATACATTTAAGCCCGGTACGGACAATGGACCGGATAATTTAGGGTTCCAGCTTTCACCGTTATATATTTTGCTGATTTTATAATGGTTATTTTCAACTTCATAGTCGGCACCCAAAAGTCCAACTGCGATTGATTTGGAATTTGCCTGATCACCACCACGAATGAACATATGGCCAATGGTCATTTCGTTTGCCATTTCGATGAATAAATATGTTAAGTCGGAGCGATGTTTTACTGAGCTCAAATAAGGCTGGTAGCGTTCTTCCATTTGTTTAAAGTCAATGCCGTGGCCATTCTCATCATAAAAGAAATCACGTTCGCCGCGCCAGACGGCATGGTACATTTGCGCCCACTCCGCAGCAGGATCTTTTAAAACTTCCAATTTTGATGTGGCGAGTTTTCCGTCATTGGGGTTTTCTGATTTTCCAATTTTTGCCACTTCACTGATGGTCCAGTCCGTAGGATTACGGCTAAAAAGGGCCATTTTACCATCTGAGGACAAGATGAAATTCGTTAATCCGGAAGCAACTTGCTCTACCTTTTTGTCTTCAAAGGTGAATTTGTGAACTGTTTTTTTGGACGGTCCGTTATCGGCAGGAATATTTTCAAGAACATAAACTGATCCAGCTTCTCCAACGGTTAAGTCGCTATAATCGCGTGCAGGAAAGGCCAGAGCGATGATCCGGTTTTGGATGCCTTCAATGTCAATTTTTACTACCAGTTCTTCTTTCCCATTATCCTCATTATCTTCATCAGCTTCTTCACTTTCTTCTTCTTTTATATCTTCTTCGTCACTCTTTGGTGCAAGTGGTGATGTGGTGTCATTTGCAAGGGCTATACTATAAACACTGCGATCCGTTGCATGATTATAAGATGACATTGCACCCATACCTATAGTGGGTCCCATATTGGTGCTGGCGGTGAAATGTAAAAATTTACCGTCTTTATCAAATGCGGCGTACCGTGCGTCGCTCATGCCATCGGTTACCTGATATGTTTCATCGCTTTCAAGGGAATAAAGTTGCACTGCCAGTAATAAATTGGGCAGATGCTTAGAATAGGCAATCCAGTTACTGTCCGGTGACCAATTAGGTGCCATAGCATCGCCGCCCAGTCCGATAATATTGCTGTCTATTTTATGAGGAGCAGCGTTATCCTGTTCGAGATCAAGCATCCAAAGTTGTATTTTTTTATCATAAAAGGCGATTTTTTTACTATCGGGTGACCAGGTTGGTTGGTAATAGAATGTAGCGGGAAGGGTGTATGTTTTGGCTTCCTCTAATCCTAACTGATCAATAACATGTAAGTTATATTCACCGCCCTGATCAGAGAAATAAGCAATTGATGTGCCGTCTGGTGACCAAGCCGGGCTACGTTCCATCACGCCGGGTGTGTTTGTAATATTGCGGGGATCGCCATTTTTTACCGGGACAGTGAATATATCTCCGCGCGCTTCAAATAGAGCCCGTTTTCCGGTTGGGGAAATATGGGCATTGTTAATATTCTTGCCAACATTTATATAACCGGGCCTAGCTGAAACGACGTCTGCACTTACATTAATATCTACTTTGTTTGATTGGCCACTGGCTACATCAAAAATATGAATTGTGCCAAACTGCTCATAGACTATATATCCATTTGGTCCTTTTGAGGCAGATTTTATATCCAAACCGTCATTTTTAAGTTGTTGAACTATTTCCTTATTGCCAAGATCATATGAGAACAAACTAACGGTTCCTTCTTCACTTCCCCGGTCAGAAAGATAATAGATTTTATTATCAATCCACATGGGATAGGTATCGCTAGAATCATTGTGGGGCACTTTTTCAATAGACGCATCATCAAGATTAGCGATCCAGATGATATCCTGCTGGCCGCCATGATAACGTTTCCAGTTTGGTTGCCACTGATTTAGCGGTTCGTACGCCAAATGAGTACCTGTTTCATTGTAGGAGGCTCTCTCAACGGATGGTAAGTCTACCTGTGTTGGTGCTTGAGGGCTCGTTGCGGATACGGTGAATAGACGTAAAAAATTAGCGTAAGAATTACGCGGCGAGTTAAACGCAACTTCTTTACCATCTGTGGCCCAGCCCGTAACATGATCCTCGCCGGGGTGATAGGTTAAGCGTTTAGGAGTACCGCCGAGGGTTGGAATAACATAAACATCAGTATTACCGTCATAATCGCTCGTAAAGGCGACCATGCCGCCATCTGGTGAGAAGTAAGGTTCTGTCTCTTCACCAATCCCTGTTGTTAAGCGCTGCGCATTCCCACCATCGCGGTTTACGCGCCATAGGTCACCTGCGTAAGCAAAAACAATATAGTCTTCACTTAGGGTAGGGCTCCGAAATAAAGTATGCTCGTTGTTTTGGGCAGATGCTAATTGATGACCATTAATAAACGTCGCTAAAATAATGCTGATTAAAATTCTAATATTCATAATATTCCCTCCGATATTTTATATCTTAATTGATAGTATGTTTTAGGAGGGTTGTAAACTAAGGCAAAAAAAATGCCAGGCTACAAGAGCCTGGCAAGTTCACAAAATATAGGGAGGTTTCATCATCTTGGGGAGAGTAATGAAACGGTGATGGGCCGTAAAGGGGGAGGATGCGGCACCATCACTAACTGAAATAATTAAAGAACTATTCAGCGATGTTTCTCAACATCTGATTACGGTTATAGCTGACTATATTTGGAATGAGTAGCTGCAAAATTGCGGTGCTGCCATGCAAAAAATGCATAGCTTGTTCGGGCCGTTAAATATGTATATAAAATACCCTTTAGAATCTCGACTTTTTAAATTCTTCAACGATAAAATCACGAAATGCGCCAATACGCTTTGAGTTTCTAAGCTCTTGAGTATAAACGAAATATGCTGGAAATTCATGGGATTCTGAATCTTCCAATAACCGGATGATATTAGTCGATCCCTGAACCAGATAATCAGGCAGGGAACCGATGCCAATTCCTGACTTTACAGCTTGCAACATGCCGGAAATACTGTTGACTTCAAGAATTGGGGTGCGTTTTTTCTTTGCTCCGGCGTCTAAAACCCAATCAATATTGCGAATCGGACTAGTGGACAGATCGCCGTATGTTATTAACTTGTGATCATCAAGATCTTCAGGTTTTTTCGGTCTGCCGTATTTATTGAGATATCTTGGCGAAGCGTAAAGATGGTAATGAAAAGTACTGACCTTTTTTTGAATAAGATCAAGATGTTCTGTTGGGTGAAACCTCAAAGCAACATCAGCCTGCCTTGTAAGAAGATCATAATTTACATCACCGATTAGCATCTGCACCTGAATTTCAGGATATTTATCAATGAATTTTTTGATATTATGCATCATCCAGGTAGAACCAAAACTGGTGGTGGTGGTGATTTTAAGTTTGCCGCGCGGGGTTTCTGTGCCTTCGAGTATTTTTTGCTCGGTTACATGTATTTTTGAAAAGACATCTTTTGTGGTTTCATAAAGGGTTTCGCCTTCATCGGTAAGAATGAGCCCCCGGGCATGGCGATTAAATAGCGATGTTTGAAGGCTGTCTTCTAGGGTGCGGATTTGTCGGCTGACGGCGGACTGGCTTAATCCGAGCTTTTCTCCAGCATGGGTAAAACTACCCGCACTTGCGACAATATGAAATATCCGTAACTTATCCCAATCCATTTATGTTCTTTCAAATTCATTCATTCTCAGCAATGAAACGTTCTGCTTCTAGTGCCGCCATACAGCCCATTCCGGCGGCAGTAACGGCTTGGCGGTACTTTTCGTCGGTTACATCACCGGCGGCATAAACACCGGGCACATTGGTTTCGGTGCTATCTGGTGCCGTGTTAATATAACCACGGTCATTAATATCAACTTTTCCGGTAAATAGCGAGGTTGATGGCGCATGACCAATGGCAATGAATACCCCGTGCGCTGAAATTTCGTTTAAATCCCCTGTTTTAACATTTTTAACCCGTACACCGGTAACGCCGCCCATGGGGCCTTCTTCGCCAAGGATTTCATCAAGCTGACTATCCCAAACACATTCAATTTTTTCATTGGCAAAAAGTCTGTCCTGGAGGATTTTCTCTGAACGAAGTTCATCGCGTCTGTGGATCAGTGTTACTTTAGAGGCAAAATTAGTCAGGAAGATCGCTTCTTCAACGGCAGTGTTGCCGCCGCCAATAACGATTACATCTTTTTCGCGGTAGAAGAAACCATCACAGGTAGCACAGGCTGAGACACCTCTACCTTGATATTCATCTTCAGAAGGAAGGCCAAGCCATTTTGCCTGTGCCCCGGTCGCAATGACAACCGTATCACCGATATAGGTATCACCGATGTCGCCTTTGCAGACAAAAGGACGCTTTGAAAAATCAACATCAGTTATGAAATCAGTAATGATGGTTGTTTCGACATTTTCCGCTTGAGCTTTCATTTGTTCCATTAGCCATGGGCCCTGAATAGCTTCCGCAAAGCCGGGATAGTTTTCAACGTCCGTTGTTATGGTAAGTTGACCGCCAGGTTCCATGCCCTGAACTATTATAGGTTTAAGATTTGCTCTTGCGGCATATATTGCTGCCGTATATCCAGCAGGGCCGGACCCGATAATAAGGACTTTTGTTTTATGCTCGGTTGCCATTAATGCTAAGCTCCAAAATAAAATAATTTAAAAATATAAAAGAAGTTATGACAGATAAAAACCGGACTGTGAAGCCCGGTTTTTATATTATTTATTATACTGTTTAGAAAATATTTTTTTTAAGATTGTCGCTGCTTATCAACGATGTCCCTGAGCTGATCATAGGATATATAACCAGGGATAATCTGATCACCAATGACAAAGCCTGGCGTGCCGGAAATACCAAGAACCTGAACAAGATACTTGGTTTTCATGATGTTGCTTTCAATTTCCGGATCAGCCATATCCTTAATCAGTAGAGCTTCATCAACGCCACTGTCACGGGCTATTTGAAGGATAAGATCTTCGGTCAGGGCGCGTTTGTTTTTCATGAGCGCACTGTGAAAGTCCAAGAATTTATTTTGTTTCATTGAAGCCATCGCTGCTATTGCTGCAAATTCAGATGATTCCGCGAGAATAGGTAATTCTTTAAAAATGATTCTTACATCATCATCTTCTTCTAGCAGTTTGGCAAACACTTCAGGAACCTGCTTACAGTATCCACAATTATAATCATAAAATTCAACGATTGTAACATCGGCGTCTGCGTTGCCTGCTACAAAGCTATAACCATCATTATAAAGCAGTTCATCAGATTGGGAGAGTGCATTTGCACTTTGGCGTGATCTTAATACTTCAACCGCTTCCGGAATAATTTCAGGATTGGTTAAAATATAATCACGAATGAGGGCGTTTATTTCTTCTTTTTGAGTGTTGTTAAAACTATCTGTCTGTTGGGCATTGGTCAAAAATGAAAAAAGTCCGGCCGAAATTACTGTTAAGCACATCGCCATTATTAATTTCGGGTGTTTCATTTAATTGCTCCTGTCTCTTTCTCTACGTCTTTGTTCACGTTGTTGTTGTTCCTGTTTTTCCCGCTGCACTTTTTGTTTATCAGTCATATTAGAGGCGGTTGTCATCATAATATCCTGAGCTTTAACCCATTTTGGTGTATTTTTGGGCAACATATCAACGGCTTTCTTAGCGTTTATCATAGCACCTCTTATATTACCAGAAAGTAAAAAATATTGTGCGGTTGAATAATGTGTCATTGCCTGGTTATCATTACGGTGATAGGCAATCGATGCTTGCTTCCATCCAAAACCGTTTAGGGGATCATCTTGTAAGGCTAATTCCAAATTTTCAATTGCAGTATCAAGATATTGATCATCATCAGAACTGATCAGCGACTGCGCGTAGGTCATTCTTAGCAGCGAACTGTCGGGTAAATATTTAACGGCATTGCTGTAAGCTTCAATGGAACCTACCACATAACCATTTTCATATAAAATCTGCCCTTTTGTTTCATGGAAGAAAGGGTTTTCAGGAAAATCGGTGATCAGTGTTTCTATTTCCGCGAGGGCATCATTCATGTTGTTACTTTGTTGATAGGCAAATGTTCTGGCGTATCTCGCATTAATGCTCTTGTCTTCTACGGGGTATCTAACCAAAGTAGCGTGTAGCGGTTTTAAATAACCGTATAATTTTGCCTGCAATCTTATAAATTTTTCTTCCAGTTCAGGTTCTGTCATGGTGTCATAATAAGGCGATTCCTGTACCTGATCTCTCACCCTTTCAATCCGTGTTGAATTAAAGGGATGGGTGCTGGCATATGGGTCACGGTATTTTTCAGGAACTAGTTCCTGATCGCCGAGAATTTCAAAAAATTCGATAAGGCCTCTACCGGATTGGCCCATTTTTTCAAGCAGGCTAAGGGCGGCCTGATCCGCTGAGGATTCCTGTGTTCTGGTGAAACGAAGCAATGTGCGGTAGCCGATTTGTTGCCCGCCCATCATTAGCGCCATGCCGGCATCAGCAGATCCTGCGGCGATCGCGGCGACACCAAGCAATAAACCCATTAGGGTATAAGACATCATTTGCGACATGCCGTCCTGTATTCTTGTAAGGTGACCGCCTGTAATATGACCGGTTTCATGTGCGACAACACCAATCACCTGATTGGCCGTTTCCGCTTTTAGCAATAGTCCGGAATTTAGAAAAACATTCTGGCCACCCATGACGAAGGCATTAATAGCATTGTCATCCAACAAATATGTATCAACTGCATTCACATCAAGCTCAGCGGCAATAAAGATGGGCTCGGTTATGTCTCTAATAATTTGTTCAATTTCAGCGTCTCTAATGATGGAAAGTCCGCGACCCTGTGCGTAAAGCACATTTGAAAAAGCGACGTTAAATATTAAAATCGCTGTAAAAGATTTAGAAAAAATATTTTTAATCAATTTTTTATTCATAATCAGGGTTAGATATTCTCTATAGTTTCGCTTATTCGTGGTTATTATAAGCCTATTTCTCCTGAATAGGCAATGAATAGGACTTTAAGTGAAGAATGTGACAAAAATAAAGCCCGAATGATAATTCACCGGGCTTTATTGTTTTAATTCTAAATAGGGTCGCTATTTATCTTGACCACCAGCCTTTTTTCTTTGGTTTTTCAACCTTAGGCTCTTCTTTCTTTTCAACCGGTTTTTCAGCTTTCACTTCCTTTTTCGGAGCTTTTTTGCTGGCTGATTTTGCCGGCTTTTCGTCAGCAGGCTTTTCTGCGGGCGTTTCTTCTTTTGCTTCAGTAACTTCGGCGTTTTTGTTTTCTTCCTTCACCGCATCATTTCCATGATTGTTTCTACGCCCTCTATTAGGACGGCGTCTGCGACGTGGACGATCCTGCTCGCCTGTTTTTTCTTCTGATTGCTCACTTTGAGCGTTTTCAGAACTATCTTTACTTTCAGAACTAATGTTACTTTCTGAAGCTTCAGATTTATCATTTTCGTAATTGGAATTTCTGTTATTCTGATTTCTTCTTCTACGGCGACGACGTTTTGGTCTATCGGTATTTTCTTCGCTTGGCGATACGTCTTCTTCCGTAACATCAATCAAGGTATTTACGTCTTTGCCTAATTTCAGGCTGTCTTTTCTTTTTTGCGATGCGATTGATGGTTTGCCGGATTTTTCCATCCTATGGGCGGAAGCCGTTAAATCATTGTCAATGGCAATTGAAACACTAAAGTCATAGCGTTTTTCAAGATCAATTAGATTATTTCTTTTATTATTTAGAATATAAACAGCAACGCTTGATGGCAGATATACGGTGAATTTCGAATTTTTTGCACGAATACCTTCTTCTTCAATGATACGTAGAATATGTAAACTTTGCGATTCAACCGATCTAAGTAAGCCACTTCCTTCACAGTGAGGGCAGGCGGTTGTACTGCTTTCAAGCACACCAACACGCAGGCGCTGACGTGACATTTCCATCAGACCAAAGGAACTGATCCGTCCAACCTGAATGCGGGCACGGTCGCTTTTTAAGCAGGCCTTCATTTTACGCTCAACGGCGCGGTTGTTGCGGTTATCTTCCATGTCGATGAAGTCAATTACCACAAGGCCTGCCATATCGCGCAGTTTTAGCTGGCGGGCAACCTCTTCGGCTGCTTCAAGATTGGTTTTGATGGCGGTTTCTTCGATATTATGTTCTTTTGTTGCCCGGCCGGAGTTTACATCAATGGACACAAGTGCCTCGGTCGGGTTAATAACGATATAGCCACCAGATTTAAGTTGAGCCGTCGGGCTATACATAGAATCCAGATGAGTTTCCACCCTGTAACGTTGAAAGAGCGGGATGGCATCTTCATAATGATGAATTTTTTTGGCATGGTTCGGCATAAGCATAGCCATGAAATTCTTGGCTGTATTATAGCCTTTTTCACCCTCGACCAAAATTTCACTGATATCTTTTGTGTAAAGATCCCTAATGCTTCTTTTGATAAGGTTGCCTTCTTCATAAATCTGGCTTGGTGCAATAGATTTCAGGGTATGTTCGCGGATTGCTTCCCACATACGTTTTAGATAATCATAATCGCGGCTAATTTCCGGCTTGGTTCTATCGCTGCCGGCCGTTCTTATAATACAGGCATGACCTTTCGGCATATTAAGGCTTGAAAGAATGTTTTTAAGCTTCTTTCTATCCTTAACATTGGCAATTTTACGACTGACACCGCCGCCATGAAGAGTGTTAGGCATCAGAACACAGTAGCGTCCCGGCAACGATAAATATGTTGTCAGTGCTGCGCCTTTATTGCCGCGTTCTTCTTTAACCACCTGAATAAGGATGATTTGGTTCTTCTTGATAACTTCCTGAATTTTATATTTATAGCGAAGCCTTTTAGCCATTTTGATGCGAAGTCTTTCTTCTTCATCTTCATCGGAAGTTCCGTTACCGGCATCATCAGAGTCTTTTTCATCTTCTGCTTCAACTTCAGCTTCATCTTCTTCAGATGCGTCTTCCTCGATTACAGGATCATCTTTGGTTTTTTCTGCTTTGGTTCTTGGCTTGCGCTTTTTCTTGGCAGGTGCCTCTTCAGCTTCTTCCGTTTCTGCTTCTTCAGTTTTAACTTCTTCGGTTTCTGCCGTTTCAGTTTCTACTTTTTCAGCGTCACTTTCTTCGCTATTTTCTTCACTTGTTTCCGGGTCTTTCTTTTTACGACCCCTACCACGTGGTTTTTTCGCAACTTTTTTGGCTTCTGCTTTTTCCGCAGCTGCATCGGCAGCGGCTTCTTCAGCTTCAAGCAAGTCAGCATTGGCCGCAGCTTCTTGTGCGATCAGTGCTTCGCGGTCGGCGACCGGGATTTGATAATAGTCAGGGTGAATTTCACTAAAGGCAAGGAAACCATGACGGTTCCCCCCATAATCCACAAATGCGGCTTGTAGGGAAGGTTCGACACGGGTCACTTTTGCGAGATAAATGCTACCTTTTAATTGTTTTTTTGCGGAACTTTCATAATCGAAGTCCTCGACACGATTTCCATCGACGATCGCCACACGGGTCTCTTCCTGGTGGGAGGCGTCTATCAACATACGAATTGACATTAAAGTATTCTCCATTCAAAATCCCGCTCAAGCCTGGTTGCGCGTTAGCGATCATCAGGCGTGCGGGTTTTTGATTAATTGTTTTAAATTGGTTTCTTATTGAGGCAGTAAAAGACTTAACGAAGAGAACAAAATCGTCCGTACCTGCAAAGAAAAATTCTTTTGCGGCTGCGTGACTACTCTTATAGCTTTTAATGCTTAAATTCATTATTTTCAATTTCGCCTTATTAAGGTCGAAATATATTCTTTATTATTTTTATTGTTCTTGTATTTTACAAAAAACCATACTTTTGCATAGTAAATGCATTTCTATATGATTGTGCTAACATAGTGAACCAAAGTCACTATAACAACCTAAAAGAACTATTTTTTAGAAAATACTTTTTGAAATCAGCATTTTATACTAGAAATGTTAACAATTTTTTATAACTGATGTTATTATAATATGCGTAGAACAGTAATATTTGGCGTTAAATAGGATATTTATGGCAGCCTTTAAGCAATATTTATCGATAAGATTTATATTTATAGTTATGATTTCGGTGATCATAACCACCAGTCGGATATTCGCTGCTTCCCCCGAAATTACCTCGGTCCGCTTTGGTGGGGACGATAATCAGACCCGTTTTGTGCTTGAAATCACCGGTGATACGGCGTTTCGTAGTTTCAGCCTCGCTAATCCAAACCGTATTGTGATTGATTTGGATGAAGTGACCTGGAAAATTGGCCCGGGCGGTGCCCAGGGAAAAGGGCTTATTAATAATTATCGCTATGGTTTATATATGCCGGGCACTTCAAGGATTGTGCTAGATCTTAAAAACCCTGTTAAAATTTCCAATTCTTTTGTCATAAAGGGTAAAAATAATGCCCCGAACCGTTTGGTATTTGATTTCGAGAAAGTAACGCAAACGGCATTTGCCAAAAATATTTCAAAACCGGCAGCGAGGGCAAAAGCGATCAGAGCGACGAGAAGCCCTGCTAATGTTCCTAGCGGAAAAAAAGTTATCGTGATTGATCCCGGTCACGGCGGTCATGACCCTGGAAACCTTGGTGGTATCAAAGTAAACGGTATTTCCGAAAAGAATGTCACTATTTCCGCCTCGAAAAATATTAAAAAAATACTTGAGGCTTCCGGCCGCTACGAAGTTATTTTGACCAGAGACCGCGATATATTCCTAAATTTACGAGCAAGAAGCCGTGTGGCGCATAGTAATAACGCCGATTTATTTATCTCTATTCATGCTGATGCATTCTCAAGCCCTTCGGTTAGGGGGGCGACCATTTATACATTAACGGAAACGGCATCAGATAAAGAAGCAGCATCACTTGCGGCGCGGGAAAATAAATCTGATATCATTGCTGGTGTTGACCTTCAGGATGAAACAGGGATGGTTCAGAATATTCTTATTGATCTGGTGAAGCAAGAAACTATGAATTTATCTAACCGCTTTGCTGGCGAGCTAGCGCCTGAACTTAAAAAAGCCATCACCGTTCGCAAACGTAGCCTTCGTTCAGCGGGCTTTGCGGTACTTAAAGGAATTGATGTGCCTTCAGTGCTAATTGAAATGGGCTACCTGACTAATAAAACGGACGCTACACTTCTGATGCAGAAGGAAACCCACGAGAAGATTGGTAGGGCTATTTTGAAAGCTACAGACAATTATTTCCAGAAAAACTTTGCCTTTAATTAGATTTAATTTTTTTATAGTCATTAACCGAAATTTATCATTGAGTATGCGAGTACTAATTTAACTTGATTGTGCCTTATGTATGTCATAATTTGCGCTTAAATTAAGGCTGATTCTAAATGTGATCTGAATGTGGAATGTTTATGTTGTCGAAGAAATGGAAAAATATATTAGGAGGCTTGGTTGTTTTCACTTTAATTAGTGGAATTGTAACCGTGCTTGGTGGCCTATATATCCTTTATTCTTACGGGCGTGACCTTCCTGATTTTTCCCAGCTTGCCAATTATGAGCCGCCTGTCGTCAGTCGCATATATGCAGGCGATGGAAGCCTTTTAAAAGAATATGCCCGTGAAAAAAGATTATTTGTTCCCATTTCGGCCATTCCGCCGAAGGTTATTCAAGCCTTTATTTCTGCTGAAGATCAGAGTTTTTATACTCATCCGGGGATAGATTTTAAAGGAGTAGTAAGGGCGGTTCTTGTTAATATCAAGAATGTTTTTACAAATCGTCGCTTGGTTGGCGCCTCTACTATTACCCAGCAGGTGGCAAAAAACTTCCTGCTAAGCGGGGTCGTGAAGTTTGAAAGAAAAATCAAAGAAGCTATTCTTACCTACAGGATAGAACAGACGTTCAGTAAAGATCAGATTTTAGAACTTTATATGAATGATATCTATCTGGGGCAAAATTCATATGGGGTTGCGGCGGCTGCGCTTAATTATTTTGGTAAATCGCTGGAAGAATTAGCCGTTGAAGAAATCGCCTATCTTGCCGCCTTACCAAAAGCACCGAGTAATTATCATCCTACACGCAAATATGCGGCGGCGATTGGGCGACGTAATTGGGTGCTTGGCCGTATGGAAATTGAAGGTTATATTTCTGAAGAAGAAAGAGTAGAAGCCGTTGAAATACCGCTTGTCGCGGAAACATCAGGCCAAGCCAGAACATTCCAGGCCAATTATTTTGCAGAAGATGTGCGCCGCGAACTTAAAAAGACATATGGCGATGATGAGCTATATGGTGGCGGTCTTTCGGTTAGAACTTCATTATCGCCCAGGCTTCAAACAATAGCCGAACGAGAACTTAAAAATGGACTTGTGGTTTATGATCGTCGTCACGGATGGCGCGGACCGCTTGATAATATGGATTTATTCGCTACCCCTTACGAAAGCTGGAAAGAAGACTTCTTAAAGATTAATACCACGCTCGGTATTGATGCCTGGCAACATGCTGTGGTTATTGAAGTACAGGATGAACTTGCTATCATTGCGTCAAGGGACGCTCTGAATAAAAGTGATACCTTTGAAAGCCTTCCCGTTGAAACAATAACGCTCGAAGAAGTGAAATGGGCCCGCCCATGGGCCGCTGGTGAAAGACTAGGCTCACAGGTTAAATCAATGGCCGATGTGCTTACACAAGGTGATATTATCGCCGTTGAAAAAATAACTACTGAGGAAGCAAGTCTTGGCACCCCTTATGGCCTGCGGCAGATACCGGCTGTAAATGGCTCAATCGTTGCGCTTGATCCGCATACGGGCCGCGTGCTTGCTATGGTTGGCGGTTATGATTTCACACGCAGTGAATATAACCGCGCCTCCCAAGCCAAACGTCAACCGGGTAGTGCCTTTAAACCGTTTGTTTATAGTGTGGCCCTTGAAAATGGCTTTACGCCGTCAAGTTTGGTGCTTGATGCGCCCTTTGTGCTTGATCAGGGTTTTGGAATGGGTAAATGGAAGCCCCGTAATTCAAGCTCGAAATTTTATGGCCCTAGTACATTAAGACTGGGTATTGAAAAATCACGTAATCTGATGACCGTGCGCCTGGCGCAGAATTTAAAAATGGAAGGCATTGTTGAAGCGGCAGACCGTTTTGGCATTACTCATGATATGCCTGATCTTCTTTCCATGTCACTTGGTGCCGGGGAGACCACCCTGCTAGACCTTACAACGGCTTACGGCATGATTGTTAACGGTGGCAAGCGCATTGAACCAAGCCTTATAGACCGTATTCAGGACAGACGCGGTAAAACAATATTCCGCGATGATGACCGTGTCTGTATAGGCTGTGAAGCTGAGAGTTGGAATTATCAATCGGAGCCAGAACTAGAGGACGTTCGCAGTGAAGTACTTGACGAAGTAACGGCCTATCAGCTTGTATCCATGCTTGAAGGTGTAGTTCAGCGCGGTACGGGTGTGCGAATTCGTGCTCTTCGCCGCCCACTGGCCGGAAAAACAGGCACAACAGATGATAGCTTTGATACATGGTTTGTCGGTTTTTCACCGGATCTTGTGGTTGGTGTGTTTGTTGGTTTTGACAGCCCGCGTTCCATGGGCCGTGGTGAGGAGGGCTCATCGGTTGCCGTTCCCATATTCCGCGATTTCATGCGTGAAGCATTAAAAGACGAAAATACAACTCCGTTCCGTATCCCGGAAGGGGTAAGACTGGTACGTGTTGATCCGTTAACAGGACAGCTGGCGACGGCTGGTACAAAGAATACAATTCTAGAAGCCTTCAGGCAGGGGTCCTTTCCAAATAAAGAGAACCAAGTACTTGACGGATTTAATTCACTAGTGCAAACAAAGACCAAGCTGCGGACTGGAACCGGCGGCATATACTAATAATAAAAATAATGGTCTGAAATCATGAAAGCTGAAATCCAAAATTCTGTTGATAAAATCAGGCAGTCGCTCGCACTGCTGAGGAGGCATCTTTGACTGGGATGTTGCCCTTGATCGTTACGAAGAACTAACGGCCCTTTCAGAAGATCCTACCCTTTGGGATAACCCCACCAATGCCCAGGCGCTTATGAAAGAGCGTACCAAGCTTGAACAGGCCATTACGCTGTGTAATGACGTTCAAAGAGAGCTTGACGATAATATCGAACTTATAGAGCTAGGTGAACTTGAAGGTGATGATGAGATTATCGGTGAGGCTGAGGCGGCGATTGAAAAGCTAACAGGGAGAGCCGGTGAGCTTGAGCTTCAAACACTCTTAAGCGGTGAAGCGGACGCCAATCATGCCTATCTGGAGATCAATTCAGGGGCCGGCGGCACCGAAAGCCAAGACTGGGCCAATATGCTGCTGCGCATGTATACGCGCTGGGCCAATGCCCATGGCTGCAAGGTTGATCTGATGGAAATGCATAACGGCGAGGAAGCCGGTATTAAATCAGCCACCATTCAGATTAAAGGTGAAAATGCTTACGGTTGGTTAAAGACCGAAAGCGGTGTTCACCGGCTTGTGCGTATATCGCCGTTTGATAGTAACGCCAAACGCCACACCAGTTTTTCCAGTGTCTGGGTTTACCCGGTTATTGATGATAACTTCGAAGTGGAAGTAAACGATGGTGATCTACGCATCGATACTTACCGTGCGTCCGGTTCGGGCGGGCAGCATGTGAACACGACCGATAGTGCGGTGCGTATTACCCATATTCCGACTAATATCGTCGTGCAGTGTCAAAATGATCGCTCACAACATAAAAACCGCGCCGCTGCTATGAGCATGCTTAAAGCGCGCCTTTATGAAGCGGAACTACAGCGCCGTGAGCAGGAAGCTCATGATGAGCACGATGCCAAAACCGATATCGGCTGGGGTCATCAGATCAGATCATATGTTTTGCAACCTTACCAGATGGTCAAAGACCTGCGTACGGGCGTCGAAAGCGGTCAGCCTGATAAGGTACTAGACGGCGATCTTGACATGTTCATGAATGCGGCACTCGCAGCAAGAGTGCAGGGAACCAGTGCCGACGTTGAGGATATTGAGTAGCTTAAGCCGCTTCTTCATCCAATGGTGTGAGAAGTGATAACGCAATCTCAGCATCGCCGAGAATTGTTTCAGTAGGTTCTTCGTCACTAAGACTAGGAGGAACTTCATCAGTTGGTGTTTCTTCAGTTCCTTCTTCCTTCTCTTCCACAACAGGTTCAGGAAGCAGAGTGCTTAATTCCAGACCTCGGGCCAGAGTAGAAACGATTTTACCGAAAGAAAGACCGGATAGAGCCTCAAAACCTTCCTGTGCAAGTGCGGCACGGGCGCGGTGAGCGACTGATTTACCGGGAATGTCACCAAGAAAATCTTGCGCTTCATCACTCAAAGTAACATCAACAGCGGATGATGGATCACTTGAACTTGTATCTTCTGTGGATGATTTTTTACCGTGTCCGGCATGGGCAGGGGCGTGACTATTTACACCAGAAGGGGCGTGGACATTAATTTCGGTCATGACAAATTTCTTTTGTTAAAATTGATTTCTTTAAATTTATGCTAACAAAAGTATCATAGTATGGTTAATGAACTCTAAATCACTTTAGATTACGTCTTACTGCTTGGTTCTGTATTTCTCCGGTATATCTGGATAAGCATTAACAAAACCATCACGGTTTGGCATCTGCACTTTTGGCAGAGTGTCTTTGTTGATCACGTCATTTTCACCGATGATACCGTTTTCATGAAGCAGGTATGCCGTTAGTGAATAATATTCGCTATTGGTAAGCGACATTGGCGCGATAAGTGGCATGGCGCGGCGGATATAATTGAACACCGTCGTAGGGTGGGGCCAGTAGCTGCCGATTGTGCGGTCAATATTGTCTGTGCCCATAGTTTCATGGCCGCCGAACAATTTACCAATTGCATTTTTATTAGGGTCATTTTCATCAGGGTAATTGTGGCAGAGGTTGCAGTTATATTCGAATAATTCTGCGCCCTCGGCTACATTGCCTTCGCCTTCCGGTAGAAACTCACCGTCCGGGAATACGGACCAGAAACGTTTATCAATATCGGCCTGTGTCGCCGGAACGCCGAAGCGTGATTCTTGAGCCACACCCATTTGAGTGCTCATGAGTAGTCCTGCAATGATTAGTGTTTTACGCATATACATGTTTAATTTTCCCTTCTGTGTCCACGCCCCAACTTTGGATGCCGTGGAAATGGTAACTTGGTCTTCTGCCTCTTGCGGCGATGAGTTTTTCTCTTGCTGGCTGAACGCGGCCAAATTCGTCTGTGGCGCGGCTTTGCAGGATTGCTGACCCGCCGTCCCACATCCATGGAATTCTAAAGCGGGTAAGCATGATGCTGTGCACGGGTCCTTCCAGTGCCGCTTCGGCCCATGTTTTTCCGCCGTCAACGGATACTTCGACCTTGGCGATTTTGCCCCGTCCTGACCAGGCAAGTCCAGTGACTTCATATAAGCCGTGCTTAGGCAGGCTCATGGCGTTTGACGGCCTTGTGATCATTGATTTAACGTCGATTTCCAAACTAAATTGAAGTGCTTTGCCGTCGGGCATTCTGTCTGTATAGCGCGATGTTTCAAAGCGTGACATGACCGGTTTGTCGCTCACATATAGCGAACGTAGCCATTTGATAGAAGTATTTCCTTCAAACCCTGGATTGAAAAGCCGCATAGGATAGCCTTGCTGCGGCATGAGCCGTTCACCATTTTGCGCTATGGCAATCATGCTGTCTTTTAAGGCTTTATCAATCGGGATGCTTCGACTTAATGATCCACTATCAGCCCCTTCGGCGATAATCCATTTAGCGTCTGGCGAGACACCGCATTCATCAAGAAGCGTTGAAAGCTTAATACCTGTCCATTGACTGCCTGAAACAAGTCCGTGCATGCGGTCAAGTTGAACGTCGCGGGCCGTTTCGCCCCAAAGAACGCCGCTGTTACCGCTACATTCAAGAAAATATTCGCGGGTTATAGTTGGGTAATTTTCCAGTGCATTAATATCAAATTTAAGAGGATTTTTCACCATACCATGGATCACTACCGCATGTTTATCCGGGTCAATATCGGGGACGCCGTGATGAGTTACGGAAAAATGAAGCCCGCTAGGTGTAATGGTGCCCATTAAATGTTGGTGAGGGGTTAAGCTGCTGGCATTAGTGGTTCGCAGATCATAAAAAGCTTGATTTGCTTCGGTTATCGGTGGCACAAACTTTTTTACCCGTTCCGCTTCAAATCTTGACCGTTCGCCGTATTCAAGGGCGTCGCTACCGGGGTAGAGTGTCCAGTCTTCTTGTCCTTCGCCGACAATTTCCTGTCCGTATGCTGCTCTGGTGGTGGCAAGTGCTGCGGTGGTGGCAACGGCGGAATTTAAGAAAAGCCGCCTGCTGAGCAGTCCTCCAGATGCCACGCGGTCGGTCGCATCAATTGGTAAGTTTTTATTTTGATCTTTTTTCATAATAGTCCCTTATAGTTATGCATATACATGCTTGATTTTGCCGTCCGGCTCAACACCCCAACTTTGGATTCCGTGGAAATGGTAACTTGGTCTTCGTCCTCTTGCTTCGATCAGTTTTTCTCTAACTGGCTGAACGCGGCCAAATTCGTCAGTGGCACGGCTTTGCAAAATAGCGGATCTACCGTCCCACATCCATGGGATTCTAAATCGGGTCAGCATGATGCTGTGAATGGGGCCTTCAAGCGCTGCTTCGGCCCATGTCGTGCCGCCATCAACGGAAACTTCAACCTTGGCGACTTTTCCCCTCCCGGACCAAGCAAGGCCGGTAATTTCGTAAAGGCCATGTTTTGGTAGGCTCATGGCGTTTGATGGTCTTGTGATCATTGATTTAACGTCGATTTCCAGTGAAAACTGCAGTGCTTTTCCGTCTGGCATACGGTCTGTATAGCGCGATGTTTCAAAGCGCGACATAACAGGCTTGTCTGTCACATAAAGCGAGCGCAGCCATTTAATCGATGTGTTGCCTTCAAAGCCCGGATTAAACAGCCGCATTGGGTAGCCCTGATTAGGCATTATGCGTTCGCCATTTTGTGCAATTGCAATCATGCTGTCTTTTAAGGCTTTATCAATGGGTATGCTACGGCTTAAGGACCCACTATCGGCTCCTTCGGCGATGATCCATTTGGCATCTGAAGAGATACCGCATTCATCAAGTAAAGTTGAAAGTGGAATACCGGTCCACTGGCTTCCGGAAACAAGACCGTGCATGCGGTCTAACTGAATATCCCGTGCATTCTCACCCCAAAGTGCACCGCTATTTCCTGAACATTCAAGGAAATATTCGCGGGTAATAGTAGGATAGTTTTCAAGTGCATTAATATCAAACTTAAGCGGATTTTTAACCATGCCATGAATGACAACCGCATGTTGGTCAGGATCAATATCTGGAATGCCGTGATGGGTTACGGAAAAATGAAGTCCGCTCGGGGTAATGGTGCCCATTAAATGCTGATGCGGGGTTCTGGTGGTGGCATTAGTGGTCCGAAGGTCCCAGTAATCCTGACTAGCGTCAGTTACTTGGGGTTTGAATTTTTTGACCCGTTCCACTTCAAAGCGTGAGCGTTCGCCGTATTCAAGGGCATCACTGCCGGGGTATAAAGTCCAGTCTTCCTGACCTTCGCCGACAACGTCCTGCCCGTAAGCGGCCCGTGTTGTGGCAAGTGCTACTGTGGTTGCAACGGCGGAATTTAGAAATAGCCGGCGGCTGAGAAGACCACCCGATGCCACGCGGTCGGTCGTGTCAATTGGCAGATTTTTATCCTGATCTTTTTTCATTTTTGTCCCTTAATTTTATGTATATACGTTACTAATCTTCCCATTCGTGCCAACACCCCAGCTTTGATAGCCGTGGTAATGATAAGTCCCCTTTGTGCCACGTGCTTCAACCAGTTCACTTCTGCTCGGTTGTACGCGGCCAAATTCATCTATAGCGCGACTTTGAAGTATTGCCGGCTCCCCCTGCCACAACCATGGAATTCTAAATCTGGTCAGCATGATGCTTTGGATAGGGCCTTCAAGTGCCGCTTCGGCCCATGTTTTTCCACCATCAACTGATACTTCTACTCGGTCGATTTTACCTTTTCCTGACCAAGCGAGGCCTGTAATTTCATAAAGGCCATGTTTTTTAAGGCTCATGGCATTGGACGGTCTGGTAATCATCGACTTAACGTCAATTTCTAAAGTGAATTGAAGGGCTTTTCCGTCCGGCATCTTGTCTGTGTAAGTCGATGTTTCAAAACGCGACATCGCCGGTCTGTCGGTAACATGTAACGAGCGAATCCACTTTACTGATGTGTTTCCCTCATATCCGGGGTTAAAGAGCCGCATGGGGTAGCCCTGACCGGGGCGGATACGTTCGCCATTTTGATAAATGGCGATCATGCTGTCTTTAAGGGCTTTATCGATGGGTATGCTGCGACTTAAGGATCCGCTGTCGGCTCCTTCGGCAATGATCCATTTGGCGTCCGGCGAGACACCACATTCATCAAGAAGCGTTGAAAGTGGAACACCTGTCCACTGGCTACCGGAAAGAAGACCGTGCATTCTTTGCAGGTTCCATTCTTGTGGTTTTTCCGACCATAAAGCAAGGCTGTTGCCACTACATTCAAGGAAATGTTCCCGGGTGATGGTTGGATAGTTTTCTAGTGCCTCGATATTATATTTCAGCGGTTGTTTTACCATGCCGTGAATAACAACGGCATGCTGCTCCGGGTCAATATCCGGTATGCCGTGATGGGTCAGTTCAAAATGAAGGCCGCTTGGGGTGATGGTGCCCATTAAATCCTGATGCGGGGTTCTTGCTCTGTGAACAATGGTTCTTAGTGAAGCGAATTCTTCATTCTGATAGCCGGGACCTGCTGTACGTCTTACCCGATCTACTTCAAAGCGTGATCTTTCACCATATTCAAGGGCGTCACTGCCGGGGTAAAGTGTCCAGTCTTCCTGACCTTCACCGACCATATCTTCCTGCCCGTAGGCGGCGCGTGTTGTTGCTAGGGCCGCGGTGGTAGCGAGTGCAGAATTCAGAAAAAGGCGGCGACTGAGCAGTCCGCCAGGTGCCACATGATCGGTTGCGTCTATTTGTAAATTTTTTCCCTTATTATTATGCATATACATTTTTAATATCGCCGTTAGGCTCTACCCCCCAGCTTTGTATGGCGTGGAAATGGTAAACTGGTTTTCTTCCACGAGCATTTATCAATTCTTTTCTTGATGGTTGAGTGCGGCCAAACTCATCGATAGCACGGCTTTGTAGAACTGCTGGTCCACCTTGCCACATCCACGGAATTCTGAAACGGGTTAGCATTTTGCTGTGAATTGGCCCTTCAAGCGCTGCTTCGGCCCAACTATTACCGCCATCAACAGATACTTCAACCCGGGCGATCTTTCCCTTGCCTGACCACGCGAGGCCGGTAATTTCATA
>JABJKT010000021.1 GCA_018660225.1 Kordiimonadaceae bacterium
ATAATAACGGTCACCAACAAAGTCGGGCACAGTGAACTGGCCGAATTTACGTAAGTAAGGCGCGAGCAGAAGCGCCAGCAGCACATACCCACCGGTCCATCCCATAAGATACATGGCGCCGTCACGGCCCATAAAGGATATAAGCCCGGCCATGGATAGAAACGATGCAGCAGACATCCAGTCGGCAGCGGTTGCCATACCATTCGCCAGCGGGTGCACATGATGCCCGGCGACATAAAAGTCGTCAGTGGTGCCCGCCTTGGCCCAGATAGCGATGCCGATATAAAGAGCGAAAGTGAAACCAACGATAATATAAGTGAGGGTCTGAACATCCATATTACTGCTCCCCTTTATCTTCGGCATCTTCAGCGGGCCTCAAATCTTCAACCGGGACGTCATCATCGCTTTCATCGACGCCGTATTTTTTATCAAGCGTGTTCATCTTGACCACATAGACGAATATCAGCGCGACAAAGACATAAATTGCCCCCTGCTGCGCGACCCAAAAACCAAAAGGAAAACCAAAGAATTGAAATTGATTTAAGTAATCAACAAAGAGTATCCCCATACCGTAAGAGGCAATGAACCAGATGCTGAGCAGTTTTAAAACCAGCTTTACATTTTCTTTCCAGTAACCTTCTAAGTTCGTCATTATTCACCTCTGTTTTTGGTAAGTTCACGGATCTGATAAATATGTCCGTCTTTTATGGTTGCTTCCACATTTCTAATGTCCGTTATTTCATTAAGCGGATCGCCGTCGATGATTACCATATCAGCAATCTTTCCAACTTCAAGAGTTCCCAAATCCCCATCAACACCGATATTTTTTGCCACATTAATGGTTGATGCACGGATTGCATCATAGGGGCTAAGCCCCGCATCAACATACTGGATTATTTCAAAATGTTCGGCGATACCGTATGGCATAAACGGCGTGTCGGTCCCCGCAGCAATATTTGCGCCCATGTCATGCATTGTTTTAATGCTTTTAAGGACACTCGGGTTACGCTGTGATTGGGGGGACGTGCCGACTGAATTTAGCCTTCTAGACAGACCATCCCGCTGCATTTCATCTAAAAATGTTCGGTATTTTATATCTGATAAATATTCAGGATATTCTGCAGCGTAAATATTATAACCGGTTGTTAATGTTGCGGTTGGGGTAATGGTCAAGCCAGACTGGCTGATGATATTCACCACATCCTGATAGCCTATTGAAAGGCTTGAAGATTTCGGTGAATAGCCGCGTCTGCTGGTCGCAGCCAAATGCTCGACACTATCCATACCATTTTGCACAGCCGGGGCAATTTCATGGCTCGAGAGCGGGATGCCAAGCTTATGACCTTCTTCGATGAGGATTTGTTGAAACTCGTCGGGCAGGCGCACATAGGACTTAATCATATCATAATCGAGTTCTTTGACGCGCTGAAGTTCATGGCGAAGTGCTTTTTCATTAATGGCGTTATAGCTTTGTCCGTAATAAATACGCGCGCCGCCAGTGAGCCAGCCACCATGAAATAGCCTTGGACCTAATGATTTTCCACTGGCCCAGGTTTCTTTACGTTCAATAGATTTATAGGGGTTCGAGCCGGGATCACGTACACTGGTAATACCGTAAGCAAGCCAGTTACGACCAAGCTTTTCACCAAGTAGCTCGGTCTGGTGGCTATGTCCTGCCATTAAACCCGGGATCATGGTGTCGCGCGAATAATCAACAAAAGTGCCAATCACAGGATCTTGCCCGTGGGGAACAATTTTTGAAATACGGTTGCCTGAAATAAACACATCAACATTTTCGCGGTATTCTTTTGATACCCCGTCGAAGAATTTTTCCACATGGATTGTTTTGTCGTTAGCGATTTTACGGGCCCATGTGAGGTTAAACTTATGATCCTCCGTTTGACCATTTAACGTATTGCAGGATTTAAGTGTTTTGCCGGACAGATAATAAATATTATCTGAATCCCGTGACCAGCGTGGCATTTGTGCAGTATCGACGCATCTGTTATCTACGGTACCGTTAATCTCACCGCTACGGCTTACGTAAGTGACGCGTACTTCCCCTTCGGAAATATAGGCCATCTTTGCGCCGTCTGGTGACATAACCGGGCCACTGCCATCGCGGGTACTAAGGCCGATGTTACCTGGCATATCGAGCAGTTTTGACCGTCCACTTTCCAAATTATATTGTCTTAGTGCGTGCATTCCTTCACGGAAGCGGGTTGTGGCCGGTTTTACGACCGCCATTATAATATTTTTCCCGTCCAAGGACCATGCAGGGCGGCCGGGGGTAAAAATAGTTTTATCAACTGTGTTGATATTGCCAAAAGCGACATCGATTACTTTTAAATCAGATCTGCCCCATGTGTTAGATGTGCCGCGGGTCGAAAGATAGGCAATTGATTTACCGTCCCGTGACCAGGTGAGCCTGTATTCACGGTTTTTATCGTTCGTTAGCTGCCGGTCATTGCCGGTTGTCATGTTACGGATCCAGATATCCATCTGTCCGTCTTTTTCAGCGACAAAAGCCAGCAGTTCCCCGTCCCGTGACCAGGTGGGGTCAATGATATGACCCGCTTCACTGGCTATGTTCTCGGCCATTGCATCACCCGACTGCAGCCACATATCACCAAGCGCGGTAAATACCATTTGGTCTCGTTTGGTTGATATATCCATGCTGCCGACCCCCATGACCTGCTCTGAGCCTGTACGGTCAAAATCGTGGGGTTTGCGAATATAATTTGGCGGGTTTGCTGTGATGGTTGCTTCAAAAGCGACCTTGGTAATTTCACCGACTTCAACGGTGATATTTCCGCGACGTTCATTTGTTAGTAGAGGGCGGTATTTAATCTGCCCATCAGCGGTGAAATATATGCCTTCTAGTCCCCAGCTTGCGCGAAACGGAAATATGTCGCCCTGATCAAGAATAATTGAATTGAACTGCGCTTCTAGGCTATAGGCGTCTTTCACATAATGAAGTTTTATGTCATTGCTAGTATGAGAAATATAAGAAAAACCGGTGCCGTCATTATTCCATGCTGGCCTTATATATTTAGTACTATCAGATTTCATCAGGCTATGTTCTGATTTTTCGTTTCTGTCATATTCGACCAGAACGATTTCTGAATAGCGGTTCTTAATTTCTCGTGTATGAAGTAGCCGCTTACCGTCTGGTGATTTATGGGGATGAGCATCATCGTCTGGGTTGTTGGTCAGTTTAGTCTCACGCCCCGTAGCAAGATTAATTTCCCAGATATCATATGTTCCGTCGCGGTCAGATGAAAATACAAATGTTTCTCCATCCATATTCCAGGATGGTTCACGGTCATCATAACTACCGCTTGTGATTTGCTGAAGGTCTGAGCCATCCACATTCACCGTCCAGATATGGAAATACCCGCCGTGAAAGCCGTGAAAGGCTATTTTTGCACCGTCCGGTGAAAAGCTTGGCTCTCGCGCTTCGGGTTGTTGGCCGGATGTTAATGGCGTTGCTGTGCCGCCTGCTGCTGGCACAGTCCATAAAATTCCCTGCAAATCCATAGCTAGCGTAAGGCCATCAGGCGAAACACTTAAACCGAAATTTGTTCCTTCATTAAATGAAATTTCTGTTGCTTGTGCTCCCGCAAACAAAGCAAATGACATCATTAGTGCAAATATATGAACTCTCAAGACCGTCCCCTAGACTATTTTGTTATTCCCAAATACACTTTTTCAGAAAATAGCGGAGCTGTAAACAAATTAAATGTGGCTTGAATTATTCTTTGATCATAGTACTCTCGCTAAATTCGAGGAAAGCTTATGTATATACTGGAAACAGACCGACTAATCCTGCAGCCTTTTAAGGCTGAAGATGTAGGATTTCTCGATTACCTTCATAGCGATATGGATGTGATGCGCTATACTATTGGCCGTACGCGCAGCCACAGTGAGAATATCGCTTATATAAAAATGATGCAGCAGCTTTATGAACAGCGGCGCGGCCATATGTTAGTGTTAAAAAAATCTGATAAAAGCCCAATTGGCAGATGCGGCTACTGTAATTTTCTATGTGTGAATGACGGGGAAATGGACTGGTTCTATTTTGGTGCGCCTGACATAGTCACTAAAGAGGGTGACATATTTGAGCATCTGGAACTTGGTTATAGTTTCGCCAAAAAATACTGGGGGCAGGGATACGCCACAGAAGCGGCGAGCGCACAAAAAGCCTTTGGTTATAAAGAACTTGGCCTTGACGGTTTTTCATCATTAGTTGTTAAGCAAAATAAGGGCTCGATCGGTGTCGCGGAGAAGCTTGGTGTAGCAGAAATTAGGGACTGTATGGTTTTTGATGTGCCTTCTTATGATTTCAGGAATAAAAAAGATGAATAATATAAAAAAACTGCTGGATATAATGGCAACGCTGCGGGATCCGAAAGACGGCTGCGCCTGGGATGTGGAACAAACTTTTGAAACCGTCGCCCCTTATACGGTTGAAGAAGCTTACGAAGTGGCCGAAGCGGTTGATAATAACGATATGGACGGTCTAAAGGATGAGCTCGGCGATCTGCTGTTTCAGGTGGTGTTCCACGCCCGCATGGCCGAAGAAGAAGGTCATTTTAACTTCAGCGACGTCGTTGATGCGATTGCTGAAAAAATGATACGCCGTCATCCCCATGTCTTTGCTGACGAAACCTTCCGTACCGCCGAAGAGCAGACCGTCGCATGGGAAGAACAGAAGGCGACGGAGCGCGCGCAGAAGAAGCAGAAGAGCATACTGGACGGCGTCACTGTAGGACTTCCGGCATTAACCCGAGCCATAAAGCTGCAAAACCGTGCTGCTCGCGTTGGTTTTGATTGGCCGCAGACAATGCAGGTGATTGATAAGCTGAACGAAGAAATGGCCGAGCTATCCGAAGAACTGGTCAAAAACAAACAGGACCAAGCCAAAATTGAAGAAGAATTCGGCGACATGATGTTCGTTTACGCCAATCTCGCTAGACATCTTAAAATTGATCCCGAACAAGCTTTGAAAAAAGCCAACAACAAGTTCACTAATCGCTTTAATAAAATAGAACAATACATTGAAAATAAAGATAAATCATTTGATCAATATTCATTGGAAGAGCTTGAAGAGTTTTGGATTAAAGCGAAGGAAGAAGAGCGTAAGTAGCTGCATTTTTAGGCGTCTTTTCGCCGGATTGCCAGAAAGACTTAACAATGTTAAGGTGAAATCAAGTAGTGGCACCTACACCATAAAATAAAACAAGGGGAATTTTCGATGATTAAATCAATTTTCAAATTGCTTACACTGGCTCTCACAATGATTGGCCTTTCGTTACCAGCTTTTGCTGACGCCCGTGATGCAGTGGTGGATGACGCAATCATCCATGCACCGCAGGATGATGATAAAGGCGCTGACGAGGCGGCAGATGATAAAGATGATGACGACGAGGGTCTTCCTTTAAAGCCTGAGCGGAAAATTGAATTTGAAACGGATGAAGGAACCTGGTTAGCGCTTGATGTGTCGCCGGACGGTGAGACAATAATTTTTGAACTGCTCGGTGATATTTATACAATGCCCGCTGCTGGCGGTGAGGCAACGGCGCTGATCACGGGTATGGGATTTCAAAGCCAACCTAACTATTCACCGGACGGTAAGAATATTACATTCCTGTCTGATGAGAGTGGCGCCGAGAATGTACATGTTGTCGGGATTGACGGCGAAAGCCCAAGAAAACTATCCAGTTTAATTGGTAGTGAAGTTTTAAGTCCTGAATGGTCGGCTGATAGCCAGTATATCTATGTTTCGCAGAATAAGTCTGGCATCGGTGCCATGGGTCTGTGGATGTATCATAAAGACGGTGGGAAAGGGATCGAGGTTATTAAAACCAAAGAAACACCAGACACCCCGCGCAACCGTGAAAATAACATTATGGGTGTTAGCGCGTCTTCAGACGGCAGGTACCTTTATTACGCAAAAAAACAGGGCGGGTTTAGCTATAACATGAGCGGGTTTTCATGGTCCGTCGTTCGTCATGATTTAATAGAAGGTACGACTAGCACCATCGTTACCGCGCAAGGTGGTGCCATAAGACCGGAAGTTTCCCCGGACGGTAATACGCTCATCTACGGTACACGTTATGAAACGGAAACAGGCCTTCGAGTGCGTGATCTGACTAGCGGCGAAGATCGCTGGCTTGCTTATCCCGTCACCCATGATGACCAAGAAAGCCGTTCTACTCGCGATTTACTGCCGAGCTATAGCTTTACGCCGGACGGGCAGGCGATTATTCTAAATGTGGACGGTAAAATAAGTAAAATTGCCCTGAATGACGGAACAGCAGAAAATATTCCCTTTAACGCCAAAGTAAATCTTGATATCGGGCCTGATCTTATTCATCAGAAGCCGGATGATAAAGGGCCGGTCGTTGTACGTATGGCACAGGCAGGAAAACTGTCGCCGGACGGAACAACGGTTGTCTTTTCTGCGCTAGGGGAGCTTTACACAATGGAGCTTATCGATGGTGGCGTACCAGAAAAACTGGATATTGATGCCACTGAAGCCCTGATGCCAAACTGGTCTAGTGGTGGTCGCTGGATTACCTATGTTACATGGGGCTATGACGGCGGACATGTATGGAAAATAAGACCAAATGGTAGATCTAATACTCAAATAACACAGGCGTCTGGATATTACACAGAACCGGTCTTTAGCCCGAATGACGAAGAAATTGTAGCCGTCAGGACGTCAAACTATCAGTTTAACATCGGTAATCCGGACACCCAGCGTGATCTGATTGTGCTGCCCGCTGATGGCGGCGATGCACGGGTTATTCTGCCGGGATCAGACATCGGTTCGCCCCATTTCGGTAATGCGGTTGACCGGGTTTATCTTTATAACAATAGCGGTCTTTATTCTGTAAGGCTTGATGGTACGGATAGGCGTGATCATCTTCAGGTGAAAGGAAGGGGCTATTATTCGCAGCCTGATCCTGTTCCTGCTGGTGATATGCGTATTAGTCCTGACGGTAAATGGGCGCTGGCGAAATCGCAACAACAGCTCCATCTTGTATCAATCCCACAGTTAGGTAAAATCTCACAAACTGTCATTGTTTCAGATGCCACGGTGCCACTTAAAACATTAAGTGACATTGGCGTTGATTATTTTGACTGGTCGGATGATGGTAACAGCGTTCTTTGGTCAGTTGGATCGACTTTTTACACTCAGGATCTTTCAACCATCGACTGGACACCGCCAGAAGACGACGATGAGGATAAGTCAGAAGACGCTGAAGAAGAAAAAGAAGACGAACCTAAAAAATACCAAACTTACACGGCACGGATAGAAGTGCCGCGCGATAATCCAGAAGGAATTATTGTTTTTCGTGGTGCAACGGCCCTTACTATGGGCCCCAAAGGCATTGTTGAAAATGCTGATATTATTGTCGAAAATGGTTTCTTTAAGGCCGTTGGCGCAAATGGTGAACTAGATATTCCTGAGGACGCCGAAATTCGTGACATGTCTGGTAAATATATTCTGCCCGGTTATGTGGATAGTCACGGTCACTGGTCTAACTGGGACCGGATTGAAGTTAAAGGTACTGATCACTGGCCTTATCTTGCCAATCTTGCGTACGGTATTACTTCGGGCCTTGATGTTCAAACGGGCACGACTGATATTTTTGTAGCGCAGGATATGGTGGAAAGTGGCCGTATGATCGGTATTCGCCCGTGGTCAACGGGTCCGGGTGTTTTCTCTGACAATGCTTTTAAGGATAAAGAGCATGCACTTAACGTGCTGACCCGCTACCGGGATCATTATAGAACTAAAAATATTAAAGCCTATATTTCGGGGAACCGTAAACAACGTCAATATATCATCGAAGCGTCAAAAGAGCTCGGCATGATGCCAACAACCGAAGGCGGGCTTGATCTTAAATTGGACCTGACCCATGTCATTGATGGTTTTGCCGGTAATGAACATAATTTTCCGATCCATCCGCTTCATAAGGACGTGATTGAGCTGGTGGCGAAATCAGGCATTGGTTATACGCCAACCATGCTTGTTTCTTACGGTGGACCGTGGGGTGAGAATTATTTCTACACTAAAGAAAACGTGCATGATGATGCAAAAACAAACCGCTTTATGCCCCATAACCTAATTGATGGCGCTACCAAACGTCGCCCGTGGTTTCGTGATGAAGAATATGCCTTCCCAAGAATTGCGGCTGACGCGCTTGCTATACAGCGCGCCGGCGGAAAAATTGGCGTTGGATCACACGGACAGTTTCAGGGGCCAGCTTATCACTGGGAAATGCGTATGTATTCCGCCGGTGGCGGTACACCGATGGAAATATTGAAGGCAGCGACCATTGACGGTGCTCATATCATTGGTCACGAAACGGAAGTGGGATCGATAGAACCCGGTAAATTTGCCGATCTTGTGATCCTCAATAGCGATCCAAGAGCAGATATTAAGAATACTACCGATATCCACCGTGTGATGATGAATGGCCGCCTTTATATTGATGATACACTCGATGAAATTTGGCCACGCCAGCGCGAACTGCCGCCACTATGGTTCCATAATCAGGGACCGGACGGGGAATAGTTTCAGAAAATACTCAGGAGAATAGAAATGCCAGAACTATCAATGAATAATCCGGTTTTTGCCACTTACATGATTGCGGCGGCTGTTATGATTTTGAAAATCATGGGTCAAGGCTGGATGACAGTCTATAGAATGCTAAAAAGCGATTCCGGCCTTGCTAGCCCGGAAGATCTGCAGGTGGGCATCATCAATAAAAACCCTGATGCGTCACAGCTGGAACTAAACGATTATGTTGACCGTTCGCGGCGCATTCACCGCAATGATCTGGAAAATATTCCGGCCTTTCTGGTTTGTGGTCTACTTTTTGTCATGACTGGACCCGAGCTCATGTATGCGAGCATTATGCTTTATGGTTTTGCTGCCACTCGTCTTATTCACACTATTGCATATTTCACCGCCCAGACCCACGAAGTGCGGGCAACATTTTATACAGTCGGTTCGGTAATCGTGATGGTAATGGCCGTTCAGGTTATAATGTTTAGTATTGATTATCTGTAAGTCCAATATTTGGAAACATTAACGCTCTTGCCTTCTTTCTCTAAAGTTTCTACAAATCAATTATAACATTTGGAGGGAAGGCACGATGGCAAAACATCAATTAAAAGTGGGACTAGCGCAGATAGCGCCCGTATGGCTTAACCGCGACGCGACGCTTGATAAAGTGATTAGTTATATTAATGAAGCGGCCGCACAGAATGTTGAACTGATTGCTTTTGGTGAAGCGTTGGTGCCGGGTTATCCGTTTTGGATCGCGCTTACTGACGGGGCGCGCTGGGATGCGGCAGATCAGAAAGAAATCCATGCTCATTATATGGATCAGGCCGTGCAAATTGAAGCGGGGCATTTGAACGGCGTATGTGCGGCGGCCAATAAAGGCGGTGTCGCACTATATCTTGGCATTATTGAGCGGGCAAAGGACCGCGGTGGCCATAGCCTTTACTGCACCATGGTTTATATCAATAAGCTGGGTGAAATATGTTCAATCCACCGAAAGCTTCAGCCAACTTATGAAGAACGCCTTACATGGTCGCCGGGGGATGGTCATGGCTTAAGAGTTCATGATTTAGGGGCTTTCACAGTGGGCGGGCTTAATTGCTGGGAAAATTGGATGCCATTACCAAGAGCCGCCCTTTACGGCATGGGTGAAGACCTGCATGTAGCAATCTGGCCGGGAAGTAAACGCAACACCCATGATATTACCCGTCATATGGCGAAAGAGGGACGTTCATTTGTGATGTCTGTATCCAGTTTAATGCGACCAGCCGACTTTCCTAAATCAACACCTTATCTTCATGAAATCAACGAAGGTATTGGTAATGTTGAATATTTAGCGGATGGCGGGTCGTGCCTTTCTGGCCCAAATGGCGAATGGGTCATCGAACCCCAAGTTGGTGAAGAAGGCCTTTATACGGCGGTAATTGACCATGCCCGTGTGCGCGAAGAACGTCAAAATTTCGACCCTGTTGGCCATTATTCACGGCCCGATGTGACCAAGCTGGTGGTCGATAGGCGAAGGCAGTCAACTGTGGAATTTATTGATGACTGAGATAATAGTCCGCCCGTCACGTGACGATGATATAGCGGCGATTGCTGAAATTTATGCTTATGAAGTGCTTCAAGGCACGGCATCATTTGATGAAGAACCACCATCAGAAGAAAAGATGCTTGAAAAACGGGCAAACATTTTGGAGTGTGGTTTTCCTTATATGGTCGCCGAAGTGGACGGTGAAGTAGTCGCTTACAGCTATGTATCACCTTACCGACAGAGGACGGCATATTCAAATACAGTGGAAAATGCCATATATGTAGACCCAAAAAAACGGATTTCGGGAATTGGTTATAAATTGCTGGGCGCCGTTCTTAAGGAGTGCGAAAAGACCGATATTAAACAGATCATCGCCGTAATCGGTGATAGTGATAATATGGGCTCGATTAATCTTCATAAAAAGCTAGGGTTTAGAAAAGTCGGCACCCTGCGCGACGTCGGTTTCAAATTCGGCCGCTGGCTTGATAGCGTGTTGATGCAGAAGTCGCTTTAAAACTTTATCAGTCCTTGCCAAGCCTTAAGAATCCCCTTACAAATTTAAGCCTATAAAAAATAACGAGTTTGGGAGAGCTTTGATGAATAGTAGAAGAAATTTTTTAAAAATGTCTAGTCTTGCCGGTGCGGCGGGGATTGTTACGGCTTGCGGGCAGGGCGGCGATCAGGCCGAAGCGCAGTCAGCCGTAAAAGCGGGAAAGTTTGACCATCTTCCCAATATGATGGACGGGATTGCGGCTATATCCGTTGCGGATCATAAAGCCCGTGTCGCAAAGGCGCAGGAACTTATGGGCGAGAACGGCCTTGAAGCTATCTATATGGAAGCCACATCGAACCTTTGGTATTATACCGGTATGCGCTGGGGACAAAGCGAGCGCATGGCGGCGGCGATTATCCCGCGTGTTGGCGAAGTGGCTTATATCTGCCCGATGTTTGAAGTAGGACGGCTTCAGGAACGTATCATCCTTGGTGATACAGTGCGTGGCTGGGAAGAACATGAAAGCCCATATGAACTTGTGGTTTCAATGCTGAATGATATGGGAGTGACTTCTGGAAAACTTGGTATTGGCGAAATGACGCGATTTTTCCTGATGGACGGTATCCGCAATGCGGCACCGCATCTTGAACTTGTCAGTGCTGACCCAATCACTGCCGAATGCCGGATTATAAAATCAGCCAGAGAGCTGGCGCTGATGCAGCATGCCAGCGATATTACCATTGCCGCCTATAAGGAAACCGTAAAGCATATCGAGCTTGGCATGCGCGGTTCTGATATTTCAGCTTTATCAAGACAGGCCCATGCGGCGCTTGGCGTTAGCGGCTCGCTAGGCACCATGATCGGTGTTGTATCTTCATCACCCCATGGTTCTATCGTTGAACCAGTACTTGAAGAAGGCATGATCGTGCTGATGGACGGCGGATGCAATGTGCATAATTACGCGTCAGATATCAGCCGTACTTTTGTTTTTGGCCAGCATAGTGCCAAACAGGAAGAAGTCTGGAACCTTGAAAAAGCCTCGCAGGCAGCCGGATTTGCCGCCGCCCAGCTTGGCGCACCGCAAGAAAATGTCGATATCGCGTCAAGAAAAGTAATTGTCGATGCCGGATATGGCCCTGGTTATAAAACACCGGGCCTTCCTCACAGAACCGGCCATGGTATAGGGCTGGACATGCATGAATGGGGCAATGCAGTGCTTGGCAACAAACGCCCGCTCGCACCCGGAATGTGTTTTTCTATTGAGCCAACGGTCGCCATTCCCGGTGAGTTTGGTGTCAGATTAGAAGACTGCTGCTATATGACCGAAAGTGGCCCCAACTGGTTCAGTAACCCCAGTGTCGCCATTGATGATCCGTTTGGTGATAATTAAAATATGAAGAGCATGATTGAAAATATTATGCTCTTTTTCTTTGCGGCATTTATTGCTTTTTCTGTTTCTGCGCAAGAAATTGACCAGAAGTTCACCATCGCCGTAATTCCTGATACCCAGAATATGGTTGATTATAGACATCAGCCCGAAGAAGGTTACGCAGTTGATGGCGGGGCGATGTTTCTTGAGCAGATGGACTATATTGCTGATAATTCAGTAACAAATGGTGGTGAAATTGAATTTGTTACTTCTGTTGGTGATGTTTGGGATCATGTTGGTTTGGGGATTGAGCAGGGCCATTATGACCGTGGACTGCGCTCGCTCGGTATATTAGCGCAGCGCGATAATTCTAGAAATGTGAAGGGAATTCAGGATGTTGAATTGCCACTGGCCAGAAAAGGTTATGATAAATTAAAGGTTGGCGAGATGATTTTTTCTGTTGTGCCGGGAAATCATGATTTCGATAAAACGTGGTTTGATAGCAATTTTCCCCGCGATCTTAGTCGTGTTGATGAAATCAGCGACGAAGATGGCTGGTATTCCTATCTAGATCCAACGATTTTAGGAATGCTTCATTACGGCGGATTTAACAATTTCAACAGCGTTTTTGGCGACGATAGCAACTATTTTGCAAATAAAAACTGGTATATATCAAGCTTTAATGGCGGTGCGAACAGTGCGCAGGTTTTTGAGGCGGGCGGTTACAAATTCCTTCATTTTGGCTTTGAAATGCAGGCGGGGGATGCTGTAATCGCTTGGGCGCAGTCCGTAATTGATGATAATCCCGGCCTACCAACCATTATCACGACCCATGATTTTCTTAATCAACACGCGGAGCGTCAAGCGGAAATAAATATGGATTTAACCGCCGTTGATCCTCTGGGGCATAAAGCAGCAGAAGATATCTGGAACGATTTTATTACCATTAACGATCAAATTTTTATGGTGCTTTGCGGCCATTACCGTGGTGCAGCTTACCGCGCCGATAAAAATGACACTGGTCATGATGTTTATCAAATGCTTAGCAATTATCAGGGACGGGGTCAGTCCGCCGACCCAGAGCCAGATATAAGACCAACCGGCATCAGCGACGGATGGATACGGTTGATGGAATTTGATATGAGCGGTGATGTGCCTATTATAAAGGTGCGAACATATTCAACATATTATGATAAGTTTTCAGTGGAAATACCTGAATATGCAAACTGGTATAAAAGGTGGGAACATGAGGATATTACCGACGAAGAATTTAATGAGTTGGACGATTTCGTCATAGAGCTTACTGATTTCAGGGAGCGTTTCGGTGAAAATTAATAAACTTTTTTTATTTGGCATTATACTGCTCACTGGTTGTTCAGTTGAGTCGGAAATAGACCAAAAGTTCACCTTTGTCGTTATCCCTGACACACAGAATATTGTAAATTACACTCATCAACTTGACAAAGGCTTCCCTGTTGACGGCGGCGCTATGTTTATTGAACATATGGAATATATTGCCAGTAACATAGAAGCGCGCGGCGGTGAGGTTGCATTTGTTACTTCGGTGGGGGATGTTTGGCAGCATACGGATAATGTCATTGATCCGGGTCATTATGCGCGTGGCCTTCGCCCGTTAAACCCGGCACCCGCAGATATATCACTTCATCTGGAAGGTATTAAAGATTTTGAACTTCCGTTATCACGCCGCGGATATGATATTTTGGCGCAAAGTGGTATAGAATTTTCAGTGGTTCCCGGCAATCATGATTATAATACAGCCTGGATGGACAGTAATTTTCCTATAGATCCCGTCAAAGTGAAAGCGCTTCAGGATATAAATGGTAGATTATTTCCCGGTAGTGACCCGAAGGTTGTCGGTATGCGTCATTACGGCGGACTAGAGACGTTCAATAGTGTATTTGGTGATGACAGTGATTATTTTAAGGATAAAAGTTGGTATATCAGTAGCTTTAATGGCGGGGCCAACAGCGCGCAGATATTTGAAGCCGGTGGTTATAAATTCCTTCATTTCGGCTTTGAAATGCAGGCGGGGCAGGCGGTAATTGACTGGGCTCAATCGGTTATTGATAAATACCCCGGTCTTCCCACCATGATGACTACCCATGATTATATTATGCCGGACGGTGAGCGAAAAGCTCGTGCATGGATTGATTTTGCCAGCATTGATCCAACTGAACATCTTGGTGCAGAGCAAATTTGGCAAAGTTTTTTAAGCAAAAATGATCAGATTTTTATGGTGTTTAGCGGCCATTACCAAGGACAGGCCTACCGTGTAGATAATAATGACTTTGGTAACAGCGTCTATCAACTTTTGAGTAATTATCAGGGACGGGGACAATCCGCAAACCCGAAACCGGGAGAGCGCCCGTCTGGCTTAAGTGATGGTTGGCTCAGACTTATGAATTTTGATTTTAGTAATGATGTGCCAACTATAGACGTGCGGACCTATTCCACATATTATAAAAAATACTCAAATGAGATTCCAGAATATGCCAATTGGTATAAAAATATAGAACAACCCGAAATGAGTGACGCTGAATTTAAAGCCGCTGATCATTTCACAATTGAACTTGGGGATTTTAAAAAACGGTTCGGGGAACCAAAATAGAGAGGGAGAAGAATAATGATGACATTTCCAGCAATTACGGCGCTTTGTGCGGGAATATTAGGAGTAATAGGGATCGTACTCGCTTCACAGGTTGGTGCGGGTCGCGGTAAATCGAAAGTCGGTATTGGTGACGGTGGCGATGAAGAGCTATTTTGCCGTATTAGAAAACACGGAAACTTTTCGGAATATGCCCCGCTTGGTATTATTCTACTAGGACTACTTGAAATGAGCGGTGCAGCCGGAGCAATGGCAATTTATATATTAGGCGCGTCACTGGTCATCGGCCGCATACTTCATCCACTAGGATTAAAAGTAAAAGGTGAAGTAACGATATTACGTCTTGTTGGCGTGCTCGCTACTTTTCTAATGATATTTGTGACAAGTTTATGGCTGATCTATAATTATTTAACAGCGATGTAATTTAAGGAGCAAGCAATGGATATCAAACCCGGTTTAAGCCGCCGTGAAATTTTAGAACGGATGGCAATGGTTACGGGTGGCGCAGTATCACTGACCATCTTAAGTGCTTGTGATAACGGGGTTTCAGTGCCAAAGAGCTCTGAAGACCTCGCTCTCAAAGCACTGAGTGAAGCCAATTTTAATCTGGTTGGTGATATAGTAGGTACCATCATTCCTGATACTGATACGCTCGGAGCAAAATCTGTTAATGTTCATTACCTAATCGATGAACTAGCTGCAAACTGGATGTCTGGCGATGAGCGGATGGCTTTCGTTAAAGATTTAACAGTCCTTGATGAACGTATTAAGCGTGAACGTGGGGCAAGCTTTTCAGAACTTAACCTCGCGGATCGCGGTGCCGTTCTTGATCAGCTCGGGGCAGAGATGTTAGCTAATGATAATGGAGTTAAGCATATTTACCGTGAATTGCGTGAGCTTACTATTTTCGGTTATTACACATCTGAGGTGGGGGCTAGTGAAGAGCTTGCTTATGATCCTATACCAGGGGAATTCCGCGGCTGTATACCATTTTCAGATGTTGGTAAAACCTGGTCAATATAGGCATAGGTTAATGTTATAGGGCAATTCGTGCGTGAATGCCCATATCGGCTACTTTTTTTTGCAGCGTCATTAAATCTATATGGGGAAGTCCGAATTGATCACGCCATGGTCTGTGAGGTTCATAAATTATTGCCTCATCTGCTTCACTTGCGTAAATAAGATTGGGAAGTTCATTAATATCTTCTGGTTCGCAGGCAACAAGAATTGTTGATCTTGGGGCAATAGCACCAATAATAGCGACATCTTTTGATCTGCAATGTCTATGCAGTCCTTCACCATAAATAATGATATTCTTATCTTTCAGTTTTACAATATAGCCCAGCATATCACCGATTTGATTTGGCCCTTTAAGGGTCATTTTTAGAATTTTAAAAGCGTGCTTATAACCTTTGATTAGTTGCCAGACATGGCGGATTGAATTTTTTATGCCGGGCGGTAATAAAGGCATATGCTTCCACATAAATGGAGTGATTTGATAATTGGGGTTTGGCGATATAGTTTCAAGTGTCCGAGCGTAGATAAATTCTACATTTGATTTAATGCACCGTCTTTTGAAATAATAGCAAAGCGGTTTGGTGGCAATTATTATGGTTTTATGGTTGCTAGTAGACTTGGAAAGATGATCAATAGTGCCGCCTAGATGTTCGGGATGGCCGTGGGTAATTAATATAATAATTTCGTCATCAGGAAATTCAGTGCCCTTAGGGGGATCAATGAATAAATTTGGTCCTGAGTTTTTCTTAATCTGAAAACCAGACCATCCTAAATAATCAATTTTCACGTTCTCAATCATTCAGCGAGGTCCTGATCGGCACGCGTGACATGATCAATTTGCAGATGAGCATTACCAAGAGCAAAGAAGTTTTTAATCAGACCTTTGAACATTTTAATATAATGCCAAGACCAGTTTTTAGGCTTCCACAGTCCTGCGCGGAAAAATACTCTAATCACGACGCGGCCGTATGCATCACGCATTAATTTATAAAGCTTTTTAGCAGGTGTTCTCGTGGGTAGGAGGAAATGCTGAAGATCATAAAACTGGCGGTCATTTGTGATGATATCTTTTTCCACTTTGCGGTGGAGCACGGTTCCGGGAAGCGGCGTTAGCGGGGTATATTCGGTCAGTATTATCGCCGGATGCTGTTTTACAAAATCATCAATTTTTTGAAAATCCTGACAGGTAAAATTATCTTCAACGAGGAACCCGGCACTCATACCAATCCCGACATCTTTTAAAATATTCAGCGCTTCTATGTCTTGACCTTTCTCGACCCGTTTGCCGGTTCGCTTCAAGGCTTCATAATCAAGGGATTCAAGCCCTGACATAACAAGTTGAAGTCCGGCTTTTGCCCACAGCGCGAACAGTTCTTTGTTAGCGACAATACTGTCGACACGGGCATAGGTGAAATAGCGTTTCTTTATGCCTTTGCTGAGGATCATATCAACCAGTTTGTGCATACGGTCCGGATCATGGAAGGCGTGATCATCACAAAGATAGATAAATTCTTCTTCAAGTCCTTCTATTTCTTCCAGTAGTAATTCAGGGGATCGGGGAATAAAGGCACCATTTGTATAAATCCGCGGTGAGCAGAAAGTGCAGGGAAAACTGCAACCAACCGAGCTACGCACGGCGGCTACACGCTTTTCCCACAGATAATAATATTCAGATCGGTATTTCTTTGTCAGGCTACGGTCCGGCATCGGTTGATGATCAAGGTTTTTCGGCAGTGGGCGGTGAGGCGTTTGAATAAGCTCGCCTTCTTTGTAAAATGCTAGGCCTTTAATATGCTGGAAATTA
This sequence comes from Kordiimonadaceae bacterium, assembly GCA_018660225.1. Lineage (GTDB taxonomy): Bacteria > Pseudomonadota > Alphaproteobacteria > Sphingomonadales > Emcibacteraceae > Pseudemcibacter. The sequence goes on from JABJKT010000021.1 coordinate 17,425, forward strand.
TTACTTCCTCCTGCCCAGACGTCACATATTTCCTTAAAAGATTCGGTCCCTTCGCCGCGAACAATGATATCAACTACGGGATTATTAAAGTCTTCCGGCCAGACGGTTGGCTGATGACCACCGACCACTGTCAAGCAGCCTGGTGCAGCAAGCCGGCCCATTCTAAGGGCGCCCAAGGCTGTTTCAACATGTACTGCTTCCGATGTAACACCGACGATATCAGGGATAAAATCACTTAAAGTTTCTTTTAAATCTTCTGGTGCGACTTCCATATCTACCAGTCGGACTTCATGATAACCTTTTAAGGTCGCGCCGAGCAGTTCGAGGTTCAGGGGCTCAATCTTGGTAAGGTTTTTAAGGCCAATGGTTCTGATGCCGCAAGGTGGATTAATGAGTAATATTTTCATGCTCGTTCCAGTATATTTTGTTGTTTTTCTGTTTTTACCTGATGGCTTAACCATGCCAGGGTCGCATGGATGGTTTCATCAAGGGGGCGGCAGCTAAGGGATAGCTCTCTGCGAGCGAGGGCGGCATCAAAATACCAGTAAAATTCGCCTAATATTGCGCCGTCCGTTGTTAATATCCCGTGAGGAAAAAGCATTTCTGTTATGCTTGCGGCCGCTTTAATAATTGGACTTGGTAGTGATAATAAAGGTGCTGGAACACAGCAAAGTTCAGCGACATATTTTGTGAATGTTTTTAAGCTAATGTTTTGTTCTGATGCGAGAATATAATGGCGCGATGGCATTGGATGATTAATCACTTCAACATATGCTTTTGCCACATCCCTTACGTCAATCGGGTTTATCCCGCCATTTGGACATACGGGAAGGGTACGTTTTTTAATGGCATCTATTAGGGCGCTTGTGTTTAAATTTTTATCATCAGGACCGAGCACCAGACTAGGGCTCATAATGACAATGGGCTGATCATTTTCCTGCGCATTAAGGGCTAAGACATGCGCTTCTCGTTTAGTTTTTATATAGCTAACATCCTGATCATTAAGATTAAAAAGTGACTTTTCATTTAGGGCGTTATCAGGATTGTTTTCTTTTAGCGCACCAACAGCCGATGTGGTTGACGTGAAAATAGCACGGCTTAGATTAGTTTTTTCGGCGGCTGTAATGAAATTTTTAGAACCCGTCACATTGATATTATAAAGGTGATCCTTATCACATTTATTTAGAGAAACCATTCCGGCTAAATGTATTGCCATATGAACATTCTCAAATGCACTTGTAAGCGCGTCCAGATCGGTGATGTCGGCTTCTCTAACTTCAGTATTTGGAACAAGGTTGGCTCTTGCGGATAAGGTATCTCTGACAACAGCAACAGGAATGTGCCCAGCATCGTAAACGGCTTTTACAACATGTCGTCCCAGAAATCCGGTAGCACCGGTTATAGCAATTCTTTTTCTGGTCATTCTAATTCTGCTGCCTGTCTACTCAGGGGGGTATGATTGACAGGCAGCAGAAAAGAAAGAAAACCAGATACAAAAAATATCAGGGGAGACATATTCATACTGTTCCTCATTCTTAGTTGAATAAGCTTACAATATTGCAAAAGGGGATTTAAAAATTGACCCCGGTCAATTTCACCTAATTAATTTTAATCTTCGTCTTCGTTATAATAACCAATAACGTCGCCCTTAGTCGTTACCCCTAGGCCGTTCAATACGCGGTTTGAATAATTAAAATAAGCAACAACCTGATTAACTTCGAGTATTTCACCATCGTCGCATCCCGCTGCTCGTAATGGTTCCATGTCGCTTTCTACCATGTTGGCGACATTTGCCGTTAGCTTTTTGGTGTAATTGAGTAGTGCGAGCTGCTTTCCATCAAATTCGCGCTCAGGGGCATGATCCTGTAGCGCCGCATAGATGGCGTCTGATTTTTTCTTATCATTAATCAAGCGCCTTGCATTCATGAAATGATGGGTCAGGCTATATTTACATTGATTAAGGGTACTGGTGTAGGAGGCAACAACTTCAAGAAACCAGAACGGCAATTTATTATCGGGATTATGGAGCACCGATTTATAGATAGCCATATGTCCGGCAATGGTATGGGGGCGAAGCGACTGGCAGCGCATGACATTATCAACGGTGCCATGAGGCGAGCGGGCCATGTCATACATTTCTTTGACGTCGCCGGTGGCGTCGTTATCTTCGATCATTTTAATCCATGCGGTCATTATATTGCCCTGTCTCTATTTGATTACCACCTTGTAATATATTGAAACATCATGTAAAAATCAATTTAGAACAGGGTAAAAGGGTATAATATTGCAAATTGAGAAGAAGCCTTCTTTCATTCAGTCACTAATTTGTTTCGGCGGTATCATCGGTATGATTGTTACCGGACTTATTATTTATGAAATACCGCTTCACGTCATTATCTTGATCGCCATGATCTGGGCGTCCGGGCATGCTTATAGCCTAGGGTTTAGGTTCAAAGCCATTAAAGAAGCTATGAGCCATGGTATAGAACGCGGCCTGAGCGCCATATATATTTTTATCCTTATCGGTGTGGTTATTGCGGCATTTCTTGAAAGCGGTACCATTTCGAGTATCGTTTATTATAGTCTTGACCTGATCAGTCCTGCTGTGTTTTTGCCAGCCGGGCTTTTACTTTGTAGTTTTATGTCGCTCGCTGTAGGTACTAGCTGGGGTACAGTTGGTACGGCCGGTGTGATATTAATTGGTGTGGGGTCCGCTATGGGAATTCCGCTACCGATTGTTGCGGGCGCAGTTGTTTCCGGCGCGACATTTGGCGATAAACTTTCTCCTATATCTGATACCACTAATCTGGCAGCCGTAGCAGCGGGAACCGATCTTTATAAGCATATAAATTCAATGCTTTACACAACGATCCCTACATACATTATTTGCTTAATTTTATTTTCTTTGCTCGGTCTTCAATATTCATCAGATACGGTTTCCCGCGAAGGCATCGTCGCTTTTCAGGCAGCGATTGAGGCTAATTTTGTGGTTAGTATCTGGAGCTTCCTGCCTATAATTGTGCTCTTTATCTTAAGTTTTAAAAAAATGCCAGCCGAAGGGGCAATGCTTGGAAGTGCTCTGGTTGCTGTTATTTTGGCAATGGTACAACAGGACCGCGGAATTTTGGATATTTTAAAAAGTCTGCAGGATGGATATTCTGCCAGTACGGGCCATGAAGGGCTTGATACGCTTGTTAATCGCGGTGGCATTCAAAGCATGATGTGGACATTATCGATGACACTATTCGCGCTTGCCCTTGGTGGACTACTTGAAAGGGTTGGCTTTTTAACGGCACTGCTTACCGGACTTCTTGAGCGGATTAAATCGGTCCTCTCATTAATGTTCGCCACTATGTGTACTGGGATGCTTTGCTGTGCCAGCATGGGGGAAAGCTATATTGCCATCATTGTCACGTCACAATTATTTAAGAAAAAATACCGGGAAATGAATTTAAAACCGTTTATGCTTTCCCGTAGTGTTGAAGAAAGCACTACTATGTCATCGCCGCTCGTGCCGTGGTCAACGGCCGGTGCATTTTATTTTGGGGCGATGGGTATTCCGGTGTTGGATTATCTACCCTATGCGTTTCTGAATCTGCTTAACCCGGTCATATCACTTATCATGACCTATCTTGGCATTGCGGTGTTTCGAGAGTTCGTCTCTAAGCCAGTCGCTCAGACGGCGGAATAGTCAAATAGTTCACTAAGTTCGGGCCATTTTTTTATACACTCTTTTGTTTCGTTAAAAACATGGGGCAGCAATTTGCCGTCTTGCCATAGCGTGATACCGTTTACTTTAATAGAGTGATCGGGAAGGGTGCAGCTGATCTCACCCGGGGCATAATCGCCACATGTGTGAAAATGAACATATTTAGGATTACAAAAAACAGTATTTGACCAACGGTCAGGATCATCACTTTCCGGGACATTATAATCACAGCCCGGATGAATCCCGGCGTGCCATGAATGAACGATGGTAGGATCAATATTAAATTTTGCGGCGACATGGCTGTAATGTTGTTTGATTTTATCTACTTGGTCAGCCGGACCCGTGAAATCAATTATGTGGCCCATTTCAATTTCTGCAAATACTGGCTGATCAATTTTTACAAAGGGCGGCTCATAGACACTTGTTCCAGTTGGCGCAAGGTAGCGGTCCATAACAACACGACCAGAAAATGTCTGTGCTGAGGTTGGCGAGGGAACGCCAAGCGGGAAACGCAAAATACCAACGTCAACTTGCTGTTCTTTTAATGTTGTTGTTAGCGCGCCTGAAAAGTTAGTACCAAGCGGGCAGCTTATTTCAATATTATCTGCACTCAAAAGCACTTCATCAACGGCATTTTTTAAGTCGCGAACGGCTTGATAAGGAGCAGTGCCAAAAGAAGAGGCAAGCATATCAAGATCACGTATATAACTCATGACACTGCGGGTGCCCTCTTTAGGATGAGAAAATCGGTCCTGATCACCAATGCGGCTAAAGAAAATTGTCACCGTATGATTTTCAATTTGCGTCATTAATTTTGGGCAGCGGACATTCTCCGGGCGACCAACCAAGACAAGCGTTGGATTAATGCCCATCTTTTCGGCTTCCTCCGCGATGAAGCGCGCGGTTTTTCCGTCATACCATCCAAGGTCAGCACGTTCGGAAATTATCAGCAGACTGTCATCTTTTTTAAGTTCTGCACAATTGATCAGTAGGTTTTTGGCCCCCAAAACTAAATTTTCTTGAATTGTCATTAACGCCTTACTGCCTTGATGGTTAAAAATGTAAATTGATCGGTCAGGACTTCGCCAACACCGTGGCTAAGTTCACTGTCCAGTGTCAGGCTGTCGCCTTGTTTTAAGTGGATTTCTTTTTGACCGTAATTAAATTTGGCCTCGCCTTCTTTTACATGCATGAACACCACACCGTGGCCGATATAGGTCGGGGCGGCAGCATCCTGCTTTTCCATGGTGACGATATGGGCTTCAAAACCAAGATCGCGGCGCATATGGGACGCGAGGTTGATGTAATCATGGCTATGTTTATCAATGATGCGGGTTGAATGAATGCCCTGGCCACTTTTTACATGGGTAAAGTCAACATGATCGGTGGCTGTTTCACGGAAGAAACTGACCATGGGAACCTCAAGGGCTTCACTAAGGGCTGCTAATGTGGAAATGGAAGGGGACACCTGCCCATTTTCAATGCGGCTGATCATTGCGGCGGATACGTCGGCACTAATCGCTAGCTCTTTTGCATTAAGGCCGCGGCTTTCCCGTAAATCTTTAAGTGAAGCACCAATGGCAATATCCATTTGATTATCGGTCATGAGGCTTCCTTGCGGTAACTAAAGGCCTTGTTAAAACGCCAGTTAAGATAATCACCGCAGCTAATGGGTGGCTCTGAGCTTTTGCCAAAAATGTCATTGGCATCAATCATGGTTTCCGGATTAGGGTCAAACGCCATCACAAGCGAAAGCCTTTCCCGGCCCGAGCTATTGACCACACGGTGCGTCGTTGATTTATAGGCCCCGTCCGTCCAGCGGTGAAGAAGATCAGCAACATTAACGATCAGCGTTCCTTCTATTGGCGGTGCTTTAATCCATTCGCCCTTTGCCGTTTCAACTTGTAAGCCACCAACATTATCTTGACAAAGAACGGTGAGAAGGCCGAAGTCAGTATGCGGGCCGACACCAAATTGATCTTCGCCCATATCCGCGTCTTGGGCTGGGTAATAAACAAATGATCCACGGCTAAGGGGTTTATCAGAGGTTTTTAAAAAGAAATTTTCATCCAGATTAAGGCCAAGCGCAAAGCCGCGCATAAGGGTATGAGCTACATCATGAGCATGTTTGAAATATTCGTTGGCGTATGTTTGCAAATTGGGAAGGGACGCTGGCCATTGGTTTGCGCCGCGAAGTTCATGATCTTCTGGCGTATCACCCTTTTCATCCTCATAGCCCCAAAGGAAGCTTTCTTTTAGGTCAGGTTTAAGGTCATCTTCCATTTTAGCGCCGCCAGTACCGATCCAACCACGGTGTTTCGTGGATATTTTGACGATTTCTTTTTCATCAGGCGAGGCGCGGAAAAATTTGTAGGCGGCTTCGCGCGCCTTTTCTATGACATATTGCGGTATTCCGTGTCCTTTAATATAGATAAAACCAAGGCCCGTATTAGCATCATGCAGTTTTTTAGCAACAGACTGTGGATCCGAACCATCGCGTAACGGCGTAATATCTATGACAGGAATAGTACCCGCATCAACAGATTTCGCGTCGGCATAGACCATATGAGTAAACCTCGAATTAATTTAGAATCTTTATAGATTTGTTATAATTCAAAATTTACTCATACGCAATTTATTAATTTAAGTGCAATTATGTGGTTTCAAAAAAGGTCGGGTTCTTTCCGCCTATGACAATGTCAAACTTGTATCCGCAATCGAAACCTTCATCAGGAGTTGCAAATTCCTGACCGATATTTTTATCAAAATTATCGCCCATTAATATACGCATGGGATCGGTATCATTATGGGGATCGCCTGCGAAATACATTTGGGTGATCATGCGCGATGATCCGCCGCGAATTGACATGTGAATATGTTTTGGCCGGTAGCGACCAATATCTGGTCGGGCGAGGTATTCGCCGGGGCGGATGGTCCAGAACTCATAATTTCCCTCATCATCACTAAGCGTTCTGCCAATACCGAGGAAATTGGGATCAAGCGGAAGCCCCGAATGATCCTCAATATGGGTGTAGCGGCCATGTTTATTGGCATTCCACATTTCAATCAGTGAATTTCTGATCGGTCTGCCGAATTGGTCCATTAGCTTTCCAGTGACTTTTATTGGATCACCTTGCGCCCGTGGTCTGCCTGCGGCTATACGGGTCATATCTGATTCAGATGGCGCTATGCCGTAATTATAAGGGGCATAAGGCGCGAATGATGCCCGTGCCGCTTCAGGAATAAGATGGAGCCTGCTTCTCGGTGTACGTTCGTTTGATGTATTATCGGTCGGGCCGATTTCTATTTGTCTTCCCATGTTGCTCATGTTCGTTCCTAACTCAGTAAATCATCAAAAAATGGCGTTTCGTTATCACCGGCCATTATAATTTCTATATTATAGTCACCTGAGCCGGTTTTTTTAATCATCAACCGCTCACGTAATTCTTCCGGAATTGAAAGGAGTAGAGCGTCCGTTTCATTTGACGGCTCATCTTCAAAGAAAAGCTGGGTTACCACGCGCATGATACCGTCTGAAAATAATGTCAGGGTGATATTGGGGGCGCGTTCACCGCAGGCACCGGGTTTTATAGTGGTGAGGGTGAAATTACCATCTTTGGTGCGGTGGCGGGCATAACCATTAAACCACGGATCAAGAAGCTCATGTGTTTCATTATCCGGGGTGCGGTATATGCCATTTGCATTGGCCTGCCAAAATTCCAGCAGGCAACCATTGGCAAGTTGCCCGTTGATATCCTTCACGCAGCCAGTGATCGTTATTTTTTCACCGACGGGCTTATGGATGATGCCGCTTCGGATAACAGTAAGGTCCATACTGTCATTATCACACAGTGATATGGGGTAATATGGGCCCAAAGTATCTTCGTTTGTTGCCGTGAGAAGGTTGCTTTTTGTTTCGGGTTGTGCCATCTCTTGTCCTTAAGTTTTGTATATAAAACATTTTGACCCTAAAAATTCGAGCAAATAATGTCTGAAACCTTGCATAAAAATCATGATAGATATTTTGTACCCGGCTTGTCCAGAGGACTTCGTGTTCTTGAAATAATCGCCGAGGCCGGAGAGCCGATGACGATTGCTGAAATTGGCAAAAAGCTTGGCGTTTCCCGCTCTTCTGCTTTTCGTATAACTTATACCCTGCGCCATATGGGTTTTCTTAGTACCGATAAGGGCGATAAACTTTTTGATCTTGGTCCGCGCATACTTGGTCTTGGCTTTTCTTACCTTAACAGTCAGGATATTATCAAAACGGCCAAGCCATATCTTGAAAAACTTAGAGATAAAACTGAAATTTCCAGTCATCTTGCAATCCTGGAAAGTCAGGAAGTTCTTTATCTTGATAACATTGTTTCGAAATCTTCTTTTGTTAGTAATATTTCCACTGGTGAGCGACGTCCCGTTTACGCAAGTCCGCTCGGTTGGATGCTTTTGGGGAATTTGAGTGATGCTGATATCAGAGAACTTCTTGAAAATAAAGAATTTATTAGTCTGACAGAACATACGCCGACAAATATTGATCAGCTTATAACGCGAATTGAGAAGGCCAAAAAAGACGGGTTTGTAGTCTCGCGAGGTTACGTGCAGCGCGGTGGATCGACAATTACTGCACCCATTTTTGATGAAACGGGTAAAGTTTTGGCGGCTATTGACATTTCTGGCCCGGACAGCGGGTTTAATTTTGAAAATATGAATAGCTTTTATGTGC
>JABJKT010000004.1 GCA_018660225.1 Kordiimonadaceae bacterium
ATCCGCTCAACTGAAATGGATATTATCGCCGAAAAAGGTGTCGCGGCCCATTGGCGTTATAAAAATGATGCATCAAGTAAAGATGGCGGTCATTATCGTTGGCTGCAGGACTTGCTCGAAATACTTGAGCACACAGCTGATCCGGAAGAGTTTCTCGAGCATACCAAAATCGCCATGTATCAAAATCTGGTATTTTGTTTTACGCCAAAAGGGGAGCTGATCAATCTGCCGGCAGGGTCGACCGTCGTTGATTTTGCTTATGCCGTTCATACAAAGGTTGGTGATACCTGCGTTGGCGGTAAAGTGAACGGAGAGCCCGCTCAGTTGAAAAGGGTTCTTTCAAATGGTGATCAGGTTGAAATTTTAACGTCGAAAGCACAAAGACCTCATCAAAGCTGGGAAAATTTTGTTGTAACGGGAAAGGCAAAGGCCGCTATTCGCCGCTATACCCGTCAGCAACAGAAAAAGGAATATATTGAGCTCGGTGAAGAGATACTCAAATATTCATTCGAGCAGGAAAAACGCGAATATACAAAAAAATCCATAACGGCAGCAGGCAAAAAACTGAACCTTAAAGGGGCTCCTGGTGTGTTTGAGAAGGTAGGCAGTGGTGAACTGTCTGACCGCAGTGTGCTTGAGATTGTTTTTCCGGGCATCAAAGATAATAATGCCTCAAATAATGCAGGCGCTATAGTGCTTGATACCAAACGCTCTCATAAGGGTGGTGATAATCAGTTACCTATTAAAGGTTTGACCCCAGGTCTTCTTGTCCATATTTCAAAGTGCTGCCACCCGCTACCGGGGGATAGGATTGTTGGTATTGTTGCAGAAGGAAAAGGTGTTATGGTTCATACGATAGATTGTGAAGCCCTTGATGTATATACGGACGCCCCGGAAGCTTGGATTGATCTATCATGGATAACACAGGAAAATAACCCGGAAGCTTTCGTCGGAAGGGTTGATTTATCGCTAAAGCATGTTTCTGGAGCGCTAGCATCGGTGCTTTCTATCGTTGCACAGGATCAGGGAAATGTGAGTAATATAAAATTCAGTGAACGATCAGCAGATGTTTTTCGAATTGAACTTGATCTTGAAGTGAGAGATGTTAAACATTTGACGGGAGTAATTTCAGCACTGCGAGCGAGCAAATATGTAAACTCCGTTGACCGGGCATTTACGTAATTTATCAGACAAGTAGGAACATTATGGACAAACAAGACGTTTTAAAAGAATTTAGAGAAGCCGAAGCCTTGCTCGAAGGACATTTTCTGCTTTCATCGGGACTTCACAGTGAAATGTATCTTCAGTGTGCACGGGTATTAATGGATCCTGAGCGCGCCGCGAGAATTTGTGCTGCACTTGCCGACAAGATAAGAACTATTATTGAGCAGAAGATTGATATTGTTGTCTCGCCCGCGATGGGCGGTGTGGTTGTTGGTTATGAAATGGGACGTCAGCTTGGTGTAAATGCCATTTTCACTGAACGGATGAACAGTAAGTTTGAACTCAGGCGCGGTTTTGAAATTCCAAAAGGCGCTAACGTGCTTATGGCAGAAGATATCGTAACAACCGGCCTTTCATCAAAAGAATGTATCCAAACAATTAATGATTACGGTGGTAATGTTGTTGCAGCAAGCTGTCTTATTGACCGCAGCAATGGTAAAGTTGATGTAGGAGTGCCGCTTGTGTCGCTTATGGGGCTTGAAATACCAGCATATTCGCCGGATAATCTGCCGGAACATTTGCAAGCAAGCGAGGCAATAAAGCCCGGAAGCCGCGACTTAAAGAAATAATTATTTAACTTAATATAATGAGGCCATCAGCTGTTTAAACGCCGTAAAGAGAAATCAATATTAATGAAACTGCGTGAGTTTGTCTGGCCTGCGGCGGGCTGGAGGCGTGCGGCGAGCTATATGCATCACCGCTTAGCGCGAATTGACGGAACGCCTTATGCTATTGCGTCTGGGTTTGCCTGCGGTGCAGCCGTTTCCTTTACACCATTTGTTGGCCTTCATTTTATTATTGCCTCACTTATTGCCTGGATCGTGCGAGGAAATATTTTTACATCCGTTATTGGTACGGCTGTGGGAAATCCATGGACATTTCCCTTTATCTGGGCCGCGACCTATAATCTGGGGATCAATATACTAGGCTGGGAAGCCACTGATGACATCATGATCAGAATGGGCGAAATGTTCAGCCGCTTCACCATAGTTGATCTGGTGAGTGATCCTTTTATGGCTTTAGGACCTTTTTTTGAAACCATATTTCTTCCCATGTTATTAGGTGGCATTATTATCGGTTGTTCACTATGGCTGGTTTTTTACTGGCCTATTTTTAAATTAGTGTCACAATATAAAATCAACCGCTTGAAAAGAAGACAGAAGAAAAAGAAAGCGAGTATAATAAATGAGTGAAAATAAAATACGTCTCGGTGTAAATATAGATCACGTAGCAACGGTTAGAAATGCCCGTGGCGGATTTCATCCTGATCCGGTAAGGGCGGCACTACTGGCAGAAAAAGCCGGTGCTGACGGTATTACGGCGCACCTGCGCGAAGATAGAAGACATATAAAAGACAGCGATATTGAAAGATTAATGCAATCGATCAGTATACCGCTCAATTTTGAAATGGCTGCGACCGAAGAAATGTTGAACATCGCTACTAGGCTGAAACCGGCTTCAGCCTGTATTGTACCGGAAAAGCGCGAAGAACTAACCACAGAAGGCGGACTTGATGTTATTGGTGGTTATGATCACTTGAAGCCTTTTATTGCGAAATTAACGCAGGCCGGGGTTAGCGTAAGCCTGTTTATTGACCCTGATCTTAAGCAAATTCAGGCATCAAAAGATCTTGGTGCTGATAAAATAGAACTTCATACAGGATCATATGTTGATGCAAGTGGCGAAAATCAGCTGGCGGAACTGGAACGCCTACGTGCTGGCGCGCGCCTAAGCGGTGAAATTGATTTAGAAGTTCATGCTGGGCACGGGCTTGATTATGATACGGTGGCCGCTGTTGCAGAAATTCCGGAATTTACAGAATTTAATATCGGACATTTCTTAATAGGTGAAGCTATTTTTACAGGACTAGAAGCGTCCATTGCACATATGCGCACCCTAATGAATAAAGGCCGTGAAAATTGTTAAGTGCTGCCTTACTTAGGCCATAAAAGGATCATTTTATGAGAATTATAGGTTTAGGTAACGATCTTGTAGACATAAGACGCATCGAAAAATCCATCAGCCGCTTTGATGGGCGGTTTATCAGCCGAGTTTTTACGGAATATGAAATTAACTACTGCCGTTCTAAAGGAAATGAAGCCGCAAATTTTGCCAAACGCTTCGCTGCAAAAGAAGCCTGCTCAAAAGCGCTTGGAACGGGTATTGATAAAGGTGTTTTCTGGAAAGACATGGCGGTTGAAAATGATGGTAATGGAAAGCCGTTTATGAAACTTTCTGGTGGAGCGCTTGATAGATTAAAGACACTAACGCCGCCAGGGATGAGTTACCAAATTGATCTCACGATTACCGACGAGCACCCGATGGCGCAAGCCATTGTTATTTTAACGGCCCTTGGTGAGGGCGAATAAAATTTGAATAACGTTTGAGCTTTCCTCTTACTTAAGGTATTGCTTGTTTTAACTAATGAATACCAATTATATATAATAAATTGTGATAAGAATATATGAACCAGGAAGAAAAAAAAGAAACATTGAAAGAGACTACTAAATCCGTTCTTTTGCAAGAGGATGAGAGTTGGGGCGAGTTTATTAGGACTATTTTCTATGCATTTATAATTGCTATTTCCTTTAGAACTTTTGTTATACAGCCATTTTCAATTCCGTCAGAATCTATGCTTAAGAACCTTATGGTCGGTGACTTTTTGCTAGTATCAAAAGCAAGTTATGGTTTTTCGAAGCATTCATTACCTTTCAGCTTGCCGATTATTCCGGACAAAATTTTCGCAGATGATGTGCAGCGTGGTGATGTGGTTGTGTTTCGCCTCCCCAGAGACCCTAATACATATTATATTAAACGGATTGTCGGCACGCCCGGTGATAAAATACAGGTGCGAAGAGGCGAGCTTTATCTCAATGATAAGAAACTTCCCCGTAAGCAGCTCGATGATTATGTGCGCGAAGATGAGTATGGCAGGGAAGAAAGATTTCAACGTATTGAAGAAACCATGCCAAGTGGTAAAACTTACGTGACTTTTGATATAAGTTACTGTCCCGGCAGTATGGCTGATGATACGGACGCCTTTATTGTTCCGGCTGGTCATTATTTTGCCATGGGTGATAACCGTGATAATTCACAGGATAGCCGCTGGCCGAGCAGTGTTGGTGTTGGTTATATTCCAGAAGCAAATATCATTGGTAAGGCAAAGTGGATAACGCTTTCCTTTGATAATTACAGCGCACTATGGGAAGTGTGGAAATGGTTCCCTGAAGAACGCAGAGAACGTTTTTTCACTACAATTAAATGATTATTGAACGGATAATTAATTGACGAAAATGAACGGTCAATATTCTGAACTTTATGAAATTCTAGGCTATCAGTTTAAAGATGCCGACCTGCTTCGTGAAGCGTTAACCCATCCTTCACTTGAGGGGAGCTCCAATTATCAGCGCCTAGAATTTATAGGTGACCGCGTACTTGGCCTGGCTATTGCCGCATGGATGTTTGAACTTTACCCTACAGCTGATGAAGGTGGGCTGGCGAGCCGACACACAAATCTTGTGCGCCGTGAGGCTTGCGCAGCAGTCGCTGAAAATCTTGATCTTGGTAAATATTTACATATGGCCAAAAGCAGCGAAGATACTGGCGGGCGAACCCGCGGCACAATTATTGCCGATGCAGCAGAATCTGTGATTGGAGCAATTTACCTTGATGGCGGCTATGAGGTAGCAGATAAGTTTGTTCGAAATCATTGGAAAGGTCTGGCTAATAACGTCAAGGTAGCCGACCGTGATGCCAAAACTATATTGCAGGAAAAAGTACAGGGACGTGGAAAACCTACACCTGTATATACAACCATAGACAGGAGCGGACCTGATCATGCTCCAACCTTCACAATTGCCGTAAAAGTAAAAGATGAAGGCATGGAAAGTGCCAAAGGTCTCTCGAAAAGAGAAGCCGAGCAACAGGCCGCAGCATTAATGCTTACCCGCCTTGAAGAAAGCTGGAAAAAATAATATGACCGATGACGATACTTCAAAAATTGAGATACCAACAATGGGGGCATCAGTTGGTGGACGCTGCGGCTTTGTTGCGCTGATTGGTGCGCCAAATGCTGGTAAGTCAACCCTGCTTAATTCACTCGTTGGCAGTAAAATTGCTATCGTAACCCATAAAGTTCAAACCACCCGTTCGCGCCTTGTCGGCGTAGCTATTCACGAAGATGCGCAAATGATTTTCGTTGATACACCGGGTATTTTTGCCCCTAGAAAACGCCTAGAACGGGCGATGGTTGCTGCGGCGTGGGAAGGGGCCAATGACGCTGATGTAATTGTGTTTATGGTCGACGCAACCCGTAAAATAGAAGATAGCACAAGAATTATTGCTGAAGGTCTTAAAGACAGTAGTAAAAAAGCAATATTGGTGCTTAATAAAATTGATCTCGTGAAACGTGATACTTTGCTTGCCAAAACACAAGAATTAAATGAGCTTGGGGAGTTTGAGGAAACATTGATGATTTCCGCTACCACAGGCAATGGATTAGACGTCTTGCGGGATAAAATAGCCGAGAATTTACCAGAAGGCCCATGGCTTTACCCTGAAGATCACCTGACCGATATTAGCGAACGGATGCTTGCCTCTGAAATTACTCGCGAAAAGTTCTTCTTACGGTTTCATGAAGAGCTCCCTTACGCCACAACCATAGAAACCGAGCGCTGGAAAGATCTTAAGGATGGTAGTGTCCGTATCGAACAGGTGATATATGTTGAGCGCGACAGTCAGAAAATGATCGTCATCGGCAAAGGCGGCAAAGGCCTTAAAACCATTGGAACCCAAGCGAGAGAAGAACTCGAAGAGCTGCTAGAACGTATAGTCCACCTGTTTATTTTCGTAAAAGTAAGAAAAGGCTGGTCCGACGACAAAGAACGCTACCGCAACATGGGCCTCGACTGGGTTAAATAACCGCTCATTGGACTAATTCACTTTTTGAGTGTATGGTTTTTCCCTAACAGGGGAAAAAATAATGAATAATTTAAATTTATTCGTCAAAATATCAGGTCTTACACTTTTAACATTCATCTTAATGAGCTGTGATCAGAATGGTCTATCATCTTCGACTTCTGAAGAACAGCTAGCCAAACGGCCGAATATATTGCTTATCCTCGCCGATGATCTGGGTTATTCGGACATTGGTGCCTTTGGTAGTGAAATTTCCACACCTAATCTTGATGCTCTTGCCATGGGCGGTGTGCGCATGAGCAATTTTTACGCTGCCGCAACCTGTTCCCCGACCAGAACTATGCTGCTCAGCGGTGTTGATAGTCACCGTGCAGGCATGGGGACAATGGAAGGTCAGCAAAAATCAAACCAATTAGGCAAACCCGGCTATGAAGGATACATGAACCAGAGTGTGGTTTCTGTTGCCAGACTATTGCAGGATATTGGTTATCATACATATATGTCTGGTAAATGGCATTTGGGATATGAGGATGATCAATCACCAAAAGCGAGAGGGTTTGAAAAATCATTTGCCCTGCTCGGTGGTGGCGGCTCGCATTTTGAAGTGAAATTAAGAACCAGCCGGATGGACAACGCATCATACCGCGAAAATGATCAATTGGTCGATTTGCCAGATAATTTTTATTCAAGCGAGTTTTATGCCGATAAAATGATCGAATATTTAAAAAGCGATGAAGGTGACGAGCAGCCCTTTTTTGGCTACCTCACGTTTACCGCCCCCCATTGGCCGCTGCAGGCACCGGATGACTATATAGAAAAATACCATGGAAGATATGATGATGGCTATAATGTACTTAAGGAAAATCGTCTGAAGAAAATGCAGCAATTAGGCCTCGTCAGATCTGGTATTAAGACGTTGCCATCAACCGAACCGGATACACTCGACTGGAATGGATTAAGTGCTGATGTAAAAAAAATAAGAAGCCGTGAAATGGAAGTTTATGCGGCGATGATTGATAATATGGATCATCAAATTGGTCGCATACTCGAATATCTGGATAAGTCAGGCCGGCGCGAAAATACCTTGATTGTTTTTATGTCTGATAATGGTGCACAAAGGGGTTCCGTGGGCAATAACCCGCGGTTCGCACAAAGCTGGATTGATGCCAATTTTGATAATTCATTAGAAAATATGGGAAGGAAAGGATCTTATGTTTACTATGATACCCATTGGACGGAAGCAAGTACGGGTATATCACGCCTTATGAAAGGTTTTCCGTCCGAGGGTGGCATCAAAGTTCCCGGCATTATTAATTTCCCCGGCAAACTAGAAGAGCTTAATGGCGGCATCAGTGATCAGTTTATGACGGTTCTGGACTTGGCACCGACCTTTCTGGAACTTGCCGGGACCAAGCATCCCGGGACAACATATAAGGGTAGAGAAATCTTTTCACAAATCGGCACATCGGCCGCACCCTTCATGAACGGTACATCCACTACTATCCACGGCGTGGACGACACAGTGATTTGGGAACTTCATAATCAAATCGGTCTACGCAGTGGAGACTGGAAAATGTTAAAAATCCAAAAGCCTAACGGCACCGGCGATTGGGAACTGTTTAATCTGGCCGATGACCCCGGTGAAACAAACGATATTCAATCCGCACACCCTGAACAGCTACAAAAAATGATTAAAGCATGGGATGACTATGTCATTGAAAACGGAGTTGTGTTAGGCGAATAAAACTTAGTCCTTAAGCACCGCTTCGATCTGTTCGACCATCCAGTCGATATCTTCTTTTTCGACGATTAGTGGCGGGGCGAGGCGGATTACGTAGTCGTGTGTTTCTTTGCACAGCATGCCGCGCTCCATTAGTGCTTCGCAGTAAGGGCGGGCGAGGCCGACGGATTTTTGTAGTTCGATGCCGATGAAAAGGCCTTTGCCGCGAATTTCTGCGATTTTATTGGTTTTTATCGCTTGTAGTTTCTTCATGAAATAATCACCTAGAAGAGCTGAGCGCTCAACCAGTTTTTCATCTTCGATCACTTCAAGCGCGGCGGTGCCGACGGCTGCTGCCAGCGGGTTGCCGCCAAATGTGCTGCCATGAATGCCGGGGGTAAAGACGTTCATTATTTCTTTTGATGAAATAATAGCAGAAATGGGATAAACACCGCCGCTAAGGGCTTTGCCGACGATAAGCATGTCGGGCTTGGCGTTTTTTTCATGTTGGTAGGTGAACAT
>JABJKT010000022.1 GCA_018660225.1 Kordiimonadaceae bacterium
CCGTCCCTACGTATTGCACGAGAGGACCCCTTACCCGCTTTAGTGCGCAATTCAGCTTTAATTACTTGATTAGCCATTAGCTTACTTTCTATAAATTTTAAAAATGATATCAGCCTCCAGGGGTGCCAATATCAAAGGGCCGATATCTTTATAAAGATATAGACCCTTATGAGCGCCGCTTTTAACGCGTTACACTTGAAAATTCAATGATTATTTTTACTTTTTATATTATTAATTGAACAGTACTGAAACAGAACTTTCTTCATGAATTCGCCTGATCGCTTTTGCAAACAGTGGCGCTATACTGATCTGAACTATTTTTTCGCAATTTTCAACGGCTTCTGTGCCATGAATTGAATTAGTTGTGACCACATGTTCAAGCGTTGATTTGTTAATCCTGTCAACGGCAGGACCAGAGAAAACACCGTGCGATACATAAGCACTGGCTGATTTAGCACCTTGTTTTATTAGTGCATCAGCAGCATTACAAAGTGTGCCGGCACTATCAACAATATCATCTACGAAAACACAGTGATAATCTTTAACATCACCAATTACATTCATCACTTCAGAAACACCTGCTTTTTCGCGGCGCTTATCAATAATCGCTAGTGGAACCTCTAACCGGCTGGCATAGGCCCGGGCGCGTACCACACCACCAACATCAGGGGAGACAACCATAACTTTTTCACGGTCGGCGTAGCGTTTTTTAATATCTTTAACCAGAACCGGTGAGGCAAACAGATTATCCGTTGGAATATCAAAGAAGCCTTGGATCTGCCCTGCGTGAAGATCCATAGTAAGGACCTTATCTGCACCGGCCGTCGTAATAAGGTTCGCAACCAGTTTAGCACTAATCGGCGTACGTGGACCCGGCTTACGGTCTTGTCTGGCATAGCCGAAATAAGGGATAACAGCAACGATACGCTTAGCTGATGCGCGTTTAAGAGCATCTATAATAATAAGAAGTTCCATAAAGTTATCGTTGGTAGGATTTGAAGTCGGTTGGATTACATAAACATCCTCACCGCGGACATTTTCCTGAATTTCAACCCAGATTTCCTGATCAGCAAATCTCATGATATTTGCTTTTGTAAGTTCCATCCCCAGGTGAGTTGCGATGGATTCGGCTAGTGGTATATTACTATTGCCAGAAATAATCTTCATTTTTAAATCGTTCCCTTTAAAATCACCTAAAATTTATTATGCATCTTATACATATATTTTTTCAAAAAGCGAGCGTCAATATCAATAATTTATACATTATCGTTGCAATATTATTGATATCTGCCGTCCATAGTCATTTTCCCCGTGGTGCGTCTTTCTTCGGTAGCTGAAAAAGTCGTTCTTCTCGTTATATGTATCCATTTTTAAGGGCTCAATTTTTGTTATTTTACTTTGCCACAGTCGGTCCGACACATAACTTTCCAGATCGAATAAATAATGGTTTTCTTTTGCGCTAGGCTTGAAATAATTTTCATCAGATATTTTTTCGTAAAATTCCGGGCCAACTTCGTAAGACGCTTGCGAAATACAAGGGCCAATCGCCGCTTCAATATTTTCGCAAGTTGCGCCTAGCTCGCACATGGCTTCAACGACATTTTCAATTATTCCGTCCATAGCCCCTTGCCAACCGGCGTGGGCAGCACCAATTACCGATGCCTTACTGTCCGCAAGCAACACCGGCGCACAGTCAGCCGTTACCACGGATAGCGCAATATTTTTACGGTCAGTCACAATTGCATCCGCATCTACAACCGAAAAATCGCCGCTAAATTTATGGACAGTATTACTATGGGTTTGATGTACTTCTATTAGTGCCGCGCCACTAGCCAGACTATTGAGCGCAAGTATTCGGTTTTTAGTAACTGTTCGGACATCATCATTTGAACGGGTACCGCAATTAAGTGATGAATATATTCCGTCAGAAAGCCCGCCAGAGCGCGTGAAAAAACCATGTTTGATCGAGCTGATCTTATCTAGTTTTTTACTTTTTATAAAATCCACCACATTAAAATCCTGAAGCGTCAATTTTTGCGTTAGATATCATGCCAACCACCTTAAACAACGTGCCCATTTCATCTGGCGCGACAAGGCGGTTAAGAGCACTAATTATATCTTTAATCTGCTGGGGGCGTGCTTCTTTGGTTAAGGTTTTTACACGCTCTTCTATTCCCATATCATTTAAAAATTTGCCTTGATATACAGGGCCAAGCGTTTTTAATCCCGCATGCTTCGCGATATCGACAATCTTTCTGAAATTCACGTGTGCTGAAAGGTCGGCATAACCCGGTTTTTCAAATATATTTGCATATTTATGTTTTTCAATTGCCTGCAATGTTTCACCGGTACGGTTCTTAGTGTAACCATAATCAATGAAGAGAGCCGCACCGGAATAATTTTTAATATGCTGAGATATAAGACCGGTAATATAATCTGCCATAGGCGATATTTCGATCACACTATGTATTTCAGCGGCTTTGAGCTTTTCTGGCAATTTGACATCATGAACCGGGAAGGGGGAAAGAGCCGGCGTCAAGCCGTCACCATCTTCACTGATCGTTACCATACGTTCGTGCCATCCTAGATCACCTTTTTGAAATTGGCGAATGGGAAGTGCATCGAAAAATTCGTTGGCAATAATAAAAGTCGCCGCGTCTTCATCTTCAGCGGCACCCAGTGCCGATTTTACCGTCTCGTGCCAGTTTAGTTTCCCGATATGTTTTTTGAACTTGTCTTTTTGAATTTCAATCAACTGCGGTGATGCTTCGACAAAGTGAAGCTCTATAACATCAAGAAAGTCCGGCAATACTTTTAAAACCCGCAAAAAGTCGCCCATAAGAGTGCCTTTACCGGGACCAAATTCAATGAGATGTACTTTAGAAGGCTTTCCCATCTTAAGCCAAATATCCGCAAACCAAAGACCAATAAGTTCACCGAACATCTGGCTAACTTCAGGTGCGGTGATAAAATCACCCGTGGCACCAAAAGGGTTTTGATTAATATAATAACCATATTTGGGATTGGTTAGCGCTTCGGTCATATAACTGCTGACCGAGATCGGACCATGTAGCTTGATAAGCTTTAGCAGATGCTTATTGAGATCTGTCATAAAGCAGACTTTCGCGGCCTAAAGATAAGATAAAGACCAAATATCACCATCGGTGCACTAAGCAGTTGCCCCATCGTTAAAATATCTGTTCCGAACAAAAAGCCGATATGACTATCCGGTTCGCGGAATTGCTCAACGAAGGTTCTTGCCGTGGCATACCCAATGATAAACAAACCTGAAATAAGTCCCGGCTTATGGCGGGCTTTAGTAAAGTTATAAATAAAGAACAACACAAAAAATAGCAGCAGTCCTTCAAGAACCGCTTCATAAAGCTGACTTGGATGACGCGCAAGTGCCCCGCCACCAGGAAATACCATACCAATTGGCGCATCCGTCACACGCCCATAAAGCTCGCCATTAATAAAGTTGGCAAAGCGGCCCAGCATAAGTCCTATTGGACTAGCACAGGCAATAATATCGGCAAATCTGAAAAGCGGTATTTTATTTTTCTTACAGAATAATATCGTCGCGACACATACGCCGACAAACCCACCATGAAAGGACATACCCCCGTCCCACACCGCAAGTGCATCGCCAAGATGGGTTAAATAATAACCGGGATTATAAAACAGAACATAACCGAGCCTGCCACCAAATATGATCCCCATCATAGCCCAGAATATAAAATCGCTAACCTGTTCCTGATTGCACGGCGGTGCTTTAAGTCTTATCAGACGTGACATATAATACCACGCAAAAGCAAGGCCACCGAGGTAGGCAAGAGAATACCAACGAATCACAATTGGTCCAAATTCAAATAAAATCGGATCAATATCCGGGTAGACGAGGGCAGAAAATAATAAATATTCGTTCATAAAAGCTAACCATTAACCAGTGAAGTGTAAGCAAAACAAAGCATTACAGCACGAAATAAGTGTTTTCAGTTTTTCCCATATTTAATGGTGCTTGGCAACTGCTAAATGTTTGTTCATATTGCAAAAAATTGATGTTAGTATTTTCCCATTAACCGACCCTTAAAAATAGATAGGATTTTAACGTGCAATCTGACAATAAATTGTTTAGCGATCTTGCAAGATTAGGTCAAAGTGCAGCCGGAACCCTTCACGGTGCTAAAGCCGAAGTGAAAAACCAGATCAAAGGCAAGCTTGAAAATGCATTACAGGATATGGATCTTGTCAGCAGAGAAGAATTTGACGTCGTACGTGAAATGGCCGTAGCCGCACGTGAGGAAAATGCAGAGCTTCGCAAACGGATCGATGCGCTTGAGAAGGTAATTGCTAAGAAAAAGAAGAAATAACCATGTTATCAGTTGATGAACTGAGCGATGACCGCAATAACCCGCTTGATATTCTTGAATATATCGTCAGTGAAAATGAATGGCCCTACGAAAGATTGGGCGATGAAGAAATCGTTGCAGCCGTAACCGGCGAGTGGTGCGATTTTCATATGCGTTATATATGGCTGGCCGATCAAAACATTCTACAATGTGCCGGGCAACTTGACATACGTGTTCAGGGTAAAAAGCGAGCAGATATCTTTGAAGTTATAACCCAGATCAACGAACGCCTTGATATGGGCTATTTCACGATCTGGAGCGATGAAGACACCATTATGTTCCGCCATTCAATTGTCCCGCCAACAAATGGTGTTGACGTTAATGCGTCGTGTGATCTTATCAATAGAACAATACTCGCAGAAATAAATCGTTATTATCCAGTATTTCAATTCGTAATCTGGGGCGGTAAATCACCGGCTGAGGCCATTGAAGCTGCTATGCTTGAAACGGTTGGAAACGCTTAAGGAAATTTATGAGCAAACTCTCTGCCATTACGTCTGACCGTCCTATATTACTGCTTGGTTGCGGTAAAATGGGAAGCGCTATGCTTAGCGGCTGGCTTGAACAAGGCTTAAGCAGTGACGCGCTACATATCGTTGATCCTTATCTTGATAATATCAAAAAGAATTTCACTACTGTCACAGAAGCACAGCTCCATGAAACGGCTCAGAGCCTGCCGGCTAACCTTACGCCATCAATTGTAATATTGGCCGTAAAGCCGCAAATGATGGACGAGGCTATAAAGGCGCTCTCCACGCTTGATTTATCAAAGTCATTATTTTTATCAATCGCCGCCGGGAAAACCATTCACTATTTTGAAGATAAATTGGGAGCAGACAGCGCTATCATCCGCGCTATGCCTAATACACCAGCTGCTATCGGCAAAGGCATTACCGTTTGCTGTGCAAATGATCCTGTGAACACAGAACAGATTAAAATATGCGAAACCTTGCTTCAAACAGTAAGTGTCGTTGAATGGTTAGATGATGAAAGCCTTATGGACGCGGTTACCGCCTTAAGTGGCAGTGGACCCGCTTATGTCTTTTATATGGCTGAAGCCATGGCCGCAGCCGGTGAAGCGATCGGCCTTTCACCTGAACTTAGCAAAAAGCTTGCCCGTCATACGGTTAGTGGTGCAGGGGCCTTGCTTGAAGCGTCGGATGAGCGAACGTCGAAATTACGTGAAAACGTTACTAGCCCCGGCGGAACAACCGCCGCAGCGCTTGATGTGTTGATGTCAGAAGAAGGACTTGCCAAGGTCATTCGCCGCGCTATGCAGGAAGCCAAGTCAAAATCCAAAGAACTCGCAAATTAATATGGCACATTTTGATGCAGTTATAATCGGCGGTGGTGCAGCAGGACTGATGTGCGCCATTGAAGCCGGAAAACGCGGACGTAAAGCTCTTGTCATTGAAAGTGGTAAGACGGTTGCCGGGAAAATCCGCATATCGGGCGGTGGCAGATGCAATTTCACCAATATCCACTGCAAACCAGCCAATTTTTATTCTGAAAATATTCATTTCTGTAAATCAGCCCTCAAGCGGTACACCCCTAAAGACTTTATAGAATTGGTCGAAAAACATGGCATCGCTTATCATGAAAAAACACTAGGTCAGCTTTTCTGTGATGATAGCGCCCATAATATCATTGATATGCTGCTTAAAGAATGCGAAGCCGCTGGCGTTACGATCGGAACAAACAGCCCCGCGCAAAATATCAAAAAAACGGCTGATGGTTTTAGCCTTAATGACGGTTATGAAGAAATAAGCTGCGCGTCTCTGGTTATCGCAACTGGCGGGCCATCTATTCCCAAAATGGGCGCAACGGGCTTTGGCTATGATGTTGCGCGCACATTCAAGCTTAAAATCGTTGACCCGGTACCGGCGCTCGTGCCGCTTACATTCGGTGAAGAGTTCATATTTGATTTTCGCGAACTTTCCGGTATATCACAGGACGTTACAGTGAGATGCGGCAAGACATCCTTTAATGAAGCGCTGCTCTTTACCCATAGAGGCCTAAGTGGGCCAGCGATATTGCAAATTTCGTCCTATTGGCGTAGTGGAATGGATATCATTGTTGATTTAGCACCGGGCAGGGACGTATTTGAAGAACTAAAAGCCTTAAAAGAAGCTAACCCAAAGCAGGAAATCCAAACCGCACTAGCAACGATCCTACCAAAAAGACTTGCCGTTTATATAGCGGAACATTCAGGTGTATTTGGCACACTGGCTGATCTTTCCCATAAAAAGCTCAAAATAGTGGCGGATCAGGTTAATGATTGGCGCTTAAAACCTAACGGAACAGAGGGTTTCGCCACAGCAGAAGTAACACGGGGCGGGGTCAGCACAGCCGAATTATCCTCAAAAACCATGGAAACAAACAAAATTCCCGGCCTTTATTTCATCGGTGAAGTGGTTGATGTAACAGGACATCTCGGCGGTTTTAATTTTCAGTGGGCCTGGGCATCTGGCCATGTTGCCGGGCAGTATATTTAGCTAATTTATTACATTAAGTGATTAATGGAATTATTTGTTTTTAAACACTAATTCTAATATTTCTGCGCGGTCATCATCATTGATAAGCGCCGTTAGAACTTTCCAGAAACCATCAACCGCATCACTTCCCGATACCTTTAAAGCTTTAAGCATTTGCTCTTTTTGATGTTCTGAAACCTGCGCAAGCAGCTCTTTACCCTTATCTGTAAGGTTGAGTAGGCGTTGCCTGCGGTCTTTCTCGCCAATTTCCTGTACAATATACCCTTTATCAATCAGGGCACTAAGTACACGCGACAGACTCTGCTTAGTTATACTCAATATTTTAAGCAGCTCCGCGACCGTCATTGATGGATTTTGACTTACAAAAAACAGTACCCGGTGATGAGCACGGCCAAAACCGTAGGTTTGAAGTATATCATCAGGCCAGGCAATAAAGTCCCGATAAGCAAAGTATAAAAGCTCCGTGCTTTTAAGGAATAATTCCTGATCATCCGATTTATTTAGTTTATTATTTAAATTTATGTCAGCCATGTTGACATATTTTATAGATAATGATAAAAAGATCAAGAAGAATATGAAATTTAAGGATTTACAGATAATGACGACCCCAGCATTTGACGATCGCGACGGCTTAATTTGGTATAACGGCGAAATGGTAAATTGGCGCGATGCCAAGTTTCACGTGCTAACCCATGCGCTTCATTATGCCAGCAGCGTCTTTGAAGGGCAGAAGGCATACGACGGTAAAATCTTTAAATTGCATGAACATAGCGAACGCCTTATTGCGTCTGGTAAAATCCTTGGCTTTGATGTTCCTTATACGGCTGATGAACTTGACGCTGCGGCGAACGAAGTGGTTGCCGCTAACGGCCTAACCGACGCGTATGTTCGACCGTTAGCCTGGCGCGGATCCGAAATGATGGGCATTGCTACTAAAGGCACTAAAATTCATGTTGCCATCGCGGCGTGGGAATGGCCGTCATATTTTGGACTGGAAGCTAAAATGAAAGGCCTACGCCTTGAAATCGCCAAATGGAAACGCCACGCACCAGATACAGAGCCCACAGCGTCCAAAGCCGCCGGGCTTTATATGGTTGGCTCGCTCTGTAAAGAAACAGCGACAGAAAATGGCTATGATGACGCGCTTATGCTTGATTACCGCGGGCAGGTCGCCGAAGCCACCGGCGCTAACATCTTCTTTTATAAAGACGGTGAGCTTCACACACCAACACCAGACTGCTTCCTAGACGGTATAACCCGCAGAACTGCTATGGAACTAGCCAAAAAACGCGGCCTAAAAGTCATTGAACGCGCCATAATGCCCGAAGAAATGGCCAATTTCGAACAAGCCTTCCTAACCGGAACAGCAGCCGAAATAACCCCACTAACCCAAATAGCCGACTACCACTTCACCGTAGGCGACGTCTGCAAAAACATGATGCAAGACTATGATGACCTTGTGCATGAAAGACAGGTTTAGCACGAGGCGTCTATCCAATTATGATCCAGACCGAGGTCCTACATAGGGCTGAGGCAAGGGCGACCGCCCACCGCGAACTTTTTCGCGTAAGCCAAGCGCGAGCGCCGGCGCCTGAGGCAGACAATAAAACAGAGTTCTCCGAAACCTAATTTCCGCAGGGCGGGAAATCAATACAGCTCTTGTTACATTTTTATAATTAAATATCCGCATAGGGGATAATCTCAAGACCTTACAAACCCGCCATCTCCAGCCATACACTATTCGCATAATATATATTATGGTAAATTATTAATATAGCTATTCATGCATTCTGGCATCATATGGCATTATATTGTATATAAGTAACAACATAACAAATAACACTAGGGAGATCATCATGACACTCATTAGCAAAAGAAATTTCATAACCGGTGCTGCCATAGGCGCTGTGGGCTCTCTGGCAGTCGGCGCTCAAACTTCCCATGCTCAGGTTGGACAGATGGACCGTGAGAGCGGGCTTAGGACTGGCAAAATGAAAGCGATGAGTTATACGGAGCTACCGGGCTTTTTATCGGCCGAGCAGATCGCACCGCATTATAACAATCATTATGGCGGCGCGCTTCGTGGTCATTTGGCGATTGATGCGCAGATCGAGCAAATGTCGAAAAGTCGGACCATAGACGCGAGTGCACACGCTACAATGCAGCGCGGGCGAACC
>JABJKT010000023.1 GCA_018660225.1 Kordiimonadaceae bacterium
AATGTTTTCTGACACAGTTTATTTCATTTATAGTCGCGCCTGATCTGAGTAGCGCTTTATTGATTACCTGCTTTTCAGAAAATTCAATATCACCAGCCGGTAAAGAGAGCAGGGATGAGCCGCCGCCGGATAAAAGCACAAAGATTTTATCATTTTCTGTTAAGCCTTGCGTGAGGGCCAATATTTGTTCCGAAGCGTCTTGCGAGTTTTGATCAGGGGTCGGGTGAGAGGCTTCGATGATTTTTATTTTTTCGCATTTTTCACCATGACCATATGGCACGACGGCCACGCCTTTTATTTCACCGTGCCAATGTTTTTCAAATGATAGAGCCATTGATGCGGCCGCTTTACCGGCGCCAATAACGATGACGTTATCATTTCTGCATTCGGGTAAATGCGCTTCAAAGTTATATTGAGGATTGGCTGCATCAACAGCCGTTTTAAACAGATCAAGAAGAAAATATTTTGGTTCTAATTCCATATTTTCTTATAACATAAGCCGCCAAAAAAATAAGGCACCAAATGAGGTGCCCGATTTAATTTTCTTATGAGGAAGGTTTATTCTTCTTCAGGGGATAGTAGCTTATCAAGACAAACAACAACATATTTTGTCATCGCGTCATCAACGGCTACTTGGCTAGCACCTTTCCAGGCATTTCTAGCTTCTTCATAGGATGGAAAAATTCCTACAGTATGTAAATAATCTGTATTAACAAAATCTGTTGTACGTGGATCGGATACTTTTCCGCCGAATACTAAAAATAATTGACCATCGGTCATTGTCTGTCCCTCTGTTGCTATAATTGAAAAAATATTAGATTAAGAAGATGTTTCTTCTTCTACGAATGTGGTGCCGTCAATAATGGCTTTCATATATTGATTAAGTCCACTGATACCGCTTGTGGTAATTCGAGATGTAAAATCATCGCGCTGTGTGGCGACAAGGCTGATCCCTTCGATTTTTATATCAATGATTTTAACCACACCGTTTTTATCGCTTCTTACGCGCCAGTCTACGTCTAGTCCTTTATTATCTGAATTATACGCTTTGGTACGGATAAAAATATCAGACTTGGAATAAAGGGTCACCTTGTCAATTTCTATTCTTGTGGTGTCCAGTTTTTTCAAACGTGTTGAATTTACCTTCAGGATAAATTCTGGAAATAGCTCATAATATTCAGCGAGCTCTTCTTTACTGGCTTTTTTGCGGTGACGGCTTAGGCTAATGCGAGCAATATAATTAAGAGCAAATCCATTGCTGAGAATATCTCTATACTCGTTAAAGGATTGTTCTTCTGTCAGTTCTTTATTATTAAGAACATCTATGGCTCTTGTTGAAAAAATTTCGATAAATTCTCTTGCTTTTTCTTGTTCTGCTGGGTCTTTATTGTCAGCAAAAGCTGCACTTCCAAAAACAAATAACGCGAGAAATAAAGATATTGTCATAAAAGCCATAAATGCTTTTTTGATCAGTGCTGCTGGCTTTTTAGATGATATAGCCCGGGCAGTTATTTTATTTCTCATTACGTTCGTCATCTTTTTAACCTTTAATTTCATCTCTACTGCGTATGTTATGCACAGTATCTATGATTAAATAATTAACATTCAAGATTATTTAGTTAATCTTTTAATGTTTTCAAATAAGCAATAACGTCATCGCGGTCTGTTTCTTTTTTAAATCCGGCAAAAATCATTTTACCTTTTGTGACCACATCCCTTGGTTTTAACAGATATGCATCAAGCGTTGCATCATCCCATGTGAGATCAGCTTCTATAATGCCTTTAGAATATTTATATCCTTCGAATAAGCCGGCTTTCTTATTGTGGACGCCGTAAAGGTTTGGGCCGATTTTTGCTTTATCGCCTTTTGTAAATGTATGACAAAGTCTGCATTTCTTTTTAAATGTGTTTTCGCCCTTTACAATATCGCCTTCTGCCATTGCTGAAAGTGGGAAAAGTACAGTTGTTGCTATTACAACACTGATAATTTTTAAAATACTCTTCATTTTGGTGTCCCTTTAGTTACGTAAATGATTTCAGGGAATGGCATAGCAAAAAAAACAACATTCGACAAATTAAAACTTCTATAATTGGCTAAAACCAAGCAAATTAAACTAATTTATTAAATGACAGCTTTTTGGGGCAGAATTGTGTCACAATAGTCAGATAATGATCAGGACTTATAAAACCGCAATATATCAACATGTTATAATGTATCATAACAAAAAAACTGTTATAAAAAACCATAGTTACTAATAAATTAACGGGAGTTTAACTTTTTACATTCAATATGAGCGAAATTCGAATTTTTAACAAATATGCATTAGATTCGTTTAAGCGGTGAAATGCATCAGTCAAAGGCACTTTTATTAATGGCAGAAAATCTCAATAGTTCTGATGTAGCAAGGTTATTAACTGAACCAACAGCAGAAAACCGGGCTGCGGCAGCGGCAAAAGTAAGTGAGCAATTTACGGCCGGAACATTAAGTGATGAAGAAAGAAAAATCGCTGAAGAAATTTTCAAAATAATGGTCAAGGACGCCGAAGTACGTGTTCGTGAAGCCCTTTCTGAAAGTTTGAAAAATTCAAACAACATTTCTCATGAAGTTGCTGTGGCGCTCGCCAATGATGTTGATGAAGTTTCAATGCCAATGCTTGAATTTTCAGAAGTTCTTACCGATGATGATCTTGTTGAAATTATTAAAAGTCAGGGAAGTGATGCACAGCAAGCCGTAGCATCACGTGCTAATGTATCAGCGGATCTAGCCGATTCAATCGTTGAGAACAGCACAGATGCAAATGTTGTTGCCACATTGATGAAAAACGAAGGTGCCGAACTTCAAGAAGAAACTATGGGTAAGGTGCTTGATAAATATGGCGACGATGAAATCGTCAATGTCCCTATGGCACAAAGATCACAGCTTCCTATTAGTGTTGCAGAGCGCCTCGTTAATTTGGTGTCCGAGCAGGTGAGAGATCATTTGGTCACCCACCATGAAATGTCATCCAATACGGTTATGGATCTGTTCTTTAATGCTCGCGAACGGGCAACGGCTAACCTTATCCATGATGATGATAGTGAAGTTGGCTTTGCGGCTCTCGTAGATCAACTATCTGAAAATGGCAGATTGACAGAAACACTTATTTTCAGGGCACTTTGCCTTGGTGATGTTATTTTCTTTGAACTTGCACTGGCAAAACTTGCAGACATTCCAATTGGAAATGCCTATCAGCTTATTCATGACCGCGGTGATCTTGGCTTAAAAGCTGTTTATGAAAAATGTAAATTTTCACCTGATTTATTACCTGTAGTATCTGTTGCTCTTGATGTATCAAAAGAAATGGCAGCTTCCGCATCTGATGATCCGGACCGCTATAGAAGCCGTATGGTAGAGCGAATTCTTACCCGCTGTGAAAAAACGGTTGATTTGGAAAGTTTTGAATATTTCATCACCCAGATCGTTGGTACTAAAGCGGCCTAGTCTAGAATTCTCGGAAGCCAAAGGGCAATTGCCGGGAATATCATAACGAGTATTAATCCACTAATTTGAATGATGATATAAGGGATCACACCCTTATATATGTCATTCATTTTTATCGACTTTGGCGCTACGCCTTTCATATAAAAAAGCGCAAAGCCAAACGGCGGGGTCAGAAAAGACGTTTGCAGGTTAATAGCGACAAGTACCGCGAACCAAGGCAAAATTTGTGCCGTTTCCACATGCCCGCCAAGATCTAGTCCATTTAAAATTGGTGCAAAAATAGGAAGAATGATCAAAGTGATTTCTATCCAGTCGAAGAAAAATCCCAACAAAAATGTAATGACCATAAGCACAGTTATTATAACCCATGGCCCCCCTGAAAATCCGTTCATGAAATTGATAATAAGATCATCACCGCCGAGTGATCTGAACACATAGGAAAATGCCGTTGCACCAACAAAAATTCCAAATATCATACCTGATGTTTTGATGGTGCCGTCACACATTTCCCATAATTTATTCCAGGTTATTTTCTTTTTTAGAACTGTCAGAACAAGAGCCCCGAAGGCGCCGATTCCTGCTGCTTCGGTAGGGGTTGTTAATCCGGCGAATATGGAACCAAGCACCATCATAATAAGTAGAATTGCTGGCAAAAAGCCCTGAAATATAACGATTGAAAGATCGGTTTCAAGATCAGTAGGAACTGTAATTACTGCTTTATTATTATAGTTTTTGAAGACGATATAAATCATGTAAAATACCGCAAGCATAAGCCCAGGCACGAGCGCCGTCATAAATAAATCAGTGACCGATATGGATAATAAATCACCCATAATAACCAGCATAATGCTAGGCGGTATAAGAATACCTAGTGTGCCAGCGGCGGCGATGGTGCCACTGGTGAATTTCTTATCATAATTAGCGGCAAGCATTGCCGGATAGGCCATCAGGCTTATCATAACGACGCTGGCGCCGATAATGCCTGTTGTTGCCGCCATTATAGTGCCTAGTAGCGTTACGGACATTGCCAGACCACCCGGTGCGCGCCTAGTCATTATCTGCAGACTTTGCAGTAATTCCTTGGCGATGCCACTTCGTTCCAGGATCAAGCCCATAAAGACAAACATGGGAATGGCAATAAGAACAATATTTTCAACTACGCCGCCAAATATTCGTGAATTGATTAAAAAAAACTCTTTGAAGTTGAATATATCCAGTTCCATACCGACCAGACCAAAGAATAGCCCGACCCCACCAAGCACGAATGCTACCGGATAGCCGGAAAAAAGAAAAAAACCAAGCACTGGAAACATCAAAAGGGGGAGCAGTTCAATCAGATTAGCCATTTTCATCCTCTGATTTATTCAGAAGAACCGAAACGGCAGAAAGCCCAAGTAACAGGAAGCCAAGTGGTAAAAATGATTTTATGATCCAGCGGTGGCTGAGCCCTTCGGCTGCAGAGGATACTTCATTTGCCAGATATGATTTTAAGGTGAACTCTATGCCAAAATAAATGACAACGGTGCAGTAGGGGATAAGGAAGAAAAGACAGCCAAATATTTCAATCAACCGATTGGTTTTATCTGTAAATTTCTCTCGGAATAAATCAACCCTCACATGAGCATCTTCCATATAAGTGAAGCCAAGACAAAGTAAAAATAATGCACCGTGAAAATGCCATTCCAGTTCTTGAAGGGCGACGGAGCTTGTATTCATAAAGCGGCGGCCAACTACATCAATAATGATCGTCAGCATAAGCGCGATCAGAAAAAAACGCCCGATATATGCCGTGTATTTTAGAATATAATCAACGATCCGTTTTAATATAACCAAGATCTTTCCATGTTTTATAAGACTGCCTGAATTCCTGTAGCGACTGCCATGACCTCTTGAAGTCAGGATCTTTAGCCGCTTCTTCTTCAGCCACCTCGTGCCAGGCAGTTTCAAAAGCATTTAAAAATTCATCTGGCCACACGTGAAATATAGTGCCACTTTCTTTTAATAAATTAATGGCCTCTGCCTGAAGGGCTTCACCCTCTGCAATACCGTAGCGCATATTATCGCCGCAAGTAGAGTTAATCTGTGCCTGTTGCATCCGGGACAGTTCGTTCCATTTTTCAAGATTAATCATAAGTTCGAAAAAAGTGGATTGCTGATGCCAGCCGGGAAAATAGTAATGTTTGGCAATTCTATCAAAGCCTAGTTTCTGATCTACGGCTGGAACTGAAAATTCTGTTGCATCAATTGCGCCAAGTTCCAGAGCAGGGAAAATATCTCCTGTGGCGAGGAGCTGGGTTGAGACGCCCATTTTAGTCATTACACGTGCGCCGAGACCAAAAAAGCGCATCCTGATCCCTTTTAAGTCTTCAAGAGTTTTAATCTCTTCCTTGAACCAGCCTGAAGCTTCAGGAGGGCTAATGCCGCAAATAATGCTGTGGATATTATGGCGGTGATAAATATCTTCGAATATCTCCTGACCGCCGCCACTATAATACCAGGCCATGTATTCGGCGCTGTCCGGCCCAAATGGTATGGCGGCGAATGTTTGAAGAGCAGGAACTTTTCCGCTCCAGAAGCCGGGCGATGACCAGGCACTATCCAGCGCGCCGTATGATACGGCATCAAATGTTTCAAGCGGCGGGGAAAGGGCTCCTGGTTCAAAAAAACGAAATTTAATATCGCCACCTGAAATAATTTCAATTTGGCTCTCAAATCTCTTTGCTAAAGTCCCTAGTATAACAAGGCTACTAGGGTAGGTGCTGGCCATTTTCAGATTAACAGGTTTATTTGGAATATCTTCGTCGGTGGAGGGCGCAACGTCATTACTGCAAGCCGTCAGCAATAATACAAGTATAGAGCCGAGTGCGTATCTTTTGATGATTTTCATTGTTATTTAAGTCGTCCGGTTGCCTCTGCAAGCGCGAAATATACCTTGCCTATATCCGATGTGATTAATGTTTCGCTATAAACAGTTTCAGTGCTTTCAGTAAATGTTGCAAGTAATTCTTCAAATATCTGAACGAAGCTATCAACATTTTTTCTAAAGTCACTATCTTGCTTATAATGGTCCCTGATCTGCGACGAGGTTTTCTTGCCGATATATTTTTTAATCTTACGAATGAAAATATTTTTATCACCGGCAATATAATTATCCCATAAATCTTTGGGAACTTCACCTTCAAGATACTGACTGATGTCGATGGACTGGGCTTGCAGCTTTTCCATTATCTTTGCTGAAATATCGGAAAAATTCTCTGTATTAATTCTTTTTAGCCTATTTTCAATGGCATTGGCATTTATCGCGAGACTTTGGCTTGATAGCTGAATAGCATTGATCATTTGCTGATACTTCTCAGCATTCTTATCAAGTGCAGAATTGGTTTCTTCTACGGCTTCAACGGCGCTGTTTGAGGCAATATGAATTCTATCAGAACTTTGTAGCAATTTATTGGAAATGCGTATGATGTTTTCTTCAGATGTGGTTAGGGATTTTTCTGTAGTTTCTTCCAGATGCTCCAGATCTTCCATCAATTGTTTAATTTTTTCCATTCCTGAAGCATGTTCCACACCGACATTATTGGCTGTGGTTAACCATTCTTCGATAATTTCCGAAGTCTCTTTTTCTTTATTTAGGATATTTTCGCCTGCCTGTAGGCTGGCATTCTGAATTTCAACAATGCTATTTTTACTGCGGTTCTGAATGTCAGCAATTTGACTGGTAAGGTCCGAGGACTGTGAAATTATACATTCAATGACTTTTTGGCCGTGGGTACCAAGGCTTGTTGAGTTTTTCTTTATTTTCTCAATAGTAACTGTGAGACCATCTTCAATGAGGCTGATACAGGAAAGCATATTTTTATGCTGTTTTTTGAATTCTTTTTCTGTTTCTATCATCTTATTTTGAAAACGATCAGCATAATTTTCCAGTGACTGATACTCTTCCTGAATAAGGGTGGTACGGTCAATCATATTAATCCGTGTATCACTTAATGATTTTTCGATATGGTCTGTTTGTTCATCAATTGATGTAATGACTTCGCTGAGTAGTTTTTCAGTTTCTGATTTATTATTATTAATGAGAGCGCTCAGCCGTTCGATATTTGCGCCTAGTATTTCATTGATATTTGAATTTCCTTGATCAATTTCTGCTTCCATATTTTGAAATTGAATTGAAATATCTTCACCCAGATTAGTTGCTTTATCAGTGATCGTGTCTGTAATTTCATCAAAATTTTGTTTGATGTTTGTTTCTAGATCACTTGAAATTCTATTCAGATCATTTGCTTTTTCCGTGAAATAATCACTGGCTTTGGCGATGTTTATTTTACTATGCTCGGTTGCTTCACTGATGGAATCACCCATATTCTTCGTCTGATCTTCAATGGCCTGGCTGCTGGCATTTAAATCTTTCATAGTCTTATCAGCGATTTTTGAAAGTTGCTCAGCTTGCTTTTTGATGCTTTTGGTAATTTCTTCACTGGTTTTTGCAGATTGACCGCTCAAATCATTAACAGTGTTCGCCTGCTTATCAAGCTTGTCACAGATGGTGTTTACTTCATCCATCATCGTCGTCATGAAATTATTGAGCACAGCCCTTCGTTCATCAAAACCATCTATGATTTCGCTTAAATGATGATAAGAGTGATTTGACTTATCGGAAATGTCATCGGTAATTTTATTGAGACGTGTAGCCATGCTCTCTAAATTGTCTTCTATTTGTTTGCTGCGGCTTTCAAGTGTCTTATTTTGAAAACTCATTTCATTATTTAGAAACTCTGATTGCTTTTTTGTTTCCAGATTTGCTGAAATGGTGTCTTCTTTAAATTGTTTAAACTGGATTGATATTTTATCACTATGCTTCTCAATATCGTTAACAAGCAGCGTTATCGCGTCTCTTTCACCGGCAAGATTATTTTTAATGGAAAGTGATTTTTCATCAGCATCCATTGTCGCATTATAGAGTTCTGATACTTGCTCTTTAAAACTATCTTCAAGAATTTTGAAGCGGTCCGTTGCTATATCGCCGGCTTGCTCGATGCTCGCAATTTCCAATTTTAAATTTTCGATTATTTTAACAATGCGGTCCTGTGTGATTTCAACGGGATTAAGAAGCTGATCTAAACCCTTTTCACGGGAACGATAATTATCCTCAATCGGATTAATCCGAATTAGAACAAGGCAAATGATCCAGATCATCACAAGGGGAAGTGCGGTAGCCGAGGCAATTGTTGAAAGCTCTATTATTGACATATTCTGGATTTCAGGCGCTGAATAAAGCAGATAATAACTGCACAGAGTAATCCATGAAATGCTGACAATTGATGCAATGGTAATGGGCCAATTTCTAACTATTTTTGACCAAAGTGAATTTGTTTCAACTTTATTAGAGTTGGAATGCTTCAAAGATGATGGATGTGCCGTAACCACTTGTCTGGTTTTAGCACTGTTTTTGTCACTCATATGCCCATTCCACTATTTGATAATACTTAACTACTTTATATATATCAGGGCAATAACTTGATCGCAAGGGTATCTGATTTCTTTTTACCGTGCATGCATGGATAATAACTGTTTATATGGAATTATGTGCCGTAAAAATAATTTTTAACAATAATTTATATTTTATTTACCATATTGGGGTCTTATACAAAAAACAGTAATAATTAATTTGAATAATAGGGTTTATTTATGAGCGGGATTGATTTAAGCAGAATTAGTGTACTTGTCGTCGAGGACAGTCCTTTTATCAGGTCATTGTTGGTCAACAGCATTAGAATTCTTGGCGTACAGTCTGTACGGTCGGTTGATGATGGTTCTGAAGCGATTGAGTTTATAAAGCTCGTTGAGGAAAACCCGATGAAAGCGGGGATGATGTCCGTTGATATTATCGTTTGCGATTGGGAAATGAGCCCGGTAAACGGTTTGATGCTGCTTCGCTGGATACGTCGCCATAAAGATAGTAAAGACCGCTTTAAGCCATTTGTTATGTTAACGGGGTACTCTGAGCCTAAAAGGGTGCATGAAGCAAGGGAGATGGGCGTGACAGAATTTATGTCAAAACCATTTTCGGTAAATTCTATTGCAGATAAATTACAATCGGTCATTTTTAAACCACGCCAGTTTGTCCACACTAATTCTTATTTCGGCCCCGATAGGCGCAGACAGGAAATTCCCATTAGTGGTGATGATAGAAGGGTGTATACCTATGATAGTCCGGAAGTGGAGATCGTAAATGTCTAAACCAGGTGTAAAGGTCCGTTTTTACCGTAGCAAAAACAAGCTTAAAGAAAAATCCGCAGGATTAGGTCTTGATGCTAACGCTGTGATCGAATTTGATGAAGGTTTACTTTCTGAGGCTGAAGAAGCACTAAATGAAATGTCAGAAGAGTATCCGGACTGGGTAATGACAATCATTGATGAACTGTTTGAAGTTCATCGCCGCTGTGTTGATGATGAGGTCGGCCGCAAAGGATATTTCGAACGTATTAACTCAATTGCTCATGACATGAAGGGGCAGGGCGGTACATTTGGCTACCAATTGATCACCGATTTCGCCGAAGGGCTTTACAACTTTACAGCTGCCGGCGCTGGACTATCTGACAGTCACGTGGAAATTATCAAGGCCCATCTTGATGCCATGCGTGTTGTTATCCGTGAAAGAATTGAAGGCGACGGCGGCGATATTGGCGCAGAGATTAAAAAGGGCCTCGAGCTATCTGTGCAGAAATTTAGTAACAAGAAATAATTATTTCTTCTTCTTTGATTTAAGCCATTTCTTAAAATCAGCGCTGCATTCCTCCAAATAATCAGGCCAGAGCTGATCATCAGATTTGGCGAATATTAGGGCGTTTTGGCGCCATTTAGGTACTCTTTCTCCAAAAGACCACCACGGAATAGTTACCGTAAAGAACCAGCTCTCTACCCCTGCAAATGCAGCTTGCATGATAGGGGCAGACCCTGGACCCATATCGAACATCTTGAAGCGATTCGTCATGGTTTGTTGCTCGGTCAAATATCAAAAAAGCGTTTGAGTGACATCGTTAAAGCGCTTGCGCAGCAACGTGAAAAAAATATTGATCCTGCCCTTATTGAGATAATAAACGATATTGAACTGCGGGCTAAGGTTGAACTTGCCAAGCTGGAAATGATTGGTTAGAGAACTTCATTTTTAACATTTAAAAAACTTCATTGATAACTTTAATAAAAGAACTTGAAATTTGCAGTCGACTTAAGTAGGTTGGCACCACTTTTTGTAACTATTAATAAGTCGAGGTAACAATGTCAGTGGAATTGCCAAATGGATATGAACCTTCTGAAACAGAAGAGTTTATGAATGAACAGCAGTTGGAATATTTTCGCGTTAAACTTACTGAATGGAAAGAATCGATTATTATCGATTCTCGTGAAACATTATCACACCTTCAGGAAGATAGTCTTAAAGAACCGGATATAGCGGACCGTGCATCTGCGGAAACCGATTGGTCGGTTGAGCTGAGAACACGCGATCGCCAACGCAAACTTGTAATGAAAATAGATGCAGCAATAAAAAGAATTGAAGAAAAAGATTATGGCTATTGCGAGGTGAGTGGGGAACAAATAAGCCTTAAAAGATTAGAGGCGCGTCCCATAGCGACAATGACTATTGAGTCCCAGGAAAAACACGAGAATTACGAAAAAGTACACCGGGACGGTTAAATCCAAAATATTAGAGAATAGGAAAAGGGCTGTAACTTTTTGTTACAGCCCTTTTTGATTGTGCAGGAACATTGGTTATAGATGTTTGTCTTTAACCGGACACAATATCGTAAGATTTAAAATGTTTCATATCCAGATTAGAACGGGAATATGATATCAAATAATTGACTTCCGTAACGGGGTTGTTGGAAGTCTGTTAACTGGCCGCGGCCACCATATGAAATTCGGGCTTCGGCTATTTGTGTATGCTCGATTGTATTGGTTGAGCTGATATCTTCTGGACGGATCACGCCCATAATAGTCATTTCTCGAACTTCGAAATTAACGCGCACTTCCTGCCGACCTTGAATAACCATATTACCGTTAGGCAACTTTTGGGTGACGACTGCGGCAACAATTAGATCAATACTTTCACTACGGTTTACCTGACCGGATCCATTATTGGACGTTGATAGCTCATACGGTTATTTTGCCGGGGCGGCTATACTTTTCGTCACTATTATTATTTTGTTGATGTTACTGGGAAAAGTAAAATCAACTGGATTACCCAATTCAACAAATTCTATTGCTATCCAAAATGAAAATGTTGGTGTGGCTATGCTAATGACATCCCCAGGCGGCGATGTGGTTTATGCTAATAAGGCGGCAAAAAATTTATTTGATAAATACGAATTCGGTGATCCTAAATCACCGTTGAATTTAGATATTTCAAATAAGAACACTATTAGTGATGCGCTTGAAGCTAGTGTGATCGGTAGTAATATCGAACTTGATATGAACCATGGGCGTGATATAGACCCGGTCAGGGTTGATCAAGGGCAGCTTGAACAGGTTATTATCAACCTTTGTGTTAATGCCCGTGATGCGATGCCGAGTGGCGGTAAGCTAGAGATTAAGACCCTTAATATAAGTGCAGAAGAATCGTTGAAAGTAACCAAGCAATATCCAATTTTCCCCAAGGGAGATTATGTGCTTCTGGAAGTTGTTGATAATGGTACCGGTATCGAGAAAAAGCATCTTGAAAAAGTGTTTGAACCATTTTTCAGTACTAAGGATGTAGGCAAAGGGACGGGGCTAGGCCTTTCTACGGTTTACGGCATTATTAAACAAACCAATGGTTATGTATTTCCTGAAAGTGAAGTTGGTGTCGGCACATCATTTAAAATATATCTACCGCGTTATATTGAAGGTGATGTGGAAGCAATTGAAAGTGCAGCGGACATCATTAAACCAAAAGAGAAAGCGCTTGATCTTACAGGAAGCAGCACCATATTACTTGTTGAGGATGAAGATGCTGTTCGTATGTTTGCGTCGCGCGCTCTCAAGAATAAAGGCTATACCGTTTACGAAGCGGATAGTGGTGTATCCGCACTTAAAGTTCTTGAGGAAACAGAGGCGACTATTGATCTTTTAATTAGTGATGTAATGATGCCACAAATGGACGGGCCCAGTCTGGTCAAGAAAATCAGAGAAACCGATAAAAGTCTTAAAGTAATTTTTATTTCCGGTTAGGCAGAAGATGCGCTTGATGATAATATCATGGACAAGGATTTTAATTTTCTTTCTAAGCCATTCAGTTTGAAACAACTTGCAGAACAGGTAAAAGAAGTGCTCGAGAAGTAAATGGTTGTTCTTCGTCAGTTTGTAATATGTGATTCTTTTTTTTAAAGATATGAATCACTTCCAATATGTTCTTTTGTTCCTATATAAAAAGAACAAAAAATAAATATAATCAATAAAATCCTTTATATTCAAGTATTTATAAAGTTCTTTACAAATGAGAACAAACTAGGTACATATAGTGTGTTTACAAGTTACAACAGGTTATGGGATACAAAGGAGACATAAAAATGACATCATCAAATTTAAAACTGGTTGAACGGGATAATATGGATAAGCAAAAAGCGTTAGACGCAGCTCTTGGACAAATTGAGCGCGCTTTTGGTAAAGGCTCAATTATGAAACTGGGGCAAAACGCCGCTGTGGATGTTGATTCTGTTTCAACGGGGTCCATTGGCCTTGATATAGCGCTCGGTATAGGTGGCCTTCCAAAAGGAAGGGTTATTGAAATTTATGGCCCTGAAAGCTCTGGTAAAACCACGCTAGCGCTTCATGTTGCTGCGGAAGTACAAAAGGCAGGCGGAACGGCCGCATTCATTGATGCGGAACATGCGCTTGATCCGGTTTATGCTGGCAAGCTTGGTATTGATTTGGATGAGCTGCTTATTTCACAGCCCGATACCGGTGAACAGGCGCTTGAAATTACCGATACGCTTGTGCGCTCCGGTGCTATTGATGTTTTGGTAATTGATAGTGTTGCAGCACTAACGCCGCGGGCGGAACTTGAGGGCGAAATGGGTGATACTCATGTGGGACTTCAGGCTCGCTTGATGAGCCAGGCTCTTCGAAAACTTACGGGTTCTATTTCTAAATCAAAATGTATGGTTATTTTTATCAACCAGATCCGCATGAAAATTGGTGTGATGTATGGTAGCCCAGAAGTGACAACGGGCGGTAACGCGCTCAAATTTTATTCTTCGGTTCGAATTGATATTCGCCGCATTGGTGCTATTAAGGAAAAAGACGAAATTGTCGGTAACCAGACGCGTGTTAAAGTGGTTAAAAACAAAGTGGCCCCACCTTTTAAAGTGGTTGAATTTGATATTATGTACGGCAAGGGTATTTCCAAAATGGGTGAACTTGTTGACCTTGGTGTTAAGGCGAATATTGTTGAAAAATCAGGCTCTTGGTATTCATATGACAGTCAACGTATTGGTCAGGGCCGTGAAAATTCTAAGCGTTTTCTTACAGATAACCCCGATGTGGCGGAAGAAATTGAAAATGCGGTTCGTGTTAATGCCGGTATTCTTGATGATGTAATGCTTAAAGAAGGCGCGGTTAGAGAAACGGATGCGGAGTCCGATCAGGAATAGTTTTACCTACTATCCCAGCAAACTTTTGACAGGTACCGGTTTTTAGCCGGTACCTTTTTTTGTTTCAGATTGAATTTACAACAAATTGAGGTGTAAAAGGCTTTGAAAATAAACTCGTAATATGTGATAAAACATATAGTTAAACGATTAATGGATCAAAGATGAAAAGCACCAATGAAATTCGCAGCGCTTTTTTAAACTATTTTAAAGACGCAGGTCATGAAATTGTCGCGAGCAGTCCGCTCGTTCCGGATAATGATCCGACACTAATGTTTGTTAATGCGGGGATGGTGCCCTTCAAGAATGTATTTACCGGTATGGAAACCCGCCCTTATGAGCGCGCGGTATCAAGCCAGAAATGTGTACGCGCGGGTGGTAAGCATAATGATTTAGATAATGTGGGCTATACGGCCCGTCATCATACATTTTTTGAGATGCTCGGTAATTTTTCTTTTGGTGATTATTTTAAAGAACAGGCCATTTATCAAGCATGGGAACTACTCACCAAAGTTTATGGCCTTGATGCCGATAAATTTTTGGTCACAGTCTATCATGATGATGATGATGCTTTTGATTTATGGAAAAAAATCAGCGGTTTAGCGGATGAAAAAATTATCCGCATTGCTACGTCTGATAATTTTTGGTCAATGGGACCGACTGGTCCTTGTGGTCCTTGCTCTGAAATTTTTTATGACCACGGCGAAGAAGTTTGGGGCGGACCGCCCGGAAGCCCTGATGAAGATGGCGATAGATTTGTTGAGATTTGGAACTTGGTATTCATGCAGTTCGAACAACAAGCGGACGGCACAAGAATAGATCTTCCAAAACCAGCAATTGATACAGGTATGGGGCTTGAGCGTATCGCCGCCGTTATGCAGGGCCAATATGATAATTATGAAACGGATCTTTTTAAAAAACTGATCGTTGCTTCCGCAGAGCACAGTGGTGTTGAGCCATTTGGGGATCAGAACACATCACTTAGAGTAATAGCGGATCATCTTCGTTCCACATCTTTCTTAATTGCTGACGGTGTATTGCCTTCCAACGAGGGCAGGGGTTATGTACTTCGCCGGATTATGCGCCGTGCCATGCGTCATGCACAAATGATTGGCTGCGCTGAGCCGCTTATGCACCAACTAGTTCCGGCGCTTGTCGGTGAAATGGGGCAGGCTTTCCCTGAACTTGTCCGTGCGCAAGCACTGGTTACTGAAACTTTGCTGCTTGAAGAAAGACGTTTTCGTAAGACACTCGACCGTGGTATTCGTCTGCTTGATGAAGTGGTGGCGAACCTTGGACAAAATAAAGTTCTTGATGGTGGCGTCGCCTTTAAACTTTATGATACATACGGCTTCCCGCTTGATTTAACGCAGGATGCACTTAGAGCCAAAGACCTTACCGTCGATGAAGATGGTTTCAACGCGGCTATGGATAAACAAAAAACCGAAGCAAGAGCCGCCTGGAAAGGCTCCGGTTCTACTGCAACTGAAACCGTATGGTTTGAAGCACGGGAAGAATTCGGTGCAACAGAATTTGTTGGCTATAACACCACGCACGGCGAAGGCAAGATATTACAGATTGTTGTGAATGATAAAACTGCAAAAACCGCCG